>CAWUKV010000026.1:0-34148 GCA_963923025.1 uncultured bacterium
GGCAGCGGTAGCAGTGTGGTCAAGTTGGTAATCGTCACCAGCAGCCACAGGTTCTCAAAATTCGTTTCTGTCACATGCAGCCAATGGGTCAACAACGCCCCCAGCTCGTGAGACACCAGTCCCGCCAGGTTCAAAATCGACATTAGCAATGCAAACAGCGTCGCCTCGACCCCGGTTGGGCACAGCCGGGCCGACAGCACCAGCACCGGCATAAAGGCAATTTCACCCATCACCGTGAGAATGGCGCTGTCCCCCAGGCTAAACCAGTGGTCGTCAATGCCCAGACTGCGGTTGGCATGGGTCACCAGCAGCAGCGTACTCAGGCCAAACACCGCAGAAAGCACGGTAGACCAGCCAAAGATCACCCGAAACGGTACCGTTTTTAGAAACCGCTGAAAGACCCAAATGCCCACCAGCGCCGCGATGCTAGTAATCAGCCGCACCCGGCCCAGAAACTCTGGCTCAAAGTGCAGGTCATTGGTCGTAAAGAAGAAAAAGGCAGAGTCGGCACTCGGAGTCGCCTGCCACAAAAATAGAAACAGTGCGGGCATCCAGATCGCCTTTTGGCTAATGGCACCCTTGAGCTGCTTCAGCTGGTGCTTGACCACCGTGAAGCCAGAATTATCTGTTACTGGCTGCTCAGCAATCAGCCAAGCTACCGCCGAAACGATCAGCGGAAACAGCGCCGTGATGCCAAAGACCATGCGGGTACTGGTAAACTCCAGCAGCAGGCCCCCCAGGTACGCCGTCAGCAGACCACCAAAGGCTGACGCCCCCCAAGATAGGGACTGGAGCGTGCCTGCCTCCGCCTGAGATTCGACCCGGGCGCGTTCGACCACTAGAGAATCTGCAATGACATCTGCGATCGCAACCGACGCCGACGACAGCAAAATCATTGCGGTGGCCCAGGCCCCAGAGTTGACCACCGTTGCCAGCGCCACCCAAGCCGCCGCCCCCAGCACTCCGGAAAGGATGAGATAGGGCCGACGTCGGTAGCGAAACAGCGGCAGTCCATCCGACAGAAAGCCAAACAGCGGCTTAATCGTCCAAGGTAGACTGGCAATGCCCGTCAGCGCCGCCACCTCCGCTGGAGACAGCGCCAGCTCATCCTTTAAGAAAAAGCTCACCGCCAGCCGCGACAGGCCCAGAATCCCCTGGACAAAGTACACCAGCAAAATTGCCGTCAGCTCTGTAGTGAGCGGCTGACCCAGCAAAATTCGCTGTTCGATGAAGTGCTTAAGACGGTTGGACCCGGTTGGGGACGATTCAGGGTTGGGTGAATCTATCTCTGGAGTCGCTGTCTCTTGGGTCGCCGTCATTGTGAAGAAATATCAACGCCCCCTTATGATAGCCGTCTTACCCTGACAGATGCTATGGGCCGATTAGGGGATATTGTTTGGGACTCGCCACTCAACTGTTGTCCACGACGCTGTCTCTGGATTTCCTGCCACTTGACGGGTAGCCTAACCCAGCCGCTACGGAGGATGAGATGACGCACATTCGGTGGATGGTCATCGGTCTGCTAGCGGCAGTACTGCTGACGCCCATGGCTGTGGGTGTCAGGATCCTGACTTTTCCCAAAACGCTGATGGCTGGACAGTTTGATTGCGCTATTGTCCTGGGCGCTGCCGTCAGTAATGACCGACCGACCCCCGTCTTTCAGGCCCGGTTGAACCACGGTATCGCGCTACATCAGCAGGATGTTGTTGAATATCTGCTGTTTACAGGCGGCATTGGTGCGGGCGATACCCAGGCAGAGTCTGAGGTGGGGGCAACCTATGCCGAGACCCAAGGCGTCCCCGCGGGCGACATTCTGATTGAGACAACATCGAAAACCACCCCGCAGAATTTGGCTGAGGCTCAAGCGCTGATGTCGGCTAGCGGTTTAGAGACCGCCGTAATTGTGTCGGACCCGCTACACCTGCACCGCAGTCAGCTGATTGCCAACGCCCTAGGTATGGAGGCGGTCACCTCGGCTACCCCGACCACCCGATACCGCTCTTGGCAGACCAAGCTGCCGTTTCTGCTTCGGGAGATTTACTTTACGCTGCTGTTCAAGCTGGTCCCGGTTCAGCCTACAAAATGAATCAGGAAGATTATCTGTTTGAGATTCGGTTTTGGCCTGCCTTTCTCGCTCCGTCCTGCTGGACGGTGTACCGGCAGACCGGGGGCACGACGCTGGAGATTCAGCTTCAGACGGTAAAGGAGGCGATCTCATCTCGTACTCCCAGCCTCAAAACGTTGACGGTCGCCCCCAGCAACGCCCAGCACCTCTATCAGGTCTGCAACGACACGCTGATTCAGTACAACGACAACTGGTGCAGTCCAGGCCGCGACGGTGTCATTGGTAAGGGCCTGCTGTGGAGCGACACCTTTACCGTTAACCACTTCGAGTTTTGGTCACCCCAGCACTACCAGCCTGCTCACCAGCTCGTGATGGCGCTGTTCGATGTATTAGCAACACCGATTGTAGATGTGGCGCTGCGCAACTACACTGTGCGACTACGCAGCTACTTTGATGGCTGATTTTGACCTAATCTCGACCTAAATCTATGACATTAACCGCTGCCCTGGCGCTGTTTGTGGCCATGTTCGCGCTTGCGGTGGTGCCCGGACCAAGCGTCGTAGCAGTGGTGGCGCGGACGCTGTCGTCTGGGCTGGTGCCGGGGCTGGTCATGACGGCGGGACTGGCGGTGGGCGATCTGGTGCTGATTGGGTTGGTGACTCGAGGACTTGCGATGGCTGCCACCCAGATCACGCTCCTATTTGTCCTGCTGCGATACCTGGGCAGCGCCTATCTGATTTGGCTAGGTGTGCAGCTTCTCCGGTCACGGCCCGCTGCTATTCAGCTAGAGGACAGGGCCCCCCAATCGCTCGCTTCAGACTTCATTGGGGGGCTAGCCATTACGTTGGGCGACCCCAAAGCATTGCTGTTCTACGTCAGCTTTCTCCCTGCATATGTTGACCTGAGCCAAGCCTCGTGGAGAGGCATCGTTGGGCTGATGGCAGCGGCACTGATGGCAGTCGGCGGCTCTAAAGTCGGCTACGCCTACGCTGCCCACCGAGCTAGACGCTGGTTAGACAATATTCGCATTAGGCGATGGCTGAATATCGTTGCGGGACTCGCAATGCTGGCAACCGCCGCAGTGCTGCTGCTCCAGTAGTGGCAGTCCGTCAGTAGGAAACAGACTCTATCTACTTCTCGGTCTTGCCTTCAAACTTCTTCTCAAGCTGGGTATACCACACCACGTTAAGCAGTATCGTCAGCGCTAGGTCCAGGCTACCGGTTTGGATGCCCCAAGTTGGGCTATAGCCGCTGCGCCCCAGCGTTTCCAGCCAGGTGGCCGTCGTGTCAGATCCGGTCGCCAGATTAATCATCCAGGGGCTGAGGTAAATCAGCGTAGCACCCACCCCCAGCCAGCCCACCAGCGACAGCAGAAGAAAGACCGTTTTTGCTGCGGATTGCGTGCCCATTCCGTTTTATCCCTTCGCGACCAAAATACCTTAGATGTAGGTTATCACGCTCGCCCCTGACATGCTGTGGTCATTACAACAGAGCAGCATCCTGTAGGTTGGCGTTGCGCAACCAGAATCTTTGTATTAGCAGCATCGTTCAGGACCTGGCGAAACCCCACATCCTTAATACCTGTCGCCTCGCCCTCGCCGATCATCGTCCCCATAGTCCGGCGGATAGTCCCTAGGCGGATAATCTTGCGGGGGATAATCCCGCCGAGGATAGTCCTCTGGCGGATAGCGCCGGTCGTCATCCCGATACCGAGGTGCTGGACGGCGACGGTCCGGATAATCCTGTGGCGGATAACGTCGGTCTGAATAGTCCTGCGGCGGGTAGCGCCGGTCGTCAGGGTAATACGGGTCCCGACCGTACGGGTCGTAGTAGTCCTGCTGATAGTTGTCTGGTGGACGTCCGCCACGTTCCACATAGCGCTTCAGCTGGTCGGCCATCCGCCGTAGCCCCAGCCGCTCATCCTGACGCACAAAGGGTAGTAGCATGCTAGACAGCACGCCAGAAAAGTTATCGCGGTGCAGGTAACGGGTGCGGCCAGGCGCGGTTTCGCGCAGTTCAAAGCTGTGTTCGCTGCGCAGTCCAGGGATGCGCGAGACCCAGCGCAGACACATATCCGGTCGCACAACGGTGATCACCGGCTGAAATTCGGTAATTTCGTCCCCCTCTAGCCGCTGTAGCCCCAAGAACACCTCACGACCCACCACAAACTTGAGATTGGGGTCAGTGTCGTACAAAAACGTGTTCCAATAGCGCCAGTTTTCTTTACGCACCAGCGCGTCCCAAACCTGGTTGGGGGCGGCGTTGATTTCGATTTCGGCGTAGAGACTGGGCATAGGTTGAGAGTTCAGAAGTCGGAAGTCGGAAGTCGGAAGAGACGCGAGCACAAAGCCGGTGTAGAAGACCATCGCCCCTGATCTCATCAATCGGTTAGATAGCCGTCGATCAGGAGGGTCGCCGCAGCGTACCATTTGTAGGTCCCAGACATGCAATTGCCTAGAACGCTATGGTCAGCCTAACGCCTAACCCCAGTTACAGTGTAACGATCCGCTTGAGGGTGCCCAACCAGGCCGGGCAGCTTGCCAAGGTGATCCAGGCGATTGGTGCGGCGGGCGGCAACCTGGGCGATGTGGACGTGGTCGAGCGTACCCGGTACCAAATGGTGCGCGACATTTCTGTCGATGCGGCCAGCACCGACCATGCCGAAACCATTGTGAATAGCTTACAGGGGTTAGACGCGGTCGAAGTCTTACAGGTTACCGACCGCACCTTTGCCCTACACCAGGGTGGCAAGATTCGTATGGAGCCTAAGATTGGCCTGACTCGGCAGGACGATCTGGCAATGGCCTACACCCCTGGCGTGGGCCGGGTCTGCTCAGAAATTGCCAGGCACCCCGAGCGGGTCTATGACCTGACCATCAAGGCCAATACGGTGGCGATTGTCACCGACGGCAGTGCGGTGCTAGGGCTGGGCAATTTGGGACCGGAAGGCGCACTGCCCGTCATGGAGGGTAAAGCCATGCTGTTCAAAGCGTTTGCAGGACTCGATGCTTTCCCTATTTGTCTGAACACACAAGATACGGACGAGATTGTCGAAACGGTAAGACGTATTGCCCCCGTCTTTGGCGGTGTCAACTTAGAGGACATCAGTGCTCCTCGCTGCTTTGAGATTGAGGCAAGACTTCAAGACGCGCTTGATATTCCTATCTTCCACGATGATCAACACGGCACAGCCATTGTCTCTTTAGCGGCACTAACCAACGCGCTAAAAGTGGTCAAAAAAGACATTCACCACATTCGTCTGGTTATTAACGGGGCCGGGGCAGCAGGACTGGCAATGGCGCGACTCTTTAAAAAAGCAGGCGTGCAAGATATTAAAGTCTGCGACTCCAAAGGCATTATCAGCCACAGTCGCAGTGATCTGAACGAGCGTAAAAAAGAGTTTGCCGTAGACGGTTCCGGCTCCCTTGCTGGGGCAATGGTGGGCGCAGACGTGTTTATGGGCGTCAGCGCACCAGGCGTTGTGACGCCGGAGATGGTGCAGTCTATGGCACCGCAGCCGATTGTATTTGCGATGGCGAATCCGGTTCCCGAGATTCAACCCGAGCTCATTAAAGACCAGGTAGCAGTGATGGCCACCGGGCGTAGCGACTACCCTAACCAAATCAACAACGTGCTAGCCTTTCCCGGTATGCTACGAGGGGCAATGGACTGTCGCGCTACAGCGATTACAACAGAAATGTTTGTGCGGGCGGCGGGGGCGATTGCCAACCTCATCCCCCCGGGTGAGCTGTCGGCTACGAATATTGTCCCCTCCGTCTTTGACCCCCGCGTGGCTACAACTGTGGCGGCAGCAGTACAGCAATCTGCCAGGGATGCGGGGATTGCTCGGGTGTAAAAACGGGGTAGATGTCTGAATGGGTGGATGTCTGAATGGGTGGATGCCTGAATGGGTGGATGCCTGACAGGCAGATCCGTCTGATTATCGGGCCTCCCTCGGCCTGGATATCGCATCTCTCGCTTGACTTGACTCGTTCGATGTCGGCAAGAACTCAACAGAACAGCAGGCCAAGCGAGGCGCAAGATCAATGCAATTGAAACTTGCTATACACTGGCCTGTGTAACTTATTCACCGCTGCATTATGGACGAACAGGCCAAGAAAATCATCCTACGCAAAATTCCCCACGGGCTCTACATTTGCGGCGTTAAGGATGGCGAGGATGTCAATGGGTTCACTGCTAGCTGGGTCATGCAGGCCTCATTTACGCCGCCGCTAGTGGTGAACTGCATCAAAGCCGACTCCACCTCCCACGCCATGGTCAAGAGCAGCGGCGTATTTGCCCTGAGCGTGCTAGAAGCGGGCCAAAAGGACATGGCGCAGAATTTCTTTAGGCCGCTGCGTCGCGTCGGTAACAAGTTTGAAGAGATTGAGTTTTACCCTGGCGAAGAAACCGGCTGTCCGGTGATTAAGGATTCTCTTGGTTATGTTGAATGCCGGGTCGTCGGCAGCGTCGAGCATGGCGACCACACCGTTTTTGTTGGCGAAGTTGTTGGCGCTGGCGTCCACCGAGAGGGCGATCCGCTCCTGCTAGAGAGCACCGGCTGGAATTACGGCGGATAGGACGTTGGGCTCAAATCGGATGTGCAGCTTAGCCGCTCTTTCATGCTTAATTTAGATGACCCCTGTAGGGTAGCCATCTTGGCTGCCCGTGGCTGGGCGAGCGAGACGCTCACCCTAACAAAAAGATAATCTCTTGAAATAACGATGCCTCTAATTACCGTTCAAACCTCCATCGATAGCCCGGCCAAAGGCGTGGTCGAAGACCTGCTAAAAGATCTCTCTGCTAGCTTGGCGAAGCACCTGGGCAAGCCTGAGTCTTACGTGATGACCGCATTTAACCCTGGCGTGCCGATGACCTTTGCCGGTACTACCGACCCCACCTGCTTTATCGCAATCAAGAGCGTTGGTACCATGGGCGGAGCCAAAACCCAGGCCATGAGTCAGGACTTTTGTAGTAAGGTACAGGCGGCGCTGGGTGTGCCGACGAACCGGACCTACATAGAGTTTGTGGATGCTAAAGGTGCCATGTGGGGCTGGAACGGCACAACCTTTGGGTAAGGGCTCTAACTAGGCGTTGCCCAAAGGTAGCGATACGGTGAACTGAGTATTGCCGGGTTGAGATGCCACGGCAATCTGTCCATCGTGCTTTTCGATAATTTTTTGCACAATGTCTAGACCCAGGCCACTGCCTTCACCCATAGGTTTTGTGGTGAAAAACGGCTGAAAAATTCGTTCCTGCAGCTCGGGTGGAATGCCGGGGCCATTGTCGGCAATGACCACGATGATGGTCTGATCTTTCGTGTGAGCCGTTACAGTTAGTACGCCTGCATGTCCCATCGCTTGTAGGGCATTTTGGATGAGGTTACTCCACAGCTGGATCAGCTCGTCGGGGTGGGCTAGTATCGGCGGTAATTCGTCGTAGTTACGAATAATTTCAATGCCCTGCTTGATTTGATTGTGGTATAAGTCAAGCACCGTTTCCAGTCCGTGCTGTACATAGACGGTCGTTTTGTTGCCCTGATGGTCGAAGTGGGCGTAGGTTTTGAGGGCAGTGACGATCTTGGTAGCGCGTTGGGCCGAGAGGGCAATGTTTTGCCCGCTGCGTCGGAGCTGTGTCATGTGGTAAGCCATCGCGATCCAGCGATCTGCGTCCGCTGCTTGCAGCAGGGGCATTACCCCCGGCCATGTCTGGTAAATACGCATGTCGACCAGCTGATCGGCAATCTCGGCACCGGCTTCAATGCCTTGCTGGGTTAGTGTATGGGTCAGCGCCCGTCGGTACTGGCGCTTTTCGCGGGAGGGCAGGCGAGTGTTGTCGAGTAGCGCCAGTAATGCCCGGTCAACCAGGTCAAAAAACGCATTTTGAAGGGCCATGTCTCCGGGGGGCATGACCTGCTTGAGGAGCTGGTAGGCAGAATCGAAGGCAGAAATGGCATTGCTGCTAGAAGCCGCGATCGCACCCAGTGGTGTGTTGATCTCGTGGGCAATGCCCGCCATCAACTGCCCCAGTAGCGCCATTTTTTCGGAGCGCACCAGCTGCCCCTCTGTGGCCTCCAGCGTGCTGTAGATTTCGGTCAATGCCCGATTGCGCTCTACCAGGGCGGCTTCCAAAGTGCGATTGTACTCTTCCAGTCGCTGGGCCTGGTCGTAGCGCACCAGTGCCTCTTCGATAATGTTGCGCAGCTCCTCGGGTTTCCAGGGTTTGGCAATGTAGCAGTACAGTTTGGCTCGGTTCACCGCGTTGGTGACGCCTTCGAGGGTGGCCTGCCCGGTCAGCATAATCTTGAGCGTCTGAGGGGAGACCTCATGCAGGTGCTGAAGCACCTCGTCACCGCGCACATCCGGCATGATGTAGTCCGAGACGACCAGGGCAATCGGGCAATCTTCTTCCAGCAGTTCGCCCATCAGGTCTAGGGCTTCTTCTCCACCTGCGGCGGTCTCTAGCTCGTAGTCGTCCAGGAGTACCGAAGACAGCTCGTACTGCAGGCTATCAAGAATGGTGGGATCATCGTCTATGCATAGAACGGTAGGCTTCATGTGATTTGTTCCAGTCCGGCTTGGATGGCATCAATCAGGTCTTCTTTTTTCCAGGGTTTAGGCAGGTAGGCATGCAAATTGGCCTCGGTTTGGGCACGGGTGATGGCTGACTCGTCAGCCTGCCCCGTCAGCATGATTTTGACCACGTTAGGATGCTTTTGATGGACCTGCACTAAGAACTCATCGCCCTTCATGCCGGGCATGAGCCAGTCCGATACGATTACGACTAGGTCACCTCCTTCCTCCACGACGTCTTCAATAACTTCTAGCGCCTCAGCCGCATTGGCTGCGGTTTCGCAGTCGTATTCGCCCCGAAAGGCGCCCTTCAGTTGCTGTAGCAGGCTGTCTCGGATGATCGGTTCGTCGTCAACGCAGAGGAGCACCAGATTAGACATAGCTAGCCGAAGAATTATCCACCTCGTTATCGTAAGTGTTCATCGATGATGACAGTGGATCGCCTATTGACCCTACGCACTTTTGCCGAATTCTATTCGGTCTCAGCGTAGGCTGCTCTAGGGCGTTGGTCCTGTCTCGATGGGTAGCGTCACGGTGAACGTTGTTTCACCTGGGATTGACGTCACTGTGATGGTGCCCTGATGCTTTTCAACGATGCGCCGCACAATGTCTAAGCCCAGGCCGCTGCCTTCCCCCGGGGGCTTAGTCGTGAAAAAAGGCTGGAAGATTTTGTCCTGTACCGATGGCGGAATGCCGCTGCCGCTATCGGTAATGGCAACTTGGACCTGATCGGCCACGGTAGTTGCATGGATCTTGAGTGTGCCGCGGTTATCCATTGCTTGCAGGCCGTTATGGATGAGGTTAGTCCATACCTGGTTCAGCTCATCAAAGTAGCACCAAATGGGAGGAAGGTCGCCGTAGTTACGTTCTACCGTTACACCATATTTAATCTGGTTGTGATAGAGCGTGAGTACGGTTTCGATGCCGTCTAGGATGTTGATGTTTATCTTCTCACCTTGCTGGTTCTCATGTGCAAAAGTTTTCAATGCGAAGACAATTTTTTCAGCCTTCTGTGAAGCGACGGTAATGTTACGGGCGCTGCGATGTAGAGCTGTGAACTGATTAACAGTATTAAGCCACTGTTCGCCATCGGGCTGATGAAGGAGCGGATAAAGCTCGTCAATCTCTTCGTAAAGGCCCATGTCGATCAGGCTATTGGCCAGACTATTGGCGCGGGCGATGCCCTGCGATTCTAGGCTGGCAGTGAGGGCCTTGCGACGCTGACGGCGGGCGCGACCCGACAGTGGCTCGGCCGTTTGAGATCGCGCCAGCACCCATTCAAACCCGACCTGCTGCTCGGGCGTCATCGCCTGAAAGAAGTCAGGCAGCTCCGGAATCTGCTGTTCGAAAAACTCATCGATATGCTGCCCTGCCGAATGAATCGCCCCCAGGGGCGTGTTAATTTCGTGGGCGATCCCGGCCACCAGTTGACCCAGTGCGGCCATTTTTTCGGACTCGACCAGTTGCTGCTGGGCCGACTGAAGCTGGTCGAGGGTTTCGGCCAGTGTGTCGTTTTTCTCGCGCAATACATCCTCGGCCAGCTTCTGCTGGAGTACCGTACCCAGCTGGGCCGCCACGCCAGTGATTAACTTGACTAGCCGAGCATCCTCCTGCTGAACGCGCTCGGTGGGGATCATAAATAGCATCACCGCCAAAATTTGGTCGGCTTGCCCCGTGGCTAGGCTACGGGCAGTAAATGGGTTCTCGATGGGTACACCCACAGCACTTGTGAAGCCACACCGATGGGCAATATCGCTGCGGATGAACCCATTTTCCTGACTCAGGTTCTGAATCCACTGAGGCTGGTTCTGCTGCCACACCTTCCCTGGTAAACCTTCACCGGACGCTAGGTGCAGGCCCTCGGTTTGCTGTCTAAAAGCCTGGAAAACGGCGATGTCGGCAGGGGTGAGATCGCGTTCGTCAAAGAAATAAATTTGGCTACAGTCAATCTGGCTGTGTGCCTCGTTGGGCATCCATAGCTCGCCGTAAGACCAGCCCGTGTTTTGACAAACCTGACGCAGGGCAGAGGCCAATGCCGTTTCAAAGTCGGGGGCAGTACTGACCACCTGACTGATATTCAGCAGTAACCGGACTTCTTGCTCCGCTCGTTTGCGCTCGACGATTTCGGCATTGCGCTCGGCCACGGTGGTTGCCAGTTCCCGATTGAGGTGCTGGAGTTGATCGGCCTTTTCTTCGAGCGAGCCCATCACCTGGTTGTAGCGATAGGCGATTTTGCCCACCTCTGTAAAAGGCTCCTCGGGCACGCGTAGGCCAAAGTCCTGGGTTTTGGCCTGCTCGTCCATCACGCGAAACAGCGCGTAGGTCTCGGTTTGGGCTTTGTGCTCACTAACGTTGAGGCCCATGTCTTCGTCCTTGGGCGAGACCCGCAGGGCATAGACGCGGTTGACCAGCCACAGCAGCCCAAAGCTGAGCCCAAAGGCCCAGGCAAAGCAGATGCCCGTACCCAAGAGCTGAACCAGTAGCTGGTTGAACCGCCCGAGCCCGGTATCCAGCACTGCCGGATCCCCAAATAGTGCCACGGCCACGGTGCCCCAGGCACCCACAATGGCGTGCAGTGCGATCGCGTTGACCCCGTCATCAATGCCGTGACTTTCCAGAAAATCTACGCCAATCACCGATACGAGACCGCCAATCGCCCCAACCAGCACAGCCTCCTGAGTGGACACGGCATGGCAGCAGGCCGTAATCGCCACCAGTCCAGCAATGGACCCGTTGAGCAAAAAGTCAACTTCTGGCAGCTTGTAGCGCCACCAGCCCAGCGCCGTTCCCATGGCCATGCCCGCCGCTCCGGCCAACAGCGTATTGAGGATAATGCCGGGAATCTGGTTGTTGAGCTCAAAGGTGCTGCCGCCGTTGAAGCCCAACCAGCCCACCCACAGCAGCATCACCCCCAGTACCGAGAAGGGCAGGTTAGAGCTGTTGAAGCGAATCGGTTTGCCATGGTCATCGAACCGCCCGACCCGGGGCCCCAAAATCAGCAGGGCCGCCAGCGACACCCAGCCCCCGACGCTATGAACCACCGTGGTACCGGCAAAATCGACAAAGCCGATCTGTGCCAGCCAGCCAGCCGTTCCGCCACCATACCCGCCCCAGACCCAGTGGCCGTACAGGGGGTAAATTAACCCTGAAATCATCAGGGAAATTATGAGATAGCCCGCAAACTTCAGCCGCTCAGCCACTGCGCCGGACACGATGGTTGCGGCGGTGCCGCAGAACATGGCCTGAAAGACAAAGAAGGCGGCCTGCTCGGGTGAGGTTTCTAGATTGAGACTGAAGCCCGTTGTCCCCCACCAACCACTGACAGAACTCCCGAACATCAGGGCATAGCCAAAGGCCCAATAGAGTAAAACCGACACGCTGATGTCGGCCAAGTTTTTGACTGCAACGTTGATGTTGTTTTTTGAGCGGGTCAGTCCTGACTCGATGCACATAAAGCCCGGCTGCATCAAAAAGACGAGTCCGGCACAGGCCAGGAGCCAGGCAGTGTTGAGGTCGAGCATAGCGCGGTTAGAAATGGGGGCCGTTGCCCCTCAGTCGTCCCTTATTCTAGGGCGTTGTGCGGGGTCGCGTATGCTACTGGATCCTAGGTAGTTACCACAACAGCTTCACTGCCGCGACAGCGGCCAGCATGGCAGCGCCTGCTGTACCGAATCTGACTAGCCTGCGGTTGAGCGACATCAGCTTCTCCAGTCGCAGATAGCTCGCGAGTCCATAGCCAAGAACGCCTGCCAGAAGAACCGCCCCCAGCTGTATTAGCCGGTTGCGATAGACCACCAGGGCGAGCGAGACGGTTTGCGGTAGTGAATACTGCTGTTGACGATAGCTTTCAAAGATTGGAGCCCGCTCGATCGGGAGCGTTGACCAGGTTGCGCCCCCGTCAATGGACTTAAAGACCGCTGCGTCGGCAGCCCCGAAGCCAAAAATTGTCTGGTCCTCGGCGTAGTTAGGTGAGAACACCAGGGGCATCGACGAGGTTTCAAAGTTGTTCGGAATTGCCAAGGGTAGGGTGGGGTCACCCCCGGGTAAGAAGGTCTGACCTCGGTCTGCGGTTTTGAGGAGACCTCGCCCCCGCAAGCTGACCAGGTAAACACCATCGTTAGCGTAGTCAGGAGAAAAGGCCACGGCTTCGATTACCGTCTTTTCTTCGGGCGTCTCGTCATTGGGCGTGCCGCTGGTAGACGCTGCTCCAGCTGTCTCTAGTGGGATGGCCTGCCAGGTGACTCCGCCGTCCTGACTGCCAAATAGCCCGCCGCTGGAGCCGACTAGCACGGTCTGGTCCTGTGCGTAGTTGGGCGATATTGCCAGACGCAGGGTCGCCCGGCTGGCCAGCGGCTGGTTGTTAGGCGACTGCCAGGTTTGCCCGCCGTCGGTGGATTTGTAAACGCCGCCAGTGCCGGTGGCAAATAGGGTCTGGTCCTGGGCAAAGGCGGGGGAAATAGCGACAGACGGCGATTCATTGCCTGGCTGAGCACCAATGTCGCTGATAGTTTCGTAGCTGCGGCCCCGGTTGCGCGATCGCAACACCGGTCCCCGCTGGGTCACGGCAAACACGGTGCCGTCGTTGGCAATATTGGGCGAAGGGGCCAAGGCCGGGCTGCGCACCATTGTAGGACTAGTGATCACCTGCCACCGCTGTCCGACATAGCGGGGTAGATGCTGCCAGAGCATGCTGGCAAAGATCGTCTGTTCTTTGGCATAGTCGGGCGAAAATGCCATGTGATAGAACCGACGCGGCTCTTGATCGAGGTTGACGGGCTCTAAGGATCGGTTAAATCGTGGAATCTCTAGCCCTTGGCTCAGGGCCTGCCAGGTTTGGCCACCGTCCGTGCTGCGGTAGGCTTCGCCCACGTAGTTTACGATTGCTAGGGTCTGGTCGTTAGCGTAGTTGGGCGATACATCTAGGCCAATCACAATGCCGTTAGATAGAGTCTCCAATTCGCGCCAGCTCTGGCCCCCGTCTGTGGTCTTAAAGAGCCCGCCAAAGCCGCTGACAAAGGCGGTGCCGTCCTGGTCAAACTGGTCGGACAGGGCAATGTTGCGAAAATGCGATTCTTCAAACTTGTCGGCCTGCTCATTTTGCAGCTGGCCCTGGTTGAGGGGCTGCCAGGTTTCTGTTTCGGGCTCCCAGCGGAAGGTGCCTTCGTACCAGGTGGTTGCTAGGACCTGGCCATGCTGCTGTGTGACCGACTCGACCTGCTTGTCTGCTAGTGTTTCGCTAACATCTTCTATAGACTTGCCCCCATCGGTGGAGCGCCAGACCCCGTCTATAGCAGTGCTGATCCAGATGGTGCTGTCTTGCACGCTCAGACCCGTGATGCTGCTCGGCAGCTGGGCCGCGGTTACCCAGGTCGCTTGGTCGGTCGTGGTGTAGAGCTGGCCGGTATCGGTGCCCGCAGCAGCGGGGCCGTGGGTGCCGTCGGGGAGGGTTTGAATGGTCATAGCGCTGACTGCACTATCGGTACCCAGCACCGGCTTCCAGGGCTGGTCGAGCGACGCCCGGTAATACACCCTGTCCTCGTCGTCAGCGACCAGTGCAGCAGATCCGGCAGCGGCAATCTGGGTGATGTGGGACTGGGCCAGCCCTGTGTTGCTTTTGGCCCAGGTGGCATCGCCATCGGTCGAGACGTATACCCCGTCGAGGGGCGAGATCAGGTAAGACGCTTCAGGCGTTTGAGCCAGATCCGTAAAGTTGGCCTGGTTATCCAAACCGTTGACAATGCGAGTCCAGCTATCGCCGCCGTCGGTCGATTTGTACAAAATGCTGCGGATTAGCGCAGTGACCGTTTGGTCCTGGCTGTACTGGGGTGAGGTCAGGACACGAATGACCACATCGTGGGGGTCGTGGGCCAGGGCGGGTCGGTTGAGTGGGCTGATCCAAACGCCCACGGTGAGGAAGAGGGTTGCGATCGCAAGTAGCCCGAGTCGGTGCGATCGCACCCGTCGATTGCCTGGGCCTAATCTCTGCCATACGCGCGTCCCTAAGCCGCTTAACCCAAGTAGAGCTCTATCCATCGCCCCTATCCTCACTGCTTTGCCGATAGACCTAATCGCGGGCGACGAGTCTCCCGTCGCCCGCGGCGTTCTTGCACTGTCGTTGTCCTATAGCTGTGCCTGTGTCGCTGCCTCAGACGCGGTCGGAATCACCGGGTACTCGTGACTGGTTTGGAGTTCCCCATGATCCTCATCGGTCGGATTTTCGCGATAGTTCCACACCCAAGCCTGTACCTCGAACTTGGTAATCTTTTCGCCCTCCGGCGCATCTGGGTTGTAGACATCCCCAAAGGCCTGAAGCAGCTTATTGCAGCGAGTTACCGCCAGGGGATCTTCGGCGTGGCAGTCGCGGAAGGTGCCGCGATAGCGTGTATTCATCGGTGGATAGATGAACGTGTTGGGGGTGACCTGGGCGACCTCGCCCGAGTCGTAGTGGGCAATCAGTCGGTTATAGCCAATGATGCCTGTATCGTTGCGGCCCGAGAACATCTGTAGCGCTGTAAAGGGGTAGTACTCCCGATGCTTTACCCAAATGAAGGCCATGCCGGTAACCAGTACCGAGACGATAATGGCGTACTTGAACTTAGGTCGCCGATTTTCGCGTAGCGCTGCCGGTAGTGCTGGGTCATGGCTGTCAAGGGGGGACTCTGTTGGCGGTTGGCGGTTAATCCAGCCCCGCTTGTCGGCCCAGCGCTGCACCGCTTCGCGCATCTCGGTGTAGTCGTAGAAGAGTATCTGCACAAAGACCAGGTCTAGGAACAGAATATTCTGCAAAAACAGGATGCCGATGTGAACCGAGGCCATCAGCGCGGGTAGCGTCAGCCGGGCCCAGCGGGAGAACAGCACCAGGCCGTAGGTGAGTTCACCGAATAGGCCGACAATGCCCAACATGGCGAAGAACGCGCTCGGAGCCTGGACGAGATCGAGGGCAATGGTCCAGTCGCTTTGCAGTGGCTCTAGCGTTGTTGCGAGTACCTTGGCCTTTAGATTCTCCGGGTCCCACCAGAACAGGCCACCGCCGCGAATCTTACTCAGTCCCGCCTGCACGTAGGCAATTGCCAGAATTGTCCAGCAGGCGTAGCGCGACCAGCCATAAACTGGGCTGCTTTGGGTATTGGCAACCACCGGTTTGCCCTGGCGCTGTCGCAGCCAACGGTCCACCGATAGGCCATCGGCGCAGGGCGTAAAGGCCAGTGCCAGCATCAGATAGGCCGGAATTAGGCCGGTGTGGTAAAACCACGTGTACTGCCGCAAAATGCCGCCCAGCACAATGTAGAAGATGGCACCCACGGGCAGTGTCCAACGGGTCAAGAACCCGACCATGCCGGCAATCAGCACCAGCGCTGTAATCCACTCAAATCCCTGTAGCGCAGCCTGACTACGCGTGAATTCCTCGAAGCCGGGAATGGCATACAGGTACTCAATCAGACCCATCGGCTGGCGGATTTCGACTGGCAGTAGGGCACTACTGGGCAGGTCTTCCAGGAATAGGGTCATCACCACTAGCGAAAAGCCGGTGACAATCCGCACAAAGGCCAGTGACTCAGCTGTAGCTTCGCCCACGAAGCGGCGATAGAACCACGGGCTGGTGATGGCCCAAGACACGGCGGCAAATCCAAGACAGACCAGGAAGCCGTTCTCAGCAGACAGATGATTGGCCACCACCCGCTCAAAGGCCACCCAGCCCACCGCCGCCAGGACACCCACTGCGCAGATCAGCAGCCGCACTCGACCTACGGGCCAGCGCGACAGCGGTAGCCGGATCAGTAACCAGGCAAACCCGCCAATGAGCGCCGCAAATGCGCCGATCTTGACGATGCGGGTCCAATATACGCCCAAGGCGATTTGGGCGTGGGTCAGGAGGCCAATCGGTGCATTTTCATCTAAGTCGGGGAACGGAATCGCGTCCCAGGTATTCCCGCCATCAATGGAGCGGTAAATTTCTCGATCTGCTGCACCAAAGCCAAACAGCGTCTGGTCGTTGGCGTAGTTGGGCGAGAACTGCAGAGGACGACCCGATGCGGGCACCGTGTACATCATCGAGAAGGGCAGCGAGGCATCGCCAATGGCCGTGAAGCTTTGACTGGCATCGGTGCTCTTGAACAGGCCGCTGCCGCGCACGCTGGCCATGACGGTTTGATCGTTGGCGTAGTCAGGCGAAACGGCAACGGCTTCGATAGTCTGATCGGCAAACCCATCTACAAGCTGCCAGCTGTCCCCGCTGTCAGTTGTTTGATACAGACCGGCGGTTGACCCTAAATAGACCGTCTGATCAGCGCTGTAGTTGGGCGAAATCGCCAGCTTCAGCATACCCAGGGTGTCAATGTTGCCGCCCTCGGTTGAGGATGTCCAGGACTCCCCTGCGTCGGTCGAGCGATACACACCAGCAGCCCCAACGCCAAACAGCGTTTGGTCTTGAGGGAAGCTAGGGGAGATGACTAGAGAGGGGTTGTCGTTGCCGTTTTCCCAGGGCATCTCAGAAATTGACTGCCAAGACTCACCGCTATCGGTAGAGCGGTAGACCTTGCCCTTTTGATTGGAGACAAACGCTGTGCCATCGTTGGCAAAGTCAGGGGAGATGGCAAAGGTGAGGCCCCGCAGTTCTTGGTCGAGTCCTCGCAGTGCCCAAGACGTGCCACCGTTGCTGGACTGCAAAAACTTGGTCCACAGCAGGCCGACAAATAGGGTGTCGTCCTCGGCGTAGGTGGGGGAGAAGGCCACATCAAAAAATCGACGGGGGTCCTGGTAGCGATCTTTGTAGCCGCCGTTCAGTCGGGGGACCTCGATCCCGTTCATGGTCAGGTCCCAGGTGTCACCGCCGTCGCGGCTCATCATCACCTTGCCCACGTAGGTTGCGATCGCAATCGTCCCGTCATCCGCGTAGTTCGGTGAAATATCCATCGCGATCACCGTGTCGCGGTCGAGCGTGTCAATCCGCTGCCAGCTCTGCCCGCCGTTGTCGCTGGTGGCCAGGCCGTTGAAGGCTCCAATCCACACCGTCGAATCCTGATCGTAGGTCCCTGAGAACGCCAGCTTATGAAAATGGGTCTCGTTGAATTCGTCGGCTTGTTGGTCTTTGACAATGCCCTCGTTTGACAACGTCCAGCTCTGTCCCCGGTTGTTAGAAATGGCCGTGCCCTGATGCCAAGTCAGGGCCATTAATCCAGCATCTGTTCCTGGAATGGCCTTAAGGTCTTGCACCCACAGGTCTGACAAGCCCTGATTAAGAGCAGTGGACTGGTTCGATGCTGGATTGACCTCAAACACGCCGTTGAAGGCCGTACCCACGTAAAGCGTCCCGTCTGGTAGAGCTGCGATCGCGCTGATGCTGTCCTCAGCGACGCGCATCGACGGTTCCCAGGTACCGCCGTCATCCGCTGAACGGTACAGTTGCCCCGTCATGTCCCCCACCCAGAGTGTTCCATCGGTGGCTGTGGCAAACGCGGATAGCGGGTCACTGGCAGCCATGACAGCGGTCCAGCCTTGGGCGTCGGTGGTGCGATAGAGCTCACCGTCCGCCGAGGCGGCTAGCGCCAGGGTGGTCTGACCGGGCAGCAGCTCAACCCACTCGAGCCGCTCGACCGCCTCAAGTCCCGTGTCGATGGCCGTCCAGGTCTCCCCACCGTCGGTTGAGCGGTAAACGCTGCCGCCTGTCGTACTGGCGAGTAGCGTTTGGCCCGTTACCGTGTCTTGGGTCAGGTCGGTGAACTGATAGAGCGTACCAATACCGTTGACCAGTCGCCGCCAACGGTTACCCCCGTCTTCCGTTTTAAAGAGGTTGTTACGAACAATGATGACGGCCGTTTGGTCCTGGGCATAGGTCGGCGATAGCTCGACTCCAATCACCACATCGTGGGGGCGATGGGCGACCGCTGGCCGTTGATAAATAACAATTGCAATACACAGTAGTGCGGCTACTGCGACCGTCAGCCATCGGCGGAAACCCGCTACAGCCTGATGCTTAAAAGAATTCATAGCAGTTTGATCAACAAAGGCTTAAAACAAAGAACCTGTCCGGCTGCTGGTCACCAGCGGACAACCTCAACCCTCTTCACAAGACTAGGTAAAAAGCCCGTCAAAGACTTGAAATTCCCATGAATAGAAGTTGATGGGGGATGAAATCTCGAAGAAATCTTCGGCTCCAGCGGCAGTGGCGCTTGGCCGCATCCGCGCTTCCACCTAAGGCCTTAGGAGCCTTGCGGGCATCGGGGGAACAACAGGAACACGGTCCCACCGTTCTAGGGGCCGAACAACGGACGACGTGTGATGCAGAACCTTAGGGGGATTGGCGCTGGGCATTAGCGCTGGGCAAGGATGTGGGACGCTGGGCGCGGGCGCTACCGGGGCATGTCCGTTCTAGTTTGCCCATCTATCTTCTGAGTCTTCAGATTTGGCTCAGGCGAATCCGGAGAGTTTGAGGCTGGGGTTCTAGGCCGTTGTGTAAGGCTGAGGGCGGGGACGGAACAAATGGTCGTGACTGGGCGCATATAGCCGCGAACGGGTTGCATCGTTTGCTTGCGGGGAGGATTGGTGGGCCTGAAGCGCCGGACTGATGAGATAGAGCGTTGTGCGGATCAATTTTTCAGCCCGTGTCTTAGCGGCCATCTCCGACAGCGGCACCTGCCAAATTCTTTCGTCGGGCCAGCCCACTCGGTAGCAGATGGCGATGGGCAGGTCCGACGGGTAATGCTCCAGCAGTCGGGCTTGGGCGTTCTCAACGTGGCGGGCGCTCAGGTAAAGGCATAGGCTGGCGCGGTGAGCGGCTAAGCTGCCCAGCTCCTCAGTATCGGGCACCTGCGTTCGTCCACTGATGCGGGTGAGAATGATGCTCTGTACGAGCTGCGGTACGGTCAGCTCCGTTTGCAGGGCTGCTGCCGCCGCTTGAAAGGCGCTGACGCCCGGGACGACATCGAAGGGAATGTCAGCCTCGGCTAGTGCTCGACCCTGCTCGTATAGGGCGCTGTATAAGCTGGGGTCGCCATCGTGCAGGCGGACCACCGACTGGTGCGATCGCGCCCGGTCGACCATGAGCGCCACAATTGCTTCCAGGGTCAAATTGGCCGTACCAATCCGCTCTGCCTCTGGGCGAATATCGGCTAGTAGCCCGGTGGGCACCAGCGAGTTGGCATAGAGCACCACATCTGCCTGACTCAGTAGCCGATGACCCCGCAGCGTGATCAGGTCCGGTGCGCCCGGCCCAGCCCCAACGATGTGAACCCGGCAGGGATCTGAATGACTCGAGGTTGGAGAAGGTGAAGACTGGGGCACAGCTGAGGTCATAGGAGGAAGGAGGTGAAGCGAAGGGCTATAGCTATCGGGGGAGCTACAGCAGCGTAGCCAAAACAACAGGCCAGTGTTGAGAAGAACTACCTAAGCGGCGTGAAGGATTTTGGGGTTGATTTACTAAATGGTTGTTTTCTCTGAGGAAAGTTTGAAGACTCGATAAAGTTACTTCGCATATCCGGAGAAATTGACTTTTCTCGAGGATGGTGGATTGGTAGATGCACCCTGATTCCAAACCCCAGAGCACCCCTCTGGGGTTTTTCTTATGCGTTTGTCAAGGGGGCATCCACCCCTAAAAAATAATGTGTATTGGAAACTAAAAAACAAAAATGCCGTCCGCCGCAGGGCCAAAAATACGCAGTTAAACCCGAGCCGCCCAACCACAATAACGGCAGCCCAAGCGTGCACTCTAGACCCGTCAAAGAACGTGAAAAAGCTTCAAGAAAAACAGTAAAAGCGCCAAGTGACATGAAAGGTGCTCCCTCATCACTTGGCGCTTTCATCGGGCTCTAGTTTGTGGACCTAGTTTGAGATCTCGGCCATCTCGATGACCTTGCCGTCGTAGTCTTTGACCAAAAAGTTCAACGGGCGATCGCGGCGAATTTTGTGGCGGAGGCCGCGTGTTTGCACCTGCATCAGCAGGTACTCCAGGCAGTCGTGGTCAAAACAAACGTGGCGCTGCCGGTTGTTGTGTCCCAGACTAGCCCCGGTAATGACGTGGAGCTGAGTATTTTTCTTGAGCTGGTACCAGAGGCCGTCGGGGCTGCTGTAGGTGAGATCGCTAGAACCACCCAAATTAGAGGACATGTACATCGGATCTAGCCCCGCGGTGCCCAAGGTTTGCTCGTAGTTGTAGTAGTAGTGCAGCGGCACTTCCGCTGTCGATAGGCCCAGCATGCCTTCGTAAAGCTGGCGAGCGTTTTCTAGGTCGGACACCATCACGGTATGGACCTTGGGGGCGCTGGTAAGGAACATCCACATGGCTCCGGCATAGGCCACCAACAGCATGACCATGACGCCCTGCGTCGAAAACAGGCTGTCGAGGGGTAACCCCTGCCAGATTGAGGCCAGTAGACTAAAACGCATTGAAACCTGTGGATTGAGACTCTAAATCGTGGGCGGCGTTTGAGGAGAAGCCAATGTCGGCTGAGCCAGCGCTGGCCGTGTTTTCTTCTTCAGAGGATTTTATCGGTATTCCGCCGAGGTTGGGCAACTGCTCTGAGAATGACGTTCCCCTCTGTTAGTTTAGCAAGCCGTTACTGGGGTATCGGGGCTGCTATCCCTAGCCCTAGCCGCTGATACGCCTGCTCTACTTATCAAATCTACTCATCAAGCTAGAATTGGGCGGCCTCCCCTTGGCAAATGTTGACTGGTGTGGTAGTTGACAGGGTGCATAAGGTGACCCATAGTGAAGGCTATTTGATGACGCAGACCTGCCAAAGGGCCAGTAGACCAGGCCAGCAAACAAGGGACGGAAGGGTGGATATTCCTAATTTTCCAGAATGCGACCACGCGGTGGTCAAGGCGCTATTTGAGCAGAGCGACTATGCCTTAGTTCAACGCCTGCAGCAGCAGCCCGAGCAGGGGCGCTACTTTACTGCGCTCTTTTGCCGCTACAGCCCGGTCGTGTACTCGCTGATTCGTCATTCAGCCCGGTCTCCGGTTCAGGCAGACTACATGTTTGCGCTGACCTGGCGACACATTCTCAACGAACTGAGCGGTATTGAGCTACCTGACGATGCCGGTGGGTTTTCCCTACAGGGCTGGCTGGTCAACATTACTGCGGCCTGTATTAACCAAACTGACTTGCCCGAGGTAGAGAATATCCACTACTCGCTAAGCGATGCCTCGCCGCCGCTATGGTGCTACGTCAGCCGCTCTCTCGATCAGCTCAACCCCACCCATCGACTGATGGTGCTAATGGCCCAGACATTCCACTGGAGTGACACTCGTATTGCTGCCTACCTGCAGGCCGAAGGGACTCGGATCTCTCCCGAGCAGGTTCGCCAGCAGCTAACTCAGGCTTACCGTCTGCTAGAAAGCGCACTTCCAGAAGATATTCGGGCAATCTATTTTGCAGCGGATGCGCCCACCCAACGCCCGGATGACGATCTGTCCGACCTGCTCGACCTTTCGGGTCTGGACCTGAGCCCAGCGACGGGACAGCCGCTCCCTAATCCTGACGCCTGATCCAATCTTTATTGCCATGCTGAATCGTGCCCTGTCCAGCTTTCTAGGATCTGTTTCGCGACCTGTTTCACCGCTCGACCAATCCCGATTGGTTCGGCAGTCTGACAGACCTAAAGCCACGGGTGGTAGGGGCAACAGTGCCACCCTGGGTCGAGCCGCTGGCCGCCGCTGTGGGTTGATGTTAGCTGTCGTCAGTGCAGTACTCGCCGTTGGGCCAGCCTGGGCTCAAACTCCCGGCCTGGAGGAGCAACTGCGTCAGCCGGTGAGTAGTTCAGAGCTGACCCAGGCGCGGGATGTGGCAGACCAGCTGCTGCGGCTGGGGCGACAGCTCGCCGCTGGAGGCCAGTACGAGTCAGCCATTCGGGCCTGGGAACAGGCGATTGAGCTGTACTACGACGTTGGCGATCGCATTGGCATGGGGACCGCCTACGAAAATATGGCCCAGGCCTACAGCCTACTGGGCCTTTACGATGAGGCCGAAACGGCCGTGCGACGCCAGCTTTCGATTGCTCGTGACAATGCCAATTTTCAGGACCAAATCTACGCCTGGAATACCCTTGGCACCCTGCGGCTACAGCGGGGACTGTTAGACTCGGCCTTGGTTGCCTACGAAGAGGGACTGGCGGTCGCTCAAAGCGTAGAAGATTTCGAAGGTATGGGCCTGTCGCTCAGCAATCTGGGACTGGTCTCGAACGTGCAGGGAGACTACAGCGCGGCCATCGACTTTTTTGTGGCGGCGGGCAACCTGCGGGCGCGAGTCGGTGACCAGATCGGCCAGGCCAACACCAATAACAATCTGGGCGATGCCTACCGGGCCAATGGCGAAGATGGTCGGGCGCTGGGGGCCTACCGGCTAGCACTGCGGCTCAGCCGAGACTTAGGCAACTCCGACAGCACTCAGCTGCATGCCCTCAACGGTCTAATCGACGTCTACATTGACCGCGCCGACTGGCCGCAGATGCGTTATTACCTGGACGAGCGTATTGCCTTGGTTAACCGTTCTGAGAGTGAATGGCAGCAGTTGGTGAACCTGCGCTACCTCGGCATTTACTACAGCGCAATAGATGAGCTGCCGGAGGCGCAGCTAGCGTATCGGCAGGCACTCTCCCTTGCCCGCAGCCTGGAGCAGAAAACGCTGGAGGGCGATATCACCAACCGGCTGCGGGTAGTGACTCGCGCTTTGGAGGCTGAGGGATAGAGCGAACGCCAGAAGTCAGAAGTCAGAAGTCAGAAGGTAGAAGTCAGAAGGTAGAAACCTTAGCCTAATCTGACCTCTGAGCCGACGTTTAGTCCGTTTTTTCTAGACGGGGAGAGCTACCTCGCTGGTCGCTGGCGTGGTGGGGCTGAGTGAAACTGGGTTACGGGCTTCGATCAGCTGAATGGCGCGGCTGACGCTCTCCGGTAAAATCACCACGAGGCCCTGGTCAGGGGCCTGATCTAGCGCGGTTTGAATGGCGGTGGTCTCGTCGAGGATGAGTTCGTAGGTTAGGTTGCCCTGAGCTGACGCCAGGCCCTTGGCAATGGCCTCGGCGACCTCGCCGCGATCGCGCCCGCGAGTATCGTCATCTTCTTTCACGATGACCCGATCAAACATCTCGGCAGAAAGCTGACCCAGGGTCAGAAAATCTTCGTTGCGGCGATCGCCGGGCGCACCGACTACGCCCAGACAGGGACCCGGCCAGTTTTTCACAAATTCTGACAGGGCCTTGTAGCTGGCAGGGTTGTGGGCGTAGTCCACCAGAGCATGGTAGCGGCCCAGGTTGAACAGGTTCATGCGACCCGGTGTCTGTGACGCCGAGGCTTCGAAGCTGACCAGCGCCTGCCGAATCAGATCGATGCTGATGCCCTGGCTAAAGGCCGCTAGACTTGCCGCTAGGGCGTTGGCAATCATGAACGGGGCCCGTCCGCCCATCGTCAGCGGCAGGTTCTTGGCGGTATCGATGCGCAAGATCCAGTCACCCTTGAGAATCGTCAGGTAGCCGTTTTCGTAAACCGCCGCCAGCCCACCAGCTTCCGTGTGCTGTTTGACCAGTGCGTTGTCTGCATTCATTGAGAAGTAGGCAATTTGGGCTTTGACGCGATCGGCCATTTCGGCCACGAGCGGATCATCAGCGTTTAACACGGCGTAGCCATTGGGGCGGGCCGTTTCCGCCACCACACTCTTGAGATGGGCCATCTGATCCAGCGTGTTGATATCGCCCAGGCCCATGTGGTCAGCGGCTACGTTAAGCACGACCCCCACATCGCAGCTTCCAAAGGCCAAGCCCGAGCGGAGAATGCCGCCCCGAGCTGTCTCCAGTACGGCCACCTCAACGGTGGGGTCCTGCAAAATCACCTGCGCACTCTGGGGGCCCGTGGTGTCGCCTGCTTCGGCCAAATAATCTCCAATGTAGATGCCGTCGGTGGTGGTGTAGCCCACGACCTTTTGCGTCTGTTTGAAAATATGTGCGGTCAGGCGGGTGGTTGTGGTTTTACCGTTGGTCCCGGTAATCGCCACAATTGGAACGCGGCTGGGCGCGCCTGCCGGGAATAGCATATTGATGATGGGTTCAGCCACGTTCCGGGCAATCCCCTCGCTGGGGGAGAAGTGCATCCGCAGACCCGGGGCTGCATTGACTTCGACCACGACCCCGTCAATATCCCGGAGCGGCTGGGTGATGTCTTCGGTGACCACGTCGATGCCTGCGATGTCGAGTCCAATGATCTTGGCAATGCGCTGCGCCAACCAGATGTTGTACGGATGAATTTCATCGGTGCGGTCGATGGCAATGCCGCCCGTGCTCAAATTGGCCGTGGCTCTCAGGTAACACACCTCGTTCTCAGGTAGCACCGAGTCTAGGGCGTAACCCTGTTGGTCTAACAGCTCCCAGGAGGTCCGGTCGACCTCAATTTTGGTCAGTACGTTGTCATGCCCGTCGCCCCGTCTCGGGTCGCGGTTGGCCTGGTCAATCAGCACTTCAATGGTTGAATGCCCATCACCAACGACGTGGGCCGGTACCCGCTCCGATACGGCCACCACCTGACCATCAATGACCAAAATTCGATGGTCTCGGCCTCGGTAATAGCGCTCGATGATGACGCTGCGTGAGACGTCTCTGGCCGCATCGTAGGCTGCTTCGGCGCTGTCCCAATCTTCAATGTTGAGGGTAATACCCCGACCATGATTGCCGTTTAGAGGCTTGACCACGATGGGGTAGCCCCCGACTGCATCGATGGCGTCCGCCAGCTCATCGGGGTAGTCGACCACCGTACCGCGCGGTACCGGGACGCCGCTGTCAGCCAGAATTTGCTTGGTCGCTTCCTTGTCACAGGCCAGTTCCACACCTAGCAGGCTGGTTTTGCTGCTAAGGGTGGCCTGAATCCGCTGTTGGTAGACCCCGTGACCCAGCTGAATCATGGCCCGGGCTGGGATGTTATGCCAGGGAATGCCTCGGCTTTCAGCTTCCTTGATGATAGTTTCGGTGCTAGGTCCTAACGCGGCTTCTAGACGTAGCCGCCGCAGATCGGCCAGGTCCTGCTCCAGTTCCGCATCTGGATAGGTGCCGGTTTCGACCAAGCCGCTGCACAGGCGCACGGCAGCACGGGCGGCGTAGCGGCCAGCCTGCTCATTTTCGTACTCAAATACCACTTGGTAAACGCCGTCTTCTGCGGTGGAACGGGTGCGGCCAAAGCCGACCGGCATGCCTGCCAGAGTTTGCAACTCTAGGGCAACGTGTTCGACGATGTGGCCCAGGTAGGTGCCTTCCTGCACGCGCTCTAGAAACCCGCCGTGACGCCCTGGCGAGCAAAAGTGGTCGTATAGGGACGGCAGCGTGGTCTTGAGCCCTTCGTAGAAGTCGGGAATCTCGTTGGACGGGCGGTCCTTAAGTTCTGCGAGGTCAAGCCGAATCACGATCAGCTTAGTGTGGCGAATGCTCCAATAGTTGGGACCTCTCAGCGTCAGCGTCTTCAGAATTTTCATGTCGTCGCTTAATCAGTGTGTGTGGATTCCTTGGGTTTTGCGCGTGTGTCTTTGGGGCTAACCGCTGCGCCCAACGGCGGCTCTAGACAGGAGATGAGGACGATTCTGCTGGAAGGGGAGTTAGGATTTCCAGAGAGAGCAGATAGGCACTAACACGGGCAGTAACAAGCGGCGGGTCTGTGGAGCATGCAGTTTTGTGGCCTGTAGTTTTGTGGCCTGTAATCTTTGGGCGTGTCGTTGGGGAGTGGGCAATGTGACAGTTGAACAGCGAACCCATGATCTAGCTATCCGCAGCCGGCGTTCGTTTATCTTTTTGCGAAGAAAAAGTTCCAGAAAAACAGACTACGGCTATGACCCTTAAGGATAGGCAATGCGGGTGGCATTGTGCAATCCTCCAAAGGGAGAGTCTGACAGGCTTGGTGACTCAATACTTACCCTAGAGATTAGGAATGTTAAAAGGGGAGACCCCCCCTTATGCCCCCATCTTATGGACCCAATCGGATAGTGACTGTGGAATGTGCTGCTTGGGCAAAATTACAGAGTTAAGCGTCCGGTGATAGTAGCTTTCGATACTTAATGTTGTATTCATCTCCGTGGACCAGCAGATGAACCTTGGCGTGATGGAGGCAGAGCGGATCGGTTGGGCCAATGTCGGGCTGATTGGTGTAAGTGGCTTCGCTGGGGTCTACAACGGTCACTGCGCCCTTGCCAATGACGCGAAAACGCCCGTCAGTGAAGAGTCGGATGCAGGTATCCTCGTCAATGCCAATCCCTAAGCGGTCGGGTTGCATCGAGATCGCGCTCAGCAGTCGAGCCATCCGGTTACGGTTGTGGAAGTGCTGATCGACAATCAGCTCGGGCACGATCCCTAACCCAGTGGCCATGTCCACCAGGGATCGGTTGGGAGACTCGCCGCTGCCACCCCCGGCAATCATGTGTTCGCCCATGACGGCGGCCCCGGCGCTGGTCCCGGCCAGGGTAATCTGACCCAGCTGGGCCTGCTGCCGCACCTGAGCAATCAGGGGCGTATCGGCAATTAGCCCACAGAGGCGCACCTGGTCGCCGCCGGTCATAAAGACACCCGTACTTTCGGCAATGTAGTGCTGCCAGGTGGGGTCTTCGCCTTGGGTGCGATCGCGAATATCAAGGATTTCGATGCGCGCTGCCCCCATGTCGGTAAAGATGCGGCGATAGCGCTCCGAAATGATGGCAGGCTCCCGAGACGCGCAGGGCAAAATAGCCAGCCGGGCCTCTTGCCCGCCTGCCGCATCAAAGAAAGCCTGCAAAATTTCTCGACCGTGGACCTTATCCTCAGCGCCACCGATGATCAAAACAGAGGCAGTTGTCGTCGGTATCCCTCGATCCACAGCTCGAATAGTGTCTAGTTGTTGCATGATAGATGGCGAATTCCCGCAGATTTTATAGACAAGACGGGGTCGGCGTCTAGTCCATAGGGCCAGGGGAAAGCCGCTTACCGGTTTTGACGGGCTCGTTCCGGTAGATTTATGGCCCGATTTCAGTGTCCCATTCTAAGCGTTTCATTTTTGGTCTTATCTGGACCTGAGCACCTATGCGTTTCGATGTTATCAGCCTGTTTCCCGACTTCTACACCTCGCCACTGCAGTCGGGGCTGATCGGCAAGGCCCTGCAAAAGGGCATTGCCCAGGTTCAGGTTACAAATCCTAGAGACTTTACCCACGATAAGCATCGCAAGGTAGACGACGAACCCTATGGGGGTGGGGCCGGTATGGTGATGAAGGTTGCGCCGGTGATGGAAGCGATTGAATCGCTCCCGGTCCTGTCGCCACGGCAAGTCATTCTGCTGACGCCCCAGGGGCAGCCCATGACCCAGTCCCACTTCCACCGCTGGACCCAGCAGGCTCAGCTAGTGTTGATCTGTGGTCACTACGAGGGCATTGACGAGCGGATTATCGAGGTGGTGACCGAAGAAGTGTCCCTGGGGGATTTTGTCTTGACCACGGGCGATATTCCCGCACTGACACTGATCAACGGCGTGGTGCGGCTGCTGCCGGGAACGGTCGGGAAAACGGCATCACTGGTCCACGACAGCTTTGAAGACGGGCTGCTCGACTATCCCCACTACACCCGGCCTGAAACCTTTCGCGGTCAGTCGGTCCCGCCCGTATTGCGTTCCGGGGATCATGGTGCGATCGCGCGCTGGCGACGGATGCAGCAGCTGGCTCGGACCCAGCAACGACGTCCGGACCTCTACGCCCGCTGGCAGCAGCAGGACTCGTCCGCTGGAGGGGGGGTGTCAGAGGGTGATTCTGCGTCAGAGGAGTAATAGGCTCAGCGAGTCTACAGCCTTGATTCGGCGGTCTAGCATGTAGGACAGTAGGCCAGGGGAGAAAAGGTCAGGGGAGAAAAGGTCAGGGGAAAACACTCAATCCGCTGGGCAAAGACCCATGTTGGTAGAGCGTTCGAAGGTTAGACTAGGCATGGTGTGATCTGCGATATCCGCTTTTGGGCCTATGAGCATCCGCATTGGCAACGGCTATGACATGCATCGCCTGGTTCCCGAACGGCCCCTTATCCTAGGCGGCATCGAGATTCCACATACGCTGGGGCTCCTGGGTCATAGCGACGCCGATGTACTCACCCACGCCATTATGGATGCCATGCTTGGAGCCCTGAGCCTAGGTGACATAGGGCATTACTTCCCCCCCAGCGACCCCCAGTGGAAGGGAGCCGACAGCCAGCGCCTACTCGATCAGGTGTATGAATTGGTCAAGAGCCGTGGCTGGACAATTGGGAATATCGATAGCGTTATCATTGCCGAGAAGCCAAAGCTTAAACCCCACATTTCAGCGATGCAGCGTCAGCTGGCGCAACGCTTAAATATCGCCACCGATCAGGTCGGAATTAAAGCGACGACGAACGAAAAACTTGGGCCAACCGGTCGAGAAGAGGGAATTTCTGCTTACGCGGTGGTATTACTGACCCAGCCAACATAAGCAACGCCAAGAGAGAATTTGCTGCTGGTCGTTGCCACAAAAAACAAGCGCCCAGCTCACAACGTATCCCTTCAGTTTCGGATACAGATTCGGCAGAAACCTAGAGCAGAGGCCTGTGGGGTCAGACCCTCTTACTTTTGGAACAGGGTTTTTAAAAAGTAGGTGACCGTGCCATAGAACACTGCACTTTTTCGCAAACCGTCTCAGAATATACGTAACAGTCTTCGCTTCTTTTATACAATCTTCATGAAAGAGCAAAAGTCTGACACAATAGCTAGGTGACTATTAACATTTTTTGATAAATGTCCTGACTTAAGGCAGTTGCCCGGAAGAGTACATAGGGTGAGCGGCTGTCTGCCAATTGAGAAAGCGCAGTTAGTAATCTGTCGAGGTAATCTTCGTGAGTGTGAATACGAGGGGACAGCTCCAAGGGTGTCATCAAGCATCAGCCGTGGTTGAGCCAAGTCAGCCATCGCTCTGGTTCAAGCGGATTCCGCCTGAACGAGTCGGTTTAGACGGTGAGTATGACTACTACGGTCTGGCTAAGCGCGTCTGGGCCTATTTATGTGAGGCTTTGGGTATTGGCGTTTTACAAACTCTGAGTGTCGATCAGCGAGGGCGGGTGATTGTGTTGAGTGGGGTACTCCCCTCTCGTGATGTGGCACAGCACCTAATTCAGATTGTGTCTTGCTTCCCCGGTGTTGATGCGGTTGAGGCTCAGGCTGTTCGTGTAGAAACCGAGATGCTCATTTCCGCATAGTTTTTCGCTGGGTCTA
The DNA here is from genome assembly GCA_963923025.1 of uncultured bacterium. Lineage (GTDB taxonomy): Bacteria > Cyanobacteriota > Cyanobacteriia > Phormidesmidales > Phormidesmidaceae > CAWUKV01. The sequence goes on from CAWUKV010000026.1 coordinate 29,835, forward strand.
AGGCGTAACTGGACTGGGAGCCTAGCCTGATGGGCTGGAATGGGTAAGTCTCTGGAACTAGAACGGCTGAGCCCCTTCACCCCCCGTAAATCGTAGCCGAATCAACGAGAGCGTCAGAATAATTAGAAACAGGCTCAGGCCAACTGTGCAGGCATAGCTCATCTCCAGGTTTTGGAAGGCCTGCTCATAGACGTAGTAGACGGCAGTTTTAGAGCTGCTACGGGGGCCACCCTGGGTCATGATGAACACTTCTTCAAAGACCTTAGTGGCCGCGATCGCAGAGATCACCGCCACCAAAAAGACATAAGGCATCATCAGCGGCAACGTAATGTCCCAGTGCTTGCGCCAGCTGTCTGATCCGTCGATAGCCGCCGCCTCGTACAGCTCACCGGGAATGCCCTGGAGCCCCGCTAGGTAAATCACCATGTAGTACCCCAATCCCTTCCACACGGTGACGGCCATGACGCTGAACAATGCCCAGTTAGGGCTGGTTAGCCAGGGCACCCGAATGGCCGTTCCTGTCAGACTTTGCAGTAGCTGGTTAAGTAGTCCAGTCTCGGCGTAGAGCCAGCGCCAGGCAATGCCTGCTACCACCATCGAAATCACCACAGGGGTGTAGTAGGCGACGCGGAACCAGCGAATGCCCCTGAGCCTTTGATTGACCAAGATCGCCAGCCCCAGCGGTACTATCGCGAGAATCGGCACCACCCCAACTAGATAGATCAGCGTGTTGCGCAGCGTCTGCCAAAAGGTATCGTCCCGCAGCAGCCGTTGAAAATTCTTGAGCCCCACCCAAGCAGGGGGCTGTGTTAGGTCGTAACCATATTCGGTGAAGCTAAGGCGAAAGGCCTGAATCGCAGGCCAAAATACGGTCAGGCCCAGCACGATTAGCGCCGGGGCCAGAAACGCATAGGGGACCAGTCGATTGGGGAAGTGCGGTCGCGTCATGGTGAAAGCGTAAACTGCCTTTCCAAGCTACAGGACTTTGAACCTGCCAGAAACCGATCGTTTTAGACGCCTTAGATGCTCTGGGCGGTCTACAGAAACTTTGAATAGTCCTGCCCCAGAAACAGTGCTCGCTCAGCGTTCCGTCGTCGAGTCAGCCCCGCCAGCACCCGACCACCGGCCTTATTCCAGCGAGGTAGCTCGTTCGCTGCGCCGTTGATGTCGCGATTGTTTAGCTTTTTGAGCAGGGTTGAGGACCGCAGCGCGCCAGAACCGACGTTGTAGGTAAACGAGACTAGGGCTGAGAATTGGTTGTCGTTAATGGGGATTTTAACGGCATCGTTGACGGCTTTTTCAAACCGCACTAAATCGTTCTGCAAAAACTTTTCGGCCTGATCGCGGCTGATACTCATCCCTCGGCGAACGTTGCGAGTGGTGCCATAACCGATGGTCCACACCCCTACCGCGTCTTGGTAGGCGTTGAGGCGTAGCCCTTCGAAGGACTTGATCAGTCGTAGACCGTTACTATTGGTCCGCTGTGGTCCTGACGGCGTCGGCGATGGTGTGCTGGTTCGCCGGGGCATGGGTTTAGGCTCTGGCCCGCCGCTAGAGACGGTCATGCCACGGGGGTAGTCGGCGCGAGTAAACCACGACCGCAGGCCAGTGACATTCAATACCTTTTCATTTGAATTAGACTTAGAAGGATACTTGCTCACTTTTGAGATGTAGTATCCGCCCTGCATCAGATAGATAGCTTTATCTGTCTCTTTTATCCAGGTCCCCATGCAGATTTCTCCCGGTAGATGGGCTTTGGTCAATTTGCTTGAGCCACACTCGGTAACGCTAGCCCCTAAGCATGGAGCGCCCGTGACTCGCAATCCGTTGATGTCAACTGGTGTCAACGATTCAGACTCTACAATACCGGTCTGCTTTCATGAAGCTGCGAATTCTCCTCAAGCTTTAGACTGCTTTACGTTAAACTACGCCTCTCGTTAAACCCACTTACACCTTCGTCTATGTCGCTTACTGTCGAATCTCGTCGCTCTGGTCATGCTCCTGTCATCAAGCGTTTGCCCAACGGGCTGACGATTATTGCAGAACAGATGCCCACCGAGGCTGTGAGTCTGAATATTTGGCTAAATGTGGGGTCCACCAACGAGCCAGATGCAATCAACGGCATGGCTCACTTTCTAGAGCACATGATCTTTAAGGGGACGCCACGTATCCGAACAGGAGAATTTGAGCGCCTGATTGAAGAGCGCGGCGCGGTGACCAATGCAGCGACCAGTCAGGACTACACCCACTACTACATCACCACTGCGCCGAAGGACTTTGCTGCCCTGGCTCCGTTACAGATTGAGCTACTGGTCAATCCACTGTTGGACGATACCGCCTTTGAGCAGGAAAGGTCCGTCATCCTAGAAGAAATTCGCCGAGCCGAAGATAACCCCCGGCGGCAAACTTTCCAAAAGTCCATGGAGCTGAGTTTTGACCAGTTGCCCTACCGACGTCCGGTGTTAGGCCCGGCGACGGTGATTGAGAACCTGGCCCCAGCCCAGATGCGTGGGTTTCATCAACGCTGGTACCAGCCGCAGAATATGACGGCGGTGGCGGTGGGCAATCTGCCGGTAGAGGAGCTGATGGCAGTTGTGGAGCAGGGCTTTGATCAGGCGCTGCGGCACCGACAGCAGGCTCCAGAGCTGTCGCTGAGCGATATGGCGATGCCGACGCGAACGACGGAGTCGCCCTTTGCTGAGATTCAGCGGATGCGGGCGACCGATGGCCGCTTGCAGCAGTCGCGGTTGATCATGTCGTGGCGGGTGCCGGGTCTAGCGCAGATGGAAGACACCTTTGCCCTTGATGTGGCTGCGTCGATTTTGGGCCAGGGACGGACGGCTCGTTTAGTCAATGACCTGCGCGAGGATCAAAAGCTGGTCAACGGCATTTCGGTGAGCAACATCACCTACGGTCAGCAGGGGGTGTTTTATATCTCAGCCAGTTTAGCGGCAGAGAATTTAGCGGCTGTGGAAGCTGCGATCGCAGCTCACATTACCCAACTCCATACCGCTCCCGTCACCGCGAATGAGCTGCGCCGCGTTCGTACCCAGGTGGCCAATCGCTACGTCTTCGGCGGTGAAACGCCCAGCGACCGGGCGGGGCTCTATGGCTATTACCACGCGATGACCGGCAATGTACAGCACGCGCTGAACTATCCTGAAGCGATTCAGGCAGTGGATGCAGACGACATTCAGCGGGCGGTGCAGCAGTACCTGCCGGTAGATGCCTACGGTATTTTAACCCTGCGCCCGGACGAGAACTGAGGGGCTGGTGCGGTAGGGTTATGACCGAGACCCTCCCGTTCTAAAACCCCCATGACTGACATTTTTTGGGACCTGCTGGCTCAAGCCATTACCAAGGCCATTGGGCAACCCTTTCACATTAGGGACCGGCGAACCATTGGTGGCGGCTGCATTAACGAGGCGTATCAGGTCTCAGAGGGTGCCCAGTCCTACTTTGTGAAATTCAACTCGAATCACAAGGTCGATATGTTTGCCGCCGAGTTCGAGGGCCTGCGGGAGATGTATCAGAGCAAGACTATCCGCATCCCCCAGCCGCTGTGCTACGGCACGTTAGAGGGGGGCGGTCCGGCCTACATTGCGATGGAGTGGTTGCCTCTAGGCGGCAGCAGTCGAGAGGCGTGGGCGGCCATGGGGCAGCAGCTTGCCGCGATGCACCGCACCACTAGCGAGCCGGAGTTTGGGGGCGGCTTTGGCTGGCATCGCACGAATACCATCGGCGCAACGCCCCAACTCAACGATTGGGATACCGACTGGGTCAGGTTTTTTCAGGAGCGGCGGCTGGGCTATCAGTTTCAGCTGGGCAGGCGACAGGGGGGCCGCTTCCCCAAGGCAGACGCGCTTTTGGATGCGCTACCGAGATTGCTGAACCACGACCCGATACCCTCGCTACTGCACGGTGACCTATGGTCGGGCAACGCAGCGGTAACGGCGTCGGGAGAGCCGGTCATTTTGGACCCGGCCACGTACTACGGCGATCGTGAGGCCGACCTGGCGATGACAGAGCTGTTTGGCCGCTTTCCCCAAGCCTTTTACGACGCCTACGAGGCAGCCTTTCCCCTAGCGCCCGGTTACCAGCGTCGCCGCACGGTCTACAACCTCTATCACATCGTTAACCACTTCAATCTCTTCGGCGGGGGCTACCTGTCCCAGGCCAATCGCATGATTGACCAGATTCTAGCGGTGTAAACGTGATATCGCTGCGCCCTTCACGGTGCTATATTAGAAAACCGACAGCGGCGGCATGGCCAAGTGGTAAGGCAGAGGATTGCAAATCCTTTATCCCCAGTTC
>CAWUKV010000027.1:0-34065 GCA_963923025.1 uncultured bacterium
CCTAGAGGGTTGACCTCAAGGGGAATTGGAAGCTCGGGGCTAGCCCGTTTGAGTGCCGCGCTTGGCTGGGCCGTCAATGGGCAAAATAGAGGTGTCGGGTCGGACAGGGTAGGGGGGTGACTTGACTGGCCGCAGAGTACCGTAGAGGTCGAAAAGCTGATGGGCGTAGACCTCTAAGTCAAACGGCAGGACTGTCTCGCGGGCGGCTTGGCCCAAGCTGAGCCGCTGCTCGGGGTGTTGGACCAGTTGCCCTAAAGCCGTAGCCAGGGCAGTTGTATCGCCGGGTTTTACCAGCCAACCGTTGTGGTGCGATCGCACCACTTCTGGAATACCGCCTACCGGTGTGGTCACAACCGGCAAACCCCAGCTCATGGCTTCTAAAATAGCCATGGGCAGTCCTTCGTTGTAGGAGGGCAGTGCAAAAATGTCGGCCTCGGCCAGCAGCCTTGCTAAATCGGATGTGCTGACCCACCCCAAAATCTCCACCTGCTGGCTTAGTCCCAGTGTCTTGCTGAGCTGCTGTGCCGTTTCGATGGCACCGTCCCCGGCCAACCGCAGCCGAACCCGTCGGCGAGTCTCTGGCGAAAGTTGAGCGACGGCCTGTAACAAGTCGAAGGCCCCTTTTCGCTGGCCCACCCGCCCCGCAAACAACACATTGACTGTTCCTCCTCGGGTGTTGCGGTCTGGAACAGTCTGGGCTACATCTACAGGATTGTAAAGGACCTGTACTTGATCAGCGCTGAGTCGACACCGCTCCCGGTAGTAGGTCTCCCAACTCTGTGACAGTACAATCACCTGGGTTGCCTGCTGGAAACCCCACCGTGTCAGTGCCCGAACCCAGCCAGGAGATTGTTCAAAGAAGGTATGGAATTCGCAGCCGTGGGTGTGTAGCAACAGTGGCGTATTGAACAGCGTTGCGATCGCAATGAGTAGCCAGCTTCTGACAATGGATCCCCGCTCCGATACGTGTAAGTGCACCACATCTATCGGCTGGGTCAGCAGCCGTTCTAGCAAACGTGTTAAAGCTGTGAGGAAGACGCCTGACCGATGGATGGGGGTGCCCTCATCGTGGGTGGTGAGATGTTCAATCTCCACGTCAGGATGGTTCTTCATCACCCGTAGGATTAGCTTTTCGACACTGGCCATGCCCCCCTGTTGGGTGAGTGTCGGCCCTAGAAGCAGAACTTTCATACCATTGCTGCCGGTTAAGATCTTAGAACAGAAGGTCTAACACGTTGACGATGAGGGACAGGGGAGAACTGATCAGGCTAGTGGTGTCAGCGGCCCGGGCTAGCTCGGTCTCCCTGACCACGATGGTGTCGTTGTTTTGCAAGATGGGGTTGGCGACAGTGTCACTATCCTGGGCAAAGTCTACGCCGATCTCTTGCTTGATGACTGACCCATCTGGGTTAAGTCGAACTAGCTCAACCGACCCTTCAACGGCTCGGTTGGTAAATCCGCCTGCCGAGAGAATGGCCTGATTCATTGGGGTGTTGAGCGGTACCTGGACCCGTCCTGGCGATTGGACCGCACCCACCACATAGACGCCAATCGTATCGGGTGCAAAGTTAGCGCGGGCGAGACGGGCTGCTTCTGCCGCCTCCAGCGAACTGGCTTCGGGCACAACGACTCTGTCGCCGTCCTGTAACGTAATATCCTGGGTCAGTTCTCCGGACTGCAGCAGCGTCCACAGGTCTACGTTGATGGGCGAGGCGTTAGGATTAGCTGCTCGGACCACCTGAATGTCACGAATGTTGGCTAGCTGAGTGATCCCCCCGGCGGTCTGTAAGGCTCGCGTCAGGGTGACTGGCGTTGTTGCCCCTACCGTGTCAAAAGCATAGGCTCCTGGGCGGTTCACCTGTCCTGCTACGGCCAATCGAATGGGGCGCGTCTGGACAATAGCAACATCAACGTAGGGTTGTCGGATATATTCACCGTAGGCTAGTGTGATTCTGTTGGTTGCCTCTGTTAACGTCAGGCCAAAAACGCTGACCCTCCCAACCAGAGGCAGCTGTAGGCTGCCGTCAGACAACACCTCGAAGCTACCGGTGTAGTCTGGTACGTTGAAGACTTCAATCTCGATCTGGTCACCACTACCCAGTCGATAGTCCGGTGAGATGGGGGGCAGGGCACTAACCTCATTAGCTCCTCCACTAATCCACTGTGCTGAGGTGGCGGGTTCCGGTAACGGGAGGGGCGGCAGCTCAGCCTGGACTGGCGTAGACCCGCTGAGCACAACAACTCCGCCGCAGACCCCCAGCCCGTACCGGCAGATCAATCGCTGAATGGATGAAGAGACTATAGGCATACTATCTGTAATCAGCGTCGAGTTAGGACACAGAGCACGTCAGCGATGCTTTTGAAATTGCACATCTGCGTCTCCATGTGATATTGCACAAGAATGACTGAGTTTAAGTTTTGTGCCAGTAGTGCAGCTCTACAGCCTTGGAAAAATACCTCAGACGCTTCTCGGCTGAGGCTTTGAGAAAATGTAAAGCTTAGATGAAGCTGATGATCGGTTAAAAGTTAGGAGGGTGATACAGCTGATGCAAAAACGAGTAATATTGCGTTCGTCGAGTTGCTAGGGACAGTTCCTGGCACTGAAGTCCTTGACGCTGGAGCCCCTCGACGCAGCCGCATAGGTCTACCTACCCTTCGACTGCTATAGACAAAAACGAGTGGTCGACGATCGCCGACCACCCGCTGGGGTGAAAAGCTAAGTTGGAGAAACAATCCGATAAGCGTTAGCCCAAAAACCTGCCCTGCTTTCTTGGTTGAGTAATTGGTACGGGGGCCCAGCGCGGGGACAGCTGGGTTTGGTCGGTGCAGGCTGCCATCCATCTTCGGCGTAGCGCAATTACCCCACTAACAAGGGCTAACCCAGCCAGTGTCCCGGGTTCGGGGATATCCGTTGTTGGGGGGGTGTAGTCATAGATTACCGACACGTCCGCACTAGCCTCAGTGATGATGACGCTAGCCACGTTGGCGGAACTATCTACAGTGGCCTTGCCCAGCGCGGAGAAGGTAAACGGTGTATCCAATGCTTCACCAGCATTGCCCTTAAAACTGTCAAATACACCGTCAACGTTGGTGTAGGTCACAGTATCTGTATGAGTCTCCTTCAGGCCGCTAAACACAAACCCAGAACCAGAGTCAGCAAAATCAATAGCGCCATCAAATTTGGTGACGTCTTTCTGTGCAGTTGCGGCAACGGGAGATGAGAAGAGGTCTCCACCTGGGCCGCCCAGCGAAAACGTACCGCTGAGGTTCGCTGTGATTGTTTGGGGCTGGGCATCTAGGCTTTCGACCTGTCCGGTCGTAGTAACAATCTGTCCCGTAAACTCGACGATGACCTGATTGAGCGTTCCCTTTGCCGTGTCAAACTTTTCGATTAGAGGTACTAATACCTCGTCGGTAATATCAGTCGGCTGTAGCGAAACGGATGCTGTCTGGTTGATGGTTTTGGCCTGCGTGGGCAGTGCAGCTACGCCGAGCACTGCAACGGTTGCGATGCCTAAAGCAGTATTATTCATGGGATTAGAGAACAACATTTACAAAGAACAAAAATCTCTTATGGAAGACTCTTCCAAAAGGAACTGTCGGAGTAGATCGCTTTTAGACGGTCTACTCAAGAAAATCTGTTGCGATAGCCTGAAATATGCCGCTGATATCGTGGCTCAATCTTCTGATTGGTTAATCATGCTCGTGCCTTTGGTCCCGTTTGTCGGGAACATCGAAGACAGGCTATTTTACGGGCATAAACGATAAACGGTTACTACCGTGACCTGACCTCGTAGCCGCTGCAAGGTCAGTATACGACTCTATGGATTGGCAGAATGCGCAAGGCTTTTGGCACCACGTATAGCAGCAACCCGTGAAAAAGTTGAGCCGGGTTGCTCGGCACGAAGCGCTGTATGCCAAGGAGAATCGCCGTACTTGGAGGCTCAGGCAAAGCGCCCAAGCTGTAGTTCTAGAACCACGTAACAACTGTAGCCCTGATTAAACTGGAAGAATGCACGAGAGACCGGTTGTGCAAGCAAACGGTGTTTTATCAACACCAAGGTAAATCTGAAATGGTAAATCTGAAACGGTAGTCACCCGCTGTTCCTGTGTAAAGCTAAGATAACGTTGTTTTGATTTGCAGTGAAAGATAGTTCGAGTTTTTTAATATTTAGCGAAATAGCTGTTACAGGCTGTAGTAATAGTCGGTTTTCAGGCTTTAAGTGTTGCGTAGGTGATTGTTAGATCGGGTAGAAAATAACACTAAAAGCTGTTCAACCTCTGCAGCGTTCTGCTGTATTGGTTACAGCTCTAGGATGCAAATTCTATGGGGTTTTGATCGTATCGATGCCGGATTGGAATGGGGCTTCCTTGCCCTGTGCCAGCCATTGTGGCGGTATCTTCTAATGCCTGTCGTAGGTGTTTTGCTGCGTAAATAGACATATCTCGGGGTACATTGATGCGATCGCGCAGGTATCGGAGTGCTACATCAGCACCCGCAGGCGGCTGGCATCGCTGCCCCGTCATCAGGTCGGTCAAGGCGCATCGGAGGGCCTCGTCAATTACGACAGAGTCAGCTGGGTTTACCCGAAGGATATTATCGCGGTGCTTGAGGACACGGTGTAGTGCTTCGGTTCGAACGGTTTCAGGCTCTGGGTAGCGAGCGTCGGGCAGGCCGTGCCACGGTCCCTGGTCGACCCGCTGCTGGTTCGCCGCGGTTTGAGGATGTTCGTTGGCATAGCAGCCACCCATCTGTGGCGGCAGATCGTGAACATGGGTATGAAAGTCGCTTTGAGTCCCGCGATAGGTGGCTCGTGTCTCTAGCGCATCGAACCAGTCGCTCAGCTTGGGATTCTCTTCTCGTAGGGCATAGCCTTTGTAGTAGTACAGGCTGGCGTGCATCCGCTCCGCATAGGGGACAAACACGACATCGGCGGTGCTAAAGTCGTCCAGGAAATATGGCCCAGGCGTGCCCCCCAATGCCTGCTCGACGGCCTGTACAACGTCAATAAACTGGGTACGGGCACGATCGTCGGCGCGCTGCGATCGCGATGGGTAGCAGAGCCAGCTGCACCAGGCTCGAAACAGCTGCCGCTCTAGGCGGCGCAGCGGCATCACCTGAGCATCGGTCATGCCGTACACTAAGGGACCAAAGGCCTGCTCTAGGGCCAGCAAAATGTCGTCGCTTTCTGTTACTGTGCGACCGTCTAGCTCCAATGCAGGCAGCATGCCCGAGGGGACCTTTTGTTTGTACCAGCGCTCTTTTTCCCCGTAGCAGAACATGGTGACCTTCTGGATGCGGTAGGGAATCTGTTTCTCTTCCAACCAGAGCCACACCTTCTGACAGTAGGGGCACCAGGCATGGTTATCGCGGTATAGGGTAACGCGTACAGCAGACTCAGGCTGGCCAAACAGCCGCAGCGTTGCCTGTGCGTTGGTAGGACCGTTGATGCGGTCACGTTTAAACGTGTCGAGCGCTTTGAGGTCAGTCCAGCTTAGGGGAGCATCCATCCGGTGATCAGGAAAAGGGAGACGTTGCTACTGCCACACGGCTCTTGAGCCCGAGTAAGGCTAAACTTCAGCATTAAGGGACAGTTGTACCCCGGCCAGTGTGGCATCATGCCTTATTTTACTGTGTCAGGGACTTGAGTCGCTGCCAGATATATAATTGGCGTTTTTTGTGGGGCAGGACTCATCGCGTTTTTCTCTTGACTTGGCTCGTTTCAAACCACGTCCGGGTTAAAACCTGTCGCTTTCCCCGTCGGAAAATCTCCAGTTCTGGACGTGGCCAAGGTTTGTATCGCCAGAAGCTTTACAGAACAGCCGGTCAAGCGAGGCACAAGTTTCAAGTGTCTTGAAGCTTGCTGTAGGAGACAGCATTGACTGACTTTTGACGTCTGACTTTTGACGTCTGGCTTTTAACTTCTGTCCCCCAACACCTATAGCTGCTTCATCATGGATGCTGTTCCCTTTAGTCCCTGACGGAGGACAGATTTCACCTGGGGATTAGCCACTAAATTGAACAGCCAGTCTTGCTTGGCAAAGGCTTTGACAACGCCGCTACGGCGAAACTCTTGCTGGAACCGGTCAAACAGCGCTTGGTCGTAGCCTTTCAGCGACTCGGCGTCAAACCGCTGCTGTTGGGCGCAGTGGTGAATTTGTTCGGCAGCCAGCATCCCGGACAGCATCGAGCTGCCGGTGCCATAGCAGGTGAGTGGATTGCACAGCCCTACAGCATCACCCGTTACTAGGTAGCCTGTACCTGAGACTGGCGGACGACCAGAGGAGCCAATGGGAATGGGCCAAGGACGAGGTGCCTGGATGACCTCTGCCTGCGCAAAGCGGTCGCTAAAGGACTGTTCGATGATGCTGTTGAGCAGCTGCGATAGATCGACGTTGTGCTGCTGTGCCGTCTGTCGAGGAAGCCCAACGCCGACGTTAAAGACACCGCCCGCTAGCGGCACGATAAAGAAAAAGCCAGGACTGGATTCGGGCAAGAAGTGCCCCTCAATATGAAAGGTCGTAGGGACAGCCGTACCCTGCGACTGAGCTTGCTGAATATCCGTTTCAAAACCGGTCACGCCCTTGTAGTACCCCTGGATACTCTCGTACCAGCGATCGGTACTGATGTGATGACCCAACTGAGGCAGCACGGTGGAGTTGGCTCCATCGGCCACGATAACTAGCTGAGGAAACAACGTTTGCTGCTCGGTGCCAGTATTCACCACAGCACGCCAGCGGTCGCCTTGCCGTTCAATGGTGTCCAGTGCCGTTCCTAGCCGCTGCTGAGTATAGGTAGGGCTAAGCTTTTGTACCAGAAAATGATCGAACACCCGCCGATTCATGGTGAAGAAAGGAACTTCTGTGGCAGGCTGACTGGTCAGGGATGCGCCAGTCGTCCCTGTTGGAATGTGAACGCTGAAGTGTTCTCGATTGGGGGTGAATATTTCAGCAGTGCGACAGCCCAAAACTTGGTCGGCCTGGGCGACGAGTTCTGGGAAGTAGTCCAGACTGAGACGGTCGAGGATTTCGATGACCTTACCACCATAGACGTTGCCATCGACCTTGTCTCTGGGGAAGGTGGCCTTGTCGATAAGGGTATGAGGAATGCCCCTTTCAGCTAAGAATAGGCAGGTGGTTGACCCGGCAGGGCCAGCACCGACCACCAGAATGTCGTCAGCTGTCAGGTTCTGAGCGGCAGTGGACTGAGACATAGCATTCTCCCAACACTAAAGTCAGCCCATTTTCTCATAGTTTTCCGTCTGCCATTCTCAGCGAAACTGACGATCAAGGATGTGTCGGTCGGTTCACTGTATCAGGCCAGCATCCGCACATTTGCCGGTTGGGGGCAGTACGCTGGTGCTATAGGCGCGGTGGTAGCAGGGTAGCTGATACCAAGGCACGTGGGGGTAGCGGTGGTGTTCCCAGTGGTAGCCGAAGTGATAACAGGTAATAAAAGACAGCACGACACCGCTGTTGTTGAGATGGGTATGGGTGAGATCGCAGTACCCCTCGGCAATGGGCCGGTGCGGTAGGTATACGCCAAAGGTGAAAAGCTGTAGCGAACTGAGTGCGATGGGCAAAATCCAAAACAACACCAGATTGAGCATTGGGATGCCCAGCCACATGAGCGGCCAAAAAATGACAGTAATGCCAACAAACGTGGCCCAGAACTGTACGGTAGACAGGTAATGCCCCATAAACTGAAGGTACCACTGCCAATAGGGGCCAGGATGAAAGTCCGGGTCGTGATCTGTAGCTGGAGCAGCGTGGTGCTGCTGGTGATTGACCCTTAGGGTACGGTAGCGGAGCAGTGCATAGAGGTTTGCTGCAATTTGGCCAATGGCCGCATTGAGCTGAAGGTGACGGGATAGGTGGCCGTGGATAGCCTCATGGGTCGTGATAAATAGGCCCGTCTGCAAAAACGTTCTTAGCATAATGCTGCCGACTACTAACCCAAGCGGGAGCTGTGCCATATCGAGCTGTAAGCACAGTGACAAGCTGGCTAACCAACTGAGAATAATAATGATTGCAACGGCAGCACCTGTATGTTGCCAGTCGGACGATACCGTAGACGACATCGATTCTATTTTCTAAAAAACGGCATAAAAAAGAGAGCCTGTCAGGTGGCGGTCCCTGTCGGGCTCTCTTTGCAGAATCTTTTACAGGTTGCTTTGACGCAGTGGCCGCCCTACAACCTGCAACAAGGCTACATGAGCCTCACGTTCCGATTTAACATCGCTTAGCGAGTGTAAAGCCAAGCCAGACCCAGCTGGGATAGAATGCCTTGTCCAGTCAGGATCTCGACCAAAATAGCAGAAGCAAAACCAATCATTGCTAAACGGCCATTCCACAGTTCGGCAAAGCGAGTGAAACCTAGTTGAGGTTGGGGATTAGGTGCCTGCATGAAAGTCTCCTATACGTATGTGCGAGTCAGTTAGTCAACATCGTAAGAAACCGTTACCTTTGTAAACTCCATCAAAAGGGAGAAAACGGGTAGTCCTGTCAATTGCTCTTGTTGGTTGAGTACTAGAGATAGAGGATGAGGGGGGAAGACAAAAGGCAGAAAGCAGAAGGTAGAAGTAATCTGTTTTTTGCTTAGCGGGGTAACTACATGCTAGGGTTGAGCCTCAGCAGGATGGAAATGCCAGCAAAAAGGCGCTACTGCCAGTAAGTAACGCCTTTTATCTCAATTATTGGACTGTTGAAAGGACCAGTTGTGCCCTTTGGTTGATTACACAGGGCGACGAATTGCACCCATAATGAGTGATACAACAAAAATAGCTAAGAAAACGAAGAACAGAATCTTAGCAATGCCCGCAGCAGCACCTGCAATGCCACCAAAGCCAAAGACAGCAGCGATAATTGCAATGACTAGAAAAATCAGGGACCAACGCAGCATAACAAACTCCTTAAGAACCTAATAGGGGTAACAGCGGTCTAGTTCCCTTATTGAACCGTCTCAAGGCAGGGCATTACACTACCCTTGGTAAGGTCTGTAGGTTTGACAGTTACCCCTTTAGGGTGAGTTCGTTGTGCCGAGGCTTGTTTGGATAGAGGGCTAGCGACGCTTTCGGGCCTGTTTGTACGGCTCTGTTTTTGGAATAGATTCGGGGTTCCGAACTGAAGGCGTTTGAGACAGTACAGCAACAATACCCGTTCGCCCAATGCCGGTTGCCGAATCAACCATAATGCCTCTGACTGAGACCTGCAAAATCGACTCAATAATCTGAACAATTTCTTGTTTGAGGCGCTGCTCAACCGCATCACGAACTTCTAGCATCAGTGGCGCTGCCCCTTCATGTTCCAAAAACTGCTCTATCTGAGTTGTACTGTCTTCTAAGACCAGCACGAGTTCCTGCCCAAATAAGTGACAGACTGTTCGCTTTGGCATTTGCCCCAATTTTTGTCCATACAGTGACTGCACCCTTTGAGACAAACTTCTTTCTAGTTCCCCACTAGTTGGCAGACTCGTGGAGATATCCTGGTTTAAAGTTCCTCCATTATCTGGCATTTTTTTATTCCCTGAACGATTGTTTTAGTCGTAGAAACAACAAGCGTGTGTACGCCTAATCGGCTCGATGTTGTGACTTTGCCCTTTACAAATATTAAATATTTTCTTAAAAAATAGAAATAAGAGCTAACGAATTGAAAAAGACGCTTTTCCTTCTATAAGAATTTTATATAAGTAGGCGCAAGCAGGTTTTGACTTAGCGTTGCCTGGGTAGACGCCTCTTAGGACAAGCGCTATATGCACGGAGGCAGTGCGAGGATATATGTCTTTCGATAGAGAAAAAATAAAGCCAGAGTGGCAAATATATTATCTCTAGAAAAATGGAAAAGCAGGCAGATGCTTTGTGGATAACAAATTCAAATCTTTAGTAATTGTTCCAGCCTTTGTTGCGACTGCGGGTCGCGTAGCATTGTCTGCCGGTGGGATAGCGTTACTGGGTGTGACCCCAGCAAAGTGACAGAACCTATGTCTAAAACTATTGACTGAGGCAATGGCTGATGCACTAAGCGGGATAGGGCTATTTGCGTTACCTTTCCAGACTTCTACTTTGCCGCTCCGCAATGTCCAGCGCCTGTGGATTAGCGGTAAAAACTTGAATGCCTGGCACCCCAATATAGTCAATGTCGTCCGTGATCACTCTGACTTGGCCTGAGCCTGCCCGGTACGCAGATTCCAAAATGAACAGGTCATACCCGTCCAATGCCTGGGTTGCATAGCGATCTAGGGCAGCATCGGTCAAGGCTTCGTCTATGGTTACGGCTAAGGGAATCGCGATCGCCTTGACCTGTGCCCAGGCTGCCTGTACTTCTGCAATTACGTTCTGGCGTTCGATGGGGCACTTGTGGCGAAATTCTTTGGTCTTGAGGCGTAGCTTGTTGCGACGATTGTAGATGCTGCATTCAGTCTTTTCGATTACGAAGGCCAGCTCCGGCAAGATTAGGCTGGAGTATGCCAGGGTGGCCCCGCTATCAAGCGTGCGTTTGAGGTAGGTGGTGTACTCGCGGATTTTCTGAGCCGCAATGCGAGATGAGGCGGCTGCATTGCTGTAGGTCTGCCACACCCAAACGTTGGTATCGACCAGGAAGATATCTTCAGGCTGAGGGATGTCGGTCAGAATATTGACAACGGACGCACGGACGTTAATGGGTAGACCCATAAGAGCAGAGGATAGGGAGAACAGAACAATGAATGGGCGTAGGGCCATAGCATGCTGTGACCTAGGTTTGAACGGATATCAGGCGCTAGCGTCCGTTGCAAATTCTTCTAGGGCACCATCTACGGCGTCTTTATACTGGGCGTCGCTGTAGTACTGCTTGGCGTTGTCGATCACCCGTTTGAGAATGGGTTTGCCCGTGTCGCTAAGGTGCTCAATTTTGAGTAGGCGGTTAAGTTCGGCAGGGGGGACGTCGCGCAGGAGTTGGCCAATGGCAAAGTTTAAGAAGGCCGAGGCAAAGACGGTCACGCCGTCAAAATCGATAGTGACTGGGTGAGACTGTTGCAGGGTGGGATGAATGCGGTCGTAAACCTGCTGGCCGCTGTCGGAGGCGATGGCATACTGTCCTGTAATCTCAAATACCTTCACATGCATGATTGCCAACCTCCTAATGTGGGCTCCAAAGCCGGGCTCTTGAATTCTGATCCCTGAAGACCTCGTGCTCTAAACTCTGGATCTCAAAACCAAGTTTCCTCTGTCGTTTCGTCGGCTGCACTGTTAGCTGCCAGATCGTACACCGATGCATCGCACTGTAGGGTAATGTTCACCAGCGTTCCTGCAAAGTTGACCGGACACTGCCTGTAGCGTACCCCCGGTTCGCCAATCTGAATGCAACCGTCGTTGCTGTAAATCAGCAGCGTCCCGCCGTTGCACTGGATGAAATGCTGTAGTAAATGAAGACCCAACCCTCGGCTAATGTCTTGCTGTTGTGTAGTGTTGCCCGCTTGCAGCGCCCATTCTAACGCGTCTACCGTTGACAGGGCGTGGTTCTGCGATAGGTTCTTGACGCTGGCTGCGATGCCGATGCCAAAGTCCACGACGCTTAGCTGGAGTACCCCGAGCTTGGGATAGTGCTGCCCACAACTGAACACGCCAATGGCCGACTGGCTGTGGTCAAAGGCGTTGAGGTATAGCTCTGAGGCTTGGCCGGTAATCGCCTGCTGCAGACGGTCAGTAATGTTCACCCACCCCTTGCCCAGCCAGTAGTATTGCAAATAGTCGATGATGTCGCGGTGGTCAAACTGGCAGTCTTGCCGGTAAGGGATAGCGTTACCGTCTTTGGGGCGCTGATTTTTGCCAAAGGCGTAGAGAAAGCCGTTTTGTTTCAGGCTGGTGTAGATTCTGCCCCGTAGTGAGTCCCATTCGAATCGTACTTTACCGCCCTGCTGTGTGATCAGTTGGGCCAATCCACCTAAGAAGGCAACGCCGTTATGACCCAGAAACTCGCAGTAGTTGAAGTTGATTGTGAGGGTAGTCTGTGCCAGCGGTAGCTGCTGCACAGCGTCCCACAGGCTGACCAACTTCTCGAAGTGTCGAGGCTGATCTGAGAGCGTCCCGACATACAAAATGGGACCGGTAGTCGTATGAAATAGCAAGGCAGCTCAGATGACACAGACGTCTTACCTAAATTAACCGCCGCTCTTCAAAAACGCCTGTGCGAAACTACGCTGTCAACAAAGCCCATTTTGAACTGCATAGACGGCTGCCTGGGTACGGTCTTTGAGGTCTAGGCGCATCAGTAGGTTGGATACATGGTTTTTGACGGTGCCTTCGCTGACGTTGAGCGTTTGGGCAATGCGTTTGTTGGTTTGCCCCTGAGCAATCAGCTGTAGTACCTCAAGCTCTCTGGCTGTGAGGGGCGGCTTGGTTTTAGGCTCGGGTTTGGGGCGCTGCTGGCTGTGGGCCGCGCCGATGAGCTTACCTGCGACCCCAGGGGCGAGCTGATAAATGCCTGCGTGGGCCAGCTGAATGGCCTGGATGAGGTCTTTGGGGGGTAGGTCTTTCATCAGGTAGCCGCAGGCTCCGGCCAGTAAGGACTGAAGAATGAACTCCTCATCATCAAAGGTGGTCAGCATAATCACCTGACAGCCGGGAACGGTTTCTCGGAGTCGGGCTGTGGCTTCTACCCCACTCATCACCGGCATGCGCACGTCCATTAGGGTAATGTTGGGCTTTAGATCTTGGGCTTTTGCGACCGCATCTTCCCCGTCTTCTGCCATGCCCACCACTGAAATAGACGTTTCTAGTTCCAGCAGCGATGCAATCCCTTCTCGGATCAGGTACTGGTCATCAACAACTAAAACGCTAATCTCGGTGGTCATTGCTCGTGAATAGAACTGAAAATTAGAGACCTGTCATCAATGAATGGATGCAACATCGGACGCCGGATGATATGTCGCAAGATCTTGCGCAAATAGCTCGAGACAGTACCATTTCGTCCAACTTTTGCATTCTATAGCAGTTTAAGGCTTAGTCAGGCTAGTCGATGGATGGTACTCTTCTCTACCACCCGGAAACTCGGACTGGGTAATCACTGCGGTGAGCGTTGTCCCTTTCTGGCAACTCTCAACAACTAAAATGCCACCCAGCAGACTCAATCGTTCCTGTAGACCCAACAGTCCATGGGTCACTGGCGCATGCTTTGATGCTTGCCAAGCCTTGACGTCGAACCCTTGCCCGTTGTCGCTGAGTACTAGGCGAACCTGCTGAAGGTCAAACGTTAGTGCGATTGTTGCCTCGGTAGCGCCAGCGTGCTTGTGTACGTTAGTTAACCCTTCTTGAATGACGCGATATAGGGCAATCAACTTCATGTTGCTGTAGAGACAGCTATCCCCTGACTGTTTGAGGGCGATGTTCAAACCGCTGTGGCGCATGCGTCGAATCAAATCGTTCAGCGACGGCTCAAACAAGAATTGCTCACCGCTTTGACGCAGGCTGCTGACAGAAACTCGCACGTCTTTGAGGGCATCTTGTACAACGCGCTGGGCCTGAACAACGGCTTCGTGGGCTCGGCCTGGGTTCCGGTCTCTATAGGCACTAGCCTTTTCTAGCTGAATGTTGATCGCGGCTAGGTGGTGTCCTAGACCATCGTGAATGTCGCGGGCAAGACGATTACGTTCTTCTGTGGTGGCCAGTTCGGCAATCTGTGAAGCATAGTGCTGTAGCTGTGCGTGAGATGCCTTAAGCGAAGTCAGTAGGCCAGTCAGCTTTTGCTGAGCCTGTAGCGCCTGGGTCATTGCCCGGGCCAGTAATAGAGTGAAGAACAACGTAATCAACGCGCCCATACTTCTATCGATCAGCGGCCCCCCTCTGGGTGGCCCCCCTCTTCCGTCTGCGGGTTTCCCAGAAGCATTGTCCACCACGGATGACGCGGGTACACCCATCAGCTGGATGTCGAACTGCCGGACCCCCAGCAGCAAAATGACTCCGAGAACGGCGAGAACGTAGCTGAGGGTCCTATTGACAGCCAAGTAGGCGTAGAGCAAAACCGGCAAGAACAAAATCTGTGAATAGTTTAGATCGGTAATCAAGCAAGTTCCTAGAAAGAGGCTGACTCTAACCAAAAAAGGAAAGTGTTCCGCGCTATGATTTGTTGAAAAACTGTTTTGCCCAACGCCCCTGATCTCTAGATAGATCAACAACAAAACCATGGCCGCAAAGCCCAGGAACCGCCAACGTTCTGGTGCTGCAATGATGGTTCTGGGACCAATACCGCCATAAAGCCAGTCCACTACCCCTGCGAATAGTACGGCAGAATAAACCGACAGGGCGATGTAGCGGTAGCGCTGGTAGAGCAAACTGGCAGCTTTGGTCAAGGTCACACCTCCCTGAAGCGTTTCCGGCAGCGTTTCCGGCATAGTTCAATAGCACCATGTCCAGTAGCACCATCATGGCTTTACTGACTCAGTATCGCCATGAGTCAGTTGCCATAGGCTGGATGGCTTGTATGAGTAGCCAGTCGACACAGGCAACTTAATTTTGTCGGTATTATCTCCTTGTACATTGCGGTCTGACTGCTTGGATGCTGCCGAGGTCTGTGTAGTTATGCTCGTGAAGCATGTCCGTAAAGCTATGTGTGAAGCTATGAGTGGCAAATAGACGACGTTTGCGATGGTTGGCTACTATCGGCTAGAAAATCTAACAAACTGACACCTGTGATACAAAAAACTGAAAGCATTTTCTCGATGCTAAGTAAATAGACGCACAAGTGCGCCTGGTCCGCAAAATATTGAGTGCAAAGCCATCAATACGCGGATTCATTTTCTAACTGAACTGCTGGGAGTTCCCAACTATGCGTAGTCGCAGACCGCTTTACCTTTCTCGCCGTCAGGTGATCCGTGGCCTGTTGGCCACTTCTGCATTTGGCTCGGCAGTTGCGCTCAATGCCTGTACTAGCTCCACCGAAACGCCTGCGGATGACACGGGCGCCGAAGCAGGTGGCGAAGCGCCAGAAGAGGTTGTTGTCGGCTTTATCTATGTGGGGCCCAAGGACGACTTTGGCTACAACCAGGCCCATGCCGAGGGCGCACAGGCGATGGCGGCAGTGCCGGGCATCAAGATTGTCGAAGAAGCTAGTGTACCTGAGACCTCGGCGGTGCTCGAAACCATGCGCAGCATGATCGAAATCGACGGCGCTAAGGTTCTCTTCCCCACCTCCTTTGGTTACTTTGATCCGTATATTCTAGAACTGGCAGAAGAGTTTCCCGAAGTGCAGTTTTTCCATGCGGGTGGTCTCTACCAAGAAGATGTGCACCCCAGCAACGTCGGCAGCTACTTTGGCTACATTGATGAGGCTCAGTACATTGCAGGCGTCGTGGCCGGGCACATGAGTAAGAGCGGCAAGCTCGGCTTTGTCGCTGCTAAGCCCATTCCCCAGGTCCTAAGAAATATCAACAGCTTTACCCTTGGAGCCAAGTCCATCAACCCTGACATCACGACACAGCTCATTTTTACCGGGGACTGGGCACTGCCGGTAAAGGAAGCAGAAGCTACCAACAGCATGGCCGACCAAGGGGTAGACGTGGTGACTTGTCATGTGGACAGCCCCAAGGTGGTGATGGAGACCGCTGAGAAGCGCGGGATCTTTACCTCCGGCTACCATGCCAACCAATCGCCGCTGGCCCCCGAAGGTTACTTGACCGGGGCCGAGTGGGACTGGTCTAGCATTTACACGTCTTTAGGTGAGCAGTTTGTTGCGGGCAAGACGCTCATGGCAGGTGACATTCCCCATCTACTGCGGGGTGGTCTGGCAGACAACTTCTGTAAGCTGTCGCCCTATGGTCCAGCAGTGACGGAGGACGCTCAAGCCGATGCAGAGACAGCCCGAGCAGCTTTGGAGGCCGGAGAGCTAGTGATTTACGAAGGCGAAGTTAAGGACAATTCCGGCAACACCATCATTGGCGCAGGCGAAAAATACGAACAGCAGAATCTTGAACTAGAGAAGATGGACTGGTTGATTGAGGGTGTGAACGGCAGCATTGACGGCTGATGACCAGTCTGGCTCAATCTAAGCGCCTGTTTGCCGGTCAGTGGCGTAGACCGCTAGAGGCCGTTGTGCTTCCCGTCGCGGCATTGCTGAGCGCGCTGGTTATCTTTGGCATCTTCTGTGCCCTGGCGGGTGCAAATCCCCTGGCGGTGTATGGCTCCATCTACAAGGCAGCCTTTGGCCGCTGGAGTGCGTGGCAGAATACGCTAATCCGTGCGGCCCCTCTGATGCTGACGGCGCTCTGTACGGCGTTACCTGCGCAGCTAGGTTTGGTGATTATCGGTAATGAAGGTGCGCTGGTGATGGGTGGGCTGGCGGCGGTTGTCACCGGCCTAAGCATTGGTCCCGCACTGCCGCCTGTCCTCGCACAGGTTGTGATGGGTCTGGCGGGAATGGTTGCTGGCGGGCTGTGGATTACGCTGGCGGGGGCAATGCGCCATTACCGGGGAGTAAATGAAACAATTGGCAGTTTGTTGTTGAACTACATTGCGATCGCACTGCTTAACCACCTAGTCGAAGGCCCTTTGCGTGATGCCAGCTTTGTGACTAAGCCGTCTTCCGCTGAGCTAGACCCCAGTATTTGGCTGGGGACGCTTCCTGGTACCCGCATTCACTTCGGCCTGCTGTACGGGCTGATTGTTTGTGTCATTGCCTACGTGCTGATTCGGCGTACTACCTTTGGCTTTGCCGCTAGAACGGCGGGTGGCAACCTGCGGGCGGCAAGAATTGCAGGCTTGCCCGTCGGTAAGCTGACCCTGGCGATTTGTTTCCTGGGCGGCTCGGCAGCGGGGCTGGCAGGTATGGTCGAAGTGGCCGCTGTGCAGAAGCGGCTGAACGAGTCGCTAGTGTCTAACTACGGCTATGCGGGGATTCTGGTGGCTTTTGTGTCGCGACACAACCCTTTGGCAACGGTACTGGTGGCGGTGCTGCTGGGCGGCATTCTAGCGAGCGGCGGTATTTTACAGCGAGCCCACGACTTGCCGGATGCCACAGTGCTGGTGTTTCAGGGCATCGTGTTTTTGTGTGTGCTGTACAGCGACTCGCTGTATGGGAAGCTGCCCTGGTTTCGGGAGGAGGCATAAGTGGCAGATTCACTAGGACTATGGGGCATTCCCCTGGGGATTGTGGCTGGTACGCTGCGGGGCAGCGCGCCGTTTCTGTTTGTCAGCCTGGGGGAGTGCATTACCGAAAAGAGCGGCAAAATTAACCTGGGCCTCGAAGGCACGCTGTTGATGGGGGCGATGAGCGCCTACGGCGTTTCCTATCTGACTCAGGATACGTTGGGGACGACCTGGGCACCGTGGCTGGGGGTACTGGCAGCAGGCGCAGCGGGCATGGTACTGGGGGCAATTCATGGTTGGCTGTCGCAGCAGCCCAGGGTGAACGACGTGGCGGCGGGCATTGCCATGATTGTATTTGGTAGCGGTTTGGCGTTCTTTTTTGGTAAGCCCTTCATTCAGCCCCAGGCTCCGCAGCTGATGACCTTGGACTGGGGGGCGTGGAGCAGTTTGCCGCAGCTACAGGCTGCGCTGAAGGTGAGTCCGCTGTTTTTGTTGGGAGTTGCGATCGCGCCCCTGCTCCACTGGTTCTTTCGCTCAACCCGTTGGGGTCTGTATGTGAGGGCGGTAGGGGACAGCCCCGATGCGGCCCGAGCGATGGGCATTTCTATTTTCAAGGTGCGGCTGGCCAGCATCATGGCGGGCAGCTTTTTGGCAGGCATCGGCGGCGCGTGTTTGTCGCTCTACTACCCCGGTGTGTGGACCGAGCGCATCTCCAGCGGTCAGGGATTGATGGCCGTGGCGCTGGTGATTTTTGCGCGGTGGAACCCGATTCAGTGTCTGTGGGCTTCGCTGCTGTTTGGCGGTGCCCAGGCGATTGGTCCAGCCTTTCAGTCGGTGGGCATTGACTCGTATTACTACCTGTTCAACGCCGCGCCCTACATTTTGACGTTGCTGATCATGGTGATTACCTGCTCACCTCAGCGGACATTAGTCGGGGCACCGGGGGCATTGGGCAAAGCGGAGGATGCAACGTGACCGAAACGCTGAAACTCGCCGTCAACGGCACGCTCATGCGGGGACTGGCGCTGAACCCCAACCTGACTAACGTCGGTGCAACCTTTGACCGAGAAGCCAAAACAGAACCCGCCTACCGCCTCTGGTCCATAGACGATCGGTACCCGGCCATGCTGAAAGTCCGTGAAGGCGGGGTGGCCGTTGCCGTAGAAGTGTGGGATGTCCCTTTAGCAGGGCTTGGGGTTGTGCTCTCTCAGGAGCCCCCAGGTTTGGCCATCGGCAAGGTAAAGCTAGAAGATGGCGAAGAAGTGCTCGGCGTTATTGGAGAGCCGCTAACCGTAGACGGCAAGAAAGAGATTACCCAGCACGGCGGCTGGCGGGCCTACAAATCGGGCTCAAGGTGGTACCAGCCCTAGCGCAAACTTTCCAACATTGGCACAAGCGTGACCTCACTTTCACCCCATCTGGAAAGCCGAACGGCATTGACTTAACCATACTGGATGCATCGTTCCAATCAGAGGTACTCCGATGCTGTTCCAACGGACGCAAACCCAACGCCATCTAGCTCAAGCTCACTATGTCAATAGCGAGAGAGAATTGACCGACGCCGAGCTCACCAGCGTTGTGGGCGGCAGACGCACTGATTTTTCGGCTTTTACCCACCATCTGCAATACAACGTTCTGTTTCTACAGCCGGACGTGTCCATTGAAAATAATGCTCCCCAAGCCCACATGCGCCACATGCCCGACCGTGACCTCAACCGCAATCATCGGGTACATCGACTCGATGCGCCGATGTATGGGTAGTAAGAAAGTTACAACAGCAGATTTGTAGGGCTTGCGATCGCAACGGTCCCCACTATTTCGAGTTGAATGCGTTAAATGGCTCCAGCTCCGGTGTCCCCCAGCTGCTGTACCACTCCGCTAGATGCGGACGCATTGCTCGGGCAAGGGCTCGGTATTCTTCACGATTTGGCGCACTGTCTAGCTGTTCGGCCAAAGCTTCAGCTACTGTCTCTAGGTTAAAGCTCGTCGGCTGACCCGCATTGAGAACAACTTTGCCATTTACAAGAACTGTATCCACATCGCCTGCGCGGGCACGCATCATCACCACAGTAAGCGGGTCCGCTTCGGGGGCAACCCAGGGCCAGGTCATGCGGTTGAGCGTTACCAATGACAGGTCGGCTCGGTATCCGGGCGCAAGCTTGCCAATCGCATCAGGCTGACCCAGTAGCTTTGCTCCACCCGTCGTCGCCAAGCTGAAAATGTTTCTGAAGTTAGGCGCAGCTTCCCCAATCTGCGGCGTCCGGTGCAGCCGTGCCGCTAGTCGCATTTCGCTAAACATATCCTCGTCGTCGTTAATGGTGGTGCCGTCCATGCCGAGTCCTACCGTTACGCCGCCCGCAAGCAGCGCATTGAGCGGCGCAATGCCCGCCCGTAGCCGTAGGTTAGAGCTGGGGTTGTGGCTAATTGACGCGCCTGTCTCGGCCAAAATTTTAATATCGTCTTCTGTCACCCAGACGCCGTGGGCTATGGAGAACTGTGGGCTGAGCACGCCTAAATCATGCAGGTGGGCAATTACCGACTTGCCATGAAACTTTGGTCCGATCAGCTTTTCGTAAAAGGACTCCAGCGCATGGGTCTGCACTCCCGTTCCAAGGGACTGTGCCGTTTCCACAATCTTGACCAACAGCTCGTCGCCAACCCATTGAGGACCGGGTGGTCCAAACCAAATATCAATATGAGCATGGTCTTTGTACTGTTTAACAGTATCAACCATCAGCGCGAGGTAATCTTCAGCGGCCAGCCCTTGCTCTAAGGGAACAAGATCTTTGAGTGTCCGACGTAGGTTTATCGGCAGACTGGCAAGACATTCCTTGTCTTGGTTGTGGACAAGCAGACTGTCGTAACGGCAGCCGGGAGTCAGTGCTACCCGAAGCCCTGCCTGCTCATAAGCCGCGAGTCTATCTTTCAGCCCTGTCTCACTATCTGTCAGGGAGCCGCCTAAGACAGCAAAGTCGAGAACAGTGGTCACACCAGATTTAAGCAAGGCTGCAATGCTAAATAGGGTCTTGAGGTGGGTGGGCTGGTCGCGCAGACCGATTAGGGAGAACAGCCACAGCTCTAGAAAGTCATCCTCGATGCCCATGAGTGAATTGGGCACCCCATTGCTATGGTGGTGCGCATTGACAAAGCCGGGTAGCACCGCATGATTCTCTGAGCCGAGAACCTGTGCGTGGGGGTATGCTTTCTGCAGTTCTGACCATTTGCCTACCGCTAAGATGGTGTCATTCTCGATAACAACAGCGCCATCCGTAACAACCCGATCTGGGGCAAACACCCAGCGTCCTCGAATCAGCGTTGTCGTTAGCGAAGCTTTAGCAGCGTCAGTCAACATCGTTAGTTAGGCATGGGTATGGGCAACGCCTCCGATTTTATGCATCTTTATCGGCCCGTAGGGCTACCTGAGCGAAAGCTTATCAAAAGGTGCTAAGACCTTCTAAAACTTGAGCTGTGGTTGCCGTCCAACCGACGATGCCCCCTTGAGCCCGGACCATGTCGAGGGTGGCCTGTTTGAATTCGGGGAAGTAGCTTTCGGTGGCGTCTTCGACGAGCAGGCATTCGTAGCCCCGGTCGTTGGCTTCGCGCATGGTGGTCTGGACGCAGACTTCGGTGGTGACGCCGGTAAAAATGAGGTGGGTGAGATTGTGCGATCGCAGCACGTCATCTAACCCCGTCTGATAAAACGCCCCTTTCCCCGGCTTGGTAATCACCAGCTCATCCGGCAGCGGGGCTAGCTCAGGAATAATGTCGTTCCCCGGCTCTCCGGCGACCAGAATGCGACCCATTGGTCCTGCATCACCGATTTTTAGATCTGCATTTCCTCGGTTGAGCTTGGAAGATGGACAGTCTAATAGGTCAGCGCGGTGGGCTTCCTTTGTTTGTATCACCCTCAACCCATGGGCTCGAAACGTTGTTTGGAGTTGTTGAACGGTCGGGACGATGGCCCGCAGTAGAGATACATCATTGCCGAGCGATTCACCAAACCCCCCAGCTTCTAGAAAGTCGCGCTGCATGTCGATGATGACCAGTGCTACAGCATCGGCATCCGGCAGCAGGTAGTCGTAGGGCTGTGCAGTAATGACAGTCATTTACAAAGGCACTCAACCGGCAGATGTCATGACAACAGGCTTCTCCCAAATGATGAGAACAATGCACCCGAACTCACTTGCGATCGCATGACTGCTGCCCGGTGGATTAATCACCAGGGTGCCAGCGGGGTAAACACCGCGCTCGTCCTGCTGGGAACCCGAGAGGACAATAATGTGCTCGTAGCCGCTGTGGTCGTGGGCAGGAACTGTAGCCCCGGCCTCGTACCTGAGCAGAGCCGCGGACGGTCCCGGCGCATCGGTTTGGTAAAGCGGGTGAATCTCAATGCCTGGTCGAAATGGCGACCAGGCTAGACGGTTGGGCTCAGTAGCGAGGGCAAATAGGTCGGAGAGGACAAGCGATTCTGGCAGCATGCTTACTCGTGCCCTGCCATACGCTGACCAATTAAGCCCAAATCGGCCTGGGCGGTTTCACTTTCATAAACAAACTTGCCCTCGCTGATCACCACAATCCGGTCCGCTAGCGCCATAAGCTCGTCTAGATCCTCACTGACCAACAGAACCGCCACGCCCCGATTGCGTGCATCGACGATGGCGTTGTGAATAAACTCTACGGCTGAAAAGTCGAGCCCGAAGCAGGGGTTCGCTGCGATCAACAGCCGCACAGACTCTGATGACAGTTCTCGGGCTAGCACGGTGCGCTGCACGTTCCCGCCGGAGAGATGACGAATTGGGGTCTCAACGGTGGGGGTTTTGACAGAAAACGTATTCACTAAGGATCGTGCCGACTGACGAATGGCCTGCAATATCAGTAGCCAGCTCCAACGGGCCTGGGGCGGGCGATCAAACGTGCGTAGGGCCATATTTTCGGCTACGCTCATGGTCGGAACGCAGGCGTTGCGCAGCGGCTCCTCGGGTAGGGCGTACACCT
Organism: uncultured bacterium; assembly: GCA_963923025.1. Lineage (GTDB taxonomy): Bacteria > Cyanobacteriota > Cyanobacteriia > Phormidesmidales > Phormidesmidaceae > CAWUKV01. The sequence goes on from CAWUKV010000027.1 coordinate 22,050, forward strand.
GATGGCGAAACATCTCTTCGCGGGTGGCGTTATATGGCTCGCCATTGACGGTAATTTGCCCTACGGTGGGCTGGCGCTGTCCCGCTAGGACTTCTACTAGTTCGCGCTGGCCGTTGCCCGCAACCCCAGCAATGCCCACAATCTCGCCGCTGTGGACCGTCAGGTTGACTCCGCTGACGGCAGGTAGGCCATTATCGCGAGTGGCCTGCAAGTCAGTTATTGAGAGAACCGCAGGGCGTTCTGCGACGGCTGCTTTGTTTACGGACTGAATGTTGCGCGCTTCACCCAGCATCATCTGCGCCAGGTCTTCAATGGCGAGATCCTTAACCTGGCCTTGGCCTGCGAGCTGCCCTTTCCGGAGAACCGTCACCTCGTCAGCAAAGGCCTGCACTTCGCGGAACTTATGGGTAATGAGCAGAATACTGAGCTGGTTTTGCTGAGCTTGCGATCGCAACAGCCCCAGCACCTCATCCGCTTCTCCTGGGGTCAGCACCGATGTGGGTTCATCCAAAATCAAAATGCGGCTTTTCAGGTAAAGCTGTTTGAGAATTTCGAGCTTTTGTTTTTGACCTGCGGCAAGCTGGGCGACCGGCGTTTCTAGGTCTAGCCTGAAAGGGGACTGGTCAATGAAGGTGGTCAGCTGCTCTCGTTCCTGCCGCCAGTTGATTAGCTTTTTGTTGTCGTAGCGAGATAGAACCAGGTTTTCGGCGACGGTCATCGCCGGAACGGAGGTGAAATGCTGATACACCATACCGATGCCGCAGTCGTGGGCGTCTTTGGGGCTATGGATGGTTTGGGGTTGCTGGTCGATGAGAATCTGCCCGGATGTGGGCCGATGAAAGCCCATGATGCATTTCACCAAGGTGCTCTTGCCCGCGCCATTCTCTCCTAGCAAAGCGTGGACATTGCCAGATTGCAGGGTCATGGACACATTGTCTAGGGCGGTAAAACTGCCAAATCGCTTGGTAATGTTGACCGCATCGAGCTGGGGTGGCCCTTGGGGTGGTCCTGCGGTAGAACGTGCCGTTTCAGTAACGGTATTCATGACCCCATGGCCTCAATCAGCGCATCAGACGTAGCCACTGCGCCAAAGACGCCACCCTGCATTTTGATCATTTTGAGTGCCGCTTCGTAGTTACTGTAGTCTGTTGCGCCAGTGCAGTCTGACAGTACGAGGCATTCGTAGCCCCGGTCGTTGGCCTCCCGCATGGTGGTGTGAACACACACATCGGTGGTAATGCCCGTCAGAATGAGATTTTGAATCTGTTTGCGGCGTAGCAGCAGGTCTAGGTCAGTGGCGAAGAACGCCCCTTTACCCGGTTTGTCAATGACGGTCTCACCCTCAACGGGCGCTAGTTCTGGAATGATTTCCCAACCTGCTTCGCCCCGTACCAGAATGCGTCCACAGGGACCAGGGTCGCCGATGCCCGCACCGATTTGACGAGATCGCCACTGCTTGTTTTCCGGCAGGTCCGACAAGTCAGGACGATGCCCCTCGCGCGTGTGCAAAATGACGTAGCCCAGCTCGCGCATGACGCTGAGTAGCTTCTGCAAGGGCTCAATCGGAGCACGGGTGAGGGTAAGGTCGTAACCCATTTTGTCGACGTAGCCACCCTTGCCGCAGAAATCGGTCTGCATATCAATGACGATCAGCGCGGTGTTGTCGGGGCGCAGGTCGCCGTTGTAAGGGTAGGGGTAAGGATCTGAGGTAATGTAGCGTCCCATACAGGTTTGTCCCGTAGGTAATGAAGATAGCCAAAGGTAGGCATATCATTTTTTTGTAGAGGCAAAGTGTTCGACACGAACGGCATCATGATTCTTGACGAAGGCGCGATCGCGGTTCAGTAGCATTGAAGACTCAGTAGCCCACGACACAAACGGACTGGCAAAATCCGTCATCATGAGAGCAGAACACTTGCAACCCGGTGCTGTCTATGCGCTTGCTGCTAGTTGAAGATGATTTACAGTTGGCAGAGTCTCTGACAGAGGCGCTTGAGGCCCAGCGCTATGTGGTTGATACCGTCAGCGATGGAGAGTCAGGCTGGTATCAAATGCAGCTGGCCGACTACGACCTGACGTTGTTGGATGTGACGCTGCCGCAGCTCGACGGCATTCAGCTGTGTCAGCGGCTGCGAAGCCGTGGATTTGATGTGCCCGTACTGATGTTGACGGCCCGTGATACGAGTCAAGACAAGGTGGTAGGGCTGGATGCTGGCGCGGATGCCTATATGGTGAAACCCTTTGACTTGGCTGAGCTACTGGCCCAGATTCGGGCGATGCTGCGGCGGGGTAGTGCAGCCGTGACAAATACGCTGAGCTGGGGGGCATTAATGCTCGACCCCGACACCTATGATGTCAGCTACAATCGGCAGGCCCTACGGCTGACGCCAAAGGAGTTTTCAATTCTCGAGCTGTTGCTGAGAAATGGTCGACGGGTTCTGAGTCGTGCCTTTATCCTAGAATCGCTTTGGTCGTTGCAAAATCCACCGGACGAAGAGACCGTCAAAGCTCATATTAAAAGTCTACGGAACAAACTGAAGTCGGCAGGTGCACCTAAAGCATTGATTGAAACCATTCATGGGGTAGGCTATCGACTGGCTACACCCTGTACCTGACGGTGGCACTCACGGCCTTTGCATTGATGGAGAATCAGCGTCATTCAACGTGGGGCAACGACACTTCAAATAGCGTACCCTGCCCCAACTGACTGTGGCAGGACAGACGACCCCCGTGAAGTCTCACACAGGCCTGTACCACAGATAGGCCAAGCCCTGTACCGCCGATCTTGCCGACATTGGTGCCTCGGTAAAAGGCCTCATAGAGCTGTGACTGATCGGCCTCCGAAATGCCAATACCCCGGTCCTGAACCTGAAAAATCAGAGACTGGCGATTACTAATGAGGGTTAGTGTCACTTCAGGGGTGGGTTCCGAATATTTCACAGCATTAGAGAGCAAATTGGTCAGAATCGCCCGCAGTAGCTGTGGGTCAACATAGGCTTTGGTGCAGTCCCCTTGAGTTCGAAGTGCGATCGCACTCTGTTGCTCAAAGCTGTACTGCACCTCTTCGATCAGCTGCTGGCAATAAGCGTACAAATCAACAATCTCAGGCACAAACTGAAGCTTGCCGGACTCGGCTCGCGATAGGGTGAGCAAATCGTTAAGGAGCTGGTTCATCCGCTTAGCCGCAGACCGAATCCGCTGAGTAGTGCGGCGATGGGGGTTTTCTAACGCAGCTGTTTCCAAGGTCTGTGCCGAGAGCAAAATGGTGCTGAGCGGCGTTCGTAGCTCGTGGGAAGCCATCGAAAACAGTCGAATTTTGAGGTTACTCAGTTCTTGGGTGCGGGCGAGCTCTCGCTGCGCCCGCGAGAGATATCGCGCCACAATCAGGGTCAGTAATAGCCCCAAAAACACGGTCGACCAAACGCTTACTCCCCTAAAAGCGGGATAGTTTGTCGCAGGGGCAAACGTCACCTGCCACTCTCTCCCCCCGGTTGTTAGTGTATGAGTACAGTCTGAGGGGGATGGGCAGAGCAGGCGCGACTGCGTCAGCTTCGGTTCGGCAAGGGTAGACAACGTTTTGGTGGCTGAATCGTACCGACCTAAAAACGAGTCGGCAATCGACGCGGACTGATCTTCTAGTGTGAAGTCGATGTCAGCATTGATGGTTTCAAGGGATTCTTCAACCACATCTGAAACCCTGAAAACGCCGAGTAAGTAGCCGCTGAGCTGCCGACGGCGGGCAGCTTGCGAGGCAGGCACAGTAGAGCCGGTGTAAAGGGGATGAAAGACTAAAAAGCCAAACTGATTTTTGTTCTCTTGAACCAGTCGAATGCGACCGGAAGCGGCAATCTGACCGGTATCGCGGGCCGTTTCGAGTGCTTGACGTCGGGTCGAGTCTGAGATGAGGTCGTAGCCGAAGGCCAGTTCGTTACCCTCCCAGGGCTGTAGATAGGTGACGGGGACGTATTCGGCCCGAGAAGCGGCACGTTCTAGGTAGCCACGGCTTCTGCGTTCGGTGATTTGAAAGTCTTGATAGCCCTCTGCCTGAATCACAGTTTCGTAGGTATTTCGACCGTCGTCTGTGATCAGCGGTGCCCATTCTAGCGCTTGAATGCCGGGATAAGACTCAAGGGCACGATCCACGAAGCGATTGAACTCACTGCGAGAAACGGTTTCAGAAACGGTGTAGAAGTCACCCAGGGCCAGGAGTAGATCGGTGTAGCGGTTGATACTGCGCTGTAGAGCGGTGGTGAGGCTGTCAGTTTGGCGCTGGAACTGGAGGCGGTAGCTGGCCCGTTCCCAGCGGGCAACGGCAGCGGCAGCTAGCAAGGTCAGGCTGCTGCCCAGCAGAAGGGTAAAGATGATGGGGAGCGCAGGGCGGCGGAGCGACACGGGGCTGACTCATAACTAAACTGTGGCCACGTCCATAACTGTAGTTTTCTCTAGAGAAAGCTACAGGGTTTAGACTGAAGGTGGTTTAAGTAGTGATTATGCCGCTTCTGCGGTTTCAAAACCGTTCAGCCATGCGCGTTCATGCCCAGCAGGCTCTAGTGAGACAGTCTCAAAAAACATGAGCTAACCGACCCGTCTAAAAACAAGCTAGTTTTCAGTCCAGCATTTAAGGGCCAATCACCAAGAGTCATCATGAAACTGCACACAGATTTTAGCCAGCGGGTCGTCGTACACAGTAACGACTTGTCCTGGGTCGATTCGCCGATGGCCGGTGTCCAGCGGCGGATGTTGGAACGCGATGGTGAAGAAGTTGCCCGCGCTACCTCAATTGTTCGCTACGCGCCCAACAGTCACTTCTCAGCGCATCAGCACGGCGGCGGCGAGGAGTTTTTTGTTCTAGAAGGGACGTTCTCAGACGAGCACGGCGACTACCCCGCGGGGACCTACATCCGCAACCCGGTGGGGTCTACCCATACCCCCTTCAGTCAGGCGGGCTGCACTATTTTGGTGAAGCTCTGGCAGATGAACCCCAAGGACCAGCGGCGAGTGGCGATCAACACCACTCAATCGCCCTGGATGCCAGGATTGGTTGATGGGCTGTCGGTGATGCCGCTACATGAGTTTGAGGGAGAGCATGTGGCGCTGGTGAAGTGGGCACCGGGCACCCAGTTTATGCAACACCGCCATTGGGGCGGCGAAGAGATTTTTGTGTTGGAGGGCGTGTTTGAAGATGAGTTGGGCACTTACCCCCAGGGCACCTGGATGCGGAGTCCCCACGGCAGCTGCCATACCCCTTTTAGCCGTGAGGGCTGTGTGATTTATGTGAAAACGGGGCATCTGCCATCGTCTGTTGCGCCTGAGTTGACGCAGACTGTAAATGCCTAGTGCTAAGCGACAAGCCTGAGACGGTAGCTGGCCTTATGCGTGAGTATAGCTAGCGCCATATAGCTTAGGACACCGAGTACGGCAGTCCCGCTTGGCGTAGAGCTATATAGCGTCGCAGCCTTGTCCTAACGGATCTGGCGGCTGCTATAGTCATGGTGGCTTTGCTGTTAGAACAGTGGTGTTACTCATGACCGCTAGGAGATACAGAGGGTCTTGAACAATTGCTGTTCTAAAGACAGAATGTCTCAATCTTGGCAGGTAGGTCTAGCGGGAAAATTAACTCCTCCGCATTTCTTAGCATTTCGAGTGACCACCAGCGCACAGCTGTAATGCCTTCTAAGGCATGTTCTGCTGCTATGCCTGGGCCTAAAATTTCTGAATATGCCGTAACCCCAAAGAACGTTTCAGATTGAACAACCTTTTGGCCTTTGTAGGTATAGCGAGCCTCTCCGGTCCAGAGTTGCTTTAGCTCAACGTGCTCAGCGCCGAGTTCTTCTTTGGCTTCTCGCCGTGCAGCCTGCTCAGCCGTTTCGTCAGGCTCGAGTCCACCACCGGGGGTAGACCAGTAGGGCTGCTCGTAACCAATGGTGTGTTTCAGTAGCAGAATTTTCTTCTGGTCATTGAAGAGAACTAATCGAGCAGCGGTTCGGTATTTTACCATTGGCGTTCTACCAAAAACATCAACTAACAAAGTGTTTTACTGCCGCTCCTGTGCCGTCGCTTTTGCTAGTTGAGTAACGACATCGCCAACTTGATCCCAGGCATCTTCTGCTGAAAGCTCTGACCGACTGGTGAAGAAGGTAAACGCAACACCAAAATCCGGCCACGCCTCGTGCTGAGCGTTGAAAACATCGTTACCGCCAGCTTCCCCGACGCGGGTTCCCAGTGTACTCGTTCCGGCAAACCGCTGCTTGAAGGCGTCAAGGGCGGCAGGCTCTAGCACTTGACCAGAGAATACTGCCTCAAACCATTGTTGAGTATCTGCAACGGTTGCAAGCATGCCCCCATTGCCGCGTAGCGTCCAAGAGGGACCATCCGCTAACCAGGCATGGGTTAATGGCGTTCCCCATCGATTACTGCGTAAATAGCCAACAGCGAGGTCTTCATTTTGCCAACCTGCTAGCTGATAACCAATCTCTGGTGTACCCGCCGGTTGTAAAACGAGATCCTGTACGGTGGCCTCGTAGGGTTGTCCGCTCGCAGCTTCGACAATAAGCGCCAGCAGGCTATATCCCGCGTTTGAGTATGCCTCTTCTGACCCTGGCGGAAATTGTAAGTCCACAGCAAAAAGACGATCTAGGGCCTGCTGTTTATTAACCAGCTCATAGTCATCGCCCAGGTATTCAGGTAGACCGGAGGTGTGGTCTAGGAGTTGAGCAACGGTGACGTTGCTCAGTGGGGCTGGTGCGTTGGGAAAGAACTGACTAACGGTATCGGATAGTGTCAGCTCGCCGTTCTCCTCCAGCTTGAGGATGGTTGCAGCGGTGATGGCTTTGGTGATGGAGCCGATGTCAAAGCCGGTCTGTAGTTGCATGGGGGCGTTGGCTTCGCGATCGCGATACCCCAGCGCTTTATGCAGCAGTACCTCATCGCCTTGAGTCAGCAGCGCCACACCATAAAACCCTTCAGACTCCAGCTGGTCTAACGTTTGATCTACAAATTCAACCAGAGCAGTCGTAGTTGTACTCAAATCTGCATCAGCTGGAATATTTGGAATAGCATTCTTCTGACAGCCTACGCAGATTAGCCAAGTAGCAAGTATGAGCGCGATATAAGACCGATAGTTGATTCTCATATGTCCCATCTTAGTCTGGCCAAAATTTGCGCGAGTTAGGTCCAGATCAAGCCAGAAGCTGATAATGGCTTCGCTTCGCGCGTTCATGCCTGAAAGGCTTTACAGCATGACACTGGTCTGGATGTACTTGTGGCCACGTACTTATCAGCCAGCGATCTTAACAAGATGGGGCTAACCTACCCGTGCACGAAGGGGAACTGCTGAGGTTTTTTGCTTTTGTTCTAGCCATTGAGGCAATGTTCTATTTACCGTTTCTCTGAGACGGTCGTATTCAGAAAAGTCGCCGTTGGCCCATGCAACAACCTTGGGCCTCAGCTCTGCGTAGCCCAGTGGTGCGCTAGACAGGAGCTTGGTGGCTAGGCGCTAGCTTTCTGCCTTTGAGGTGTTAGACGGGGCAATGCTGTGCATTAGCGCATTTTCCCATCCCCAGTGCTCCCAAAAGAATAGTCCCTGCTCTAATATTTCTAGGGCGATTGCTCGACTATCACGCTCGTTCCAAAGTTCTCCGTCAGAGTCATCGCCAGATTCGTAGGTCCATCGAGATTCGATTTCCCAGCGCTTGGTAAACTCTGCTTTCAAAGATTCCACGGCTACATTCTCCAGAACGGTATTGCTAGCTCAAGCGCCTCGTTGGGTGAAACGGTGCACGATTCTTTCTGTTCGACCAAGCTGATGTACTGATGCGAATAGAAGTAGGACTCTAAAAGGCGACCTTCGGTACGGCAGTTCTCGCGTAGCTGCTCTTCAGAGGCGTCAGCTATTCAGTCATTGAATGCCGCTATCAGCTCGTTCGGGGTGATGATGGCAGTACTCCTAATCGTCAAAAGACTGTGTGTCAGGATTTTACCGTTCTAGGTAAGGGGGGGGAGCCGCAGCGCACCTACCCGTAGACAGGTGCGCTGCGGTGTATGTGGTTAGGAGCTGGCCTTTGCAGTGGGGATGCGTCGGGTGAGAATCACCATGACTTCGTTGGGCCTGCCGGTGGGCAGCAGCTTACTCCAGTCATTGGGTTCGGCGTAGCGGCGTCTGTGCAGGTCTTGAATGGTGAGGCGGACAGCGTCGGGATTGCCGAAGAGGATGTGGTTGACGGTTTCGAAGCTGCCGTTAGGGGCGTTTGCCTGGGGTTGGGCGGCAGGCTGAAGGGTGGACGCGGCTGCGTCCAGAAGGGAAGTTTGAAGCATTGCTCTGGTCTCCAGATAGGGTTAGGAAACCGCCGTTGGGGCACAGCATGCTGTGCCCCAACAAGCGGCATAGACCAGAACTCGTATTTGACCGCCCCGCAACAGGTGCAAGAAGGGACGGCTTTGGGGCAAAATGACCCCTATGCCACCGAACTGCGCGATCAGTTTGGGGGAGTAATCAGCAGCGGGTGTTGACCGCACTCGTTGCTGGTGTCAAGTATTGAGTTCTGAACAAACGCCAGCGTGGGTATTGCAGGCATTTGACTGACGATAAATCAGTCAGATTTGAAAGTCAAGCAGCGGAAACTGGCGAGGAAGGGAAACGGGAAACTGGCGGATGCTTGCTTGCTAGAAATCGCTGAAGCAACGCCAATATCGTAGTAGCAAAACCCATTTTACACAAAGAAAATTGAGTGTTTTTTTACCCCACAGGTTGATGCAAGTATAAAACCTTTGTTAGCATGTCAGTACTAAAGAGCGAGTCTACAGTATTCATTGGTTACTCGCTACATATGACCATGCAGGAGAGAATGAAAGGACATGGATTCAATTACGTGGGCAGCTATTGCGCTTTCTTTGATCAACGGTGCAGGTGGAAAGATGGGAGAGATGTTGAGCGAAGGGGCAATTACAGCAGCACGGCGATTATTGAGTTTGTTGAACAGGAAGTCTCCTCAGACGGTTAATCGTCTCACGGCAGCATACACGCCAAACGACGAATCAAACGTAATTGATGCAGAAATCATTGAAGAGATAAGACAGGTTGTAGAGAACGAACCTGAGATGCAAGCAACGGTAGATGAGATCGCTACAGCAATGAGTCAGCAGTTCGGAAATGTTGCAAACTTTTGCATGTTGGCTCAAAAAATAGGCTTCGTCAATCAAGGGACGATTCTAACCCAGCGTAACGAATTCTCGTTTTAGTTCCAGTCGTCGGGAGAGGCACCGCCAAAATCAAATACCTCAAATAATCCACCAGAAGGTATCTTACAGTGGAAACATAGCTATCAGCCTCCTTCAACCGTTAAGTCGGGAGGTGTATTAACAGGGCAGCTGCCAAAGCTACACATGCTAAGGCGCGGCTACTTCTGTCAGCGTCCGATATTTTTGAGTTTGACCGAGAAAGTAGAGTCTATTATCAGAGGCATGCCGTACCAGGACGATGCCAAGCTACCTATATTCTGGATTGGTGGTCGCTCTGGAACTGGCAAAAGCATAGCTTTATTGTACGTTCTCTCTCAGTTGTTCGACCGCGGTTACGAGCATATCTTATGGGTAGGACATGGAGATGATATTAGAAATCTACCGCTCGCGGTTCGACACGCTTTAGAACTTAGGCAGTCTTCTGATCAGCAGGTGATTATTGGTATTGATGACCCACATATTCCTGCTTCCCAAAATGAAGCTAGCCGATATTGGCAACAAGCTGTTGATTTACTACGACAGCCCATGCAAGAATTTGAACCAGAAAAAATTCCCGTCATTGTTTGTTGCGGGCCTACTGAGCAGAAAGAACTTTTTGAACGTGATAACATTCGACCTGATCAAGTGAGGCTTTATGGTGAAACCATACCCCAAGCTAGCGGTGATGATTACGAACTTCTTTGCGACTATTATCGTAGCCGAGTAGGTAGAGAGCCACCAAACACTGGTGGCTCTGATATTCTGTTGACCCAATTGTTTTTCGAGTGGGAATCTGGCATCCGCCTGACTGAGTTTGCTGAACGATTCAAGCAACGCATTCAATTTTCTGATTTTAGCCAAGAGAAAGAGCTATATAATCTCTTGTCAGAAATCTTATCTTTAAACAGATTGTACGCAGCATATCCTGTGGAAGTTGCACAGAGACGACTGGCAAAAATGAGCGCAGGTGCCATGCTGGCCTTTGAAAATTTGTTAGAAGAGAATCATTTGCAAGTTCTTAATGAGGCCGATAACCACAGGGGATCTGGTTATTTCATGCAGCATCCCCATGTAGCAAACGCAATCTATGAGATCTGGCATCCAGAGAAACCGGCTAAAAAAAGGCAAAAGCATTTAAAGACAGCTATCGAAAACATCTTCGAATATAACGGCAATGGTGACGAAGAGGCTCGTTTAGCCCCAGTGTGGTCGCTTTCTAACTCCTTAGAGCCTAACTCTCCAACTGCAGCTAGATTGGACAGTGAAATAGTCCGTAATTTAGTAGCGCCTTTATATCGCTCTTATCGCAAAAGTAGACCTGTATTAATAGATTCACTAGCTGTTTGGGTTGACTTATACGTTCGGTGTCGAAACCTGGAGCCTGACAGGAAGCTACACGAAAACCCCATACATTTTGCTCTTGACAAGATACGTAACGCATCTCCAAAAGCAAAAGGGCTAATTAATCTCTGTTACAAGTTTCTACAGCTATTCTATCTTCTGGATAAATCGGAAAAAACATCTGTGCTCTATTCAATATTAGAGCAATTGAAACTAAGTCCCGAGTGGGAAGACTGGCCGCTAATGTGGGATCGCCTGCGAAAATTCACCTCAATGACTCCTGTTTACAAGGCTGAAAATCAGGAAGAGCAGGAATTAGTTAAGGAAGTTGTTGAAACTGATTTTTCGTGGGTTGAAGATCTCAATAATCAAAATAACTACTACTGGCAACAAGTATGGGCTGGATTGCCTAAACTAAACAGAAAGGGTAGGATGACAGTCCGCTTTTTTAAGCTGACGGAAAGATGGCTCAACCGGACACCTACGCACCATTCTTGGTATTTTATATGGAATAACTGTCGAAGAACAAATCGCGAAAATAAATTCGAACACTGGATAGAGGAAAGATTGTTAGCCGCCAGTACAGATTGGCTAAGGCATGCGCTGGAAAATAATTTCTATCATCCTTTTTGGAATAAGGTTTGGAGGGCTGTCTTTCAGGAGACTGTTGATAAACAGTTGCTAGCTGATCTTTTTGAAAAGTATCTTCGTGACACAAATGCCAGGAAAAGTTCAAACAATTCCTGGGGATGGTCCCTGGATAAACTTATTCAGTACTACGAAACTTTTTCACCAGAAGAGTACAAATCGAAGATTTCCGCGCTACAGCCCGACCTTGTAAAATGGCTAAATATTTCATTGAACGAGCCTTCTCTTTGGCCGCATCTGTGGGCTGTAGCGCATCAGATAGAACCATTTGAAAAACAAGTCATTGATATGGGAAAAACGTGGCTGTCTAATATAACCTCGGACTATCGAGCCGTACGTCGAGTTTGGACACCACTTTTCGAGATAACTGCACCGAACAATCCCGAGATGGTAACTATTGGAGAGCGTCTACTGACGGAGTTTACTAGGTTTTACAACGATAAACCACGTAACTCTTGGCCCATTATCTGGTTGGACTTATGGGATGCAGCTGAGAACAGGAATCATGAACAAATCTCTTTCAGATTAAGGCTCATGGAGTATGGAAAAGCTTGGATAGAAGAGGCTGCTGCTATCGACTGCGAAAAAGTAATGGTTTGGGATGTAGAGGACATAAACAGTTGGAAAATGATTTGGTCAAGGATTGAAGAGGTTTGCACCATGGAAGAATCATTTGATCTACATCAACTTTGGATAGGCAACTCAGCATAGATAAATTGAAGTTATAGCAAGTTGTAGGGTGAGCACTCCCGCCATTACATAGGGTTTGCTGAAAAAGTGTGGAGCACGGCTCAAAAGTCTCATAGGCTCC
>CAWUKV010000028.1:0-34040 GCA_963923025.1 uncultured bacterium
AGTCACGACTTGAACTAACTCACACAGCGCCCAGTCATGGTGAACCACGGCGCTATCCAGGCGGGCCTCATCCTGTTGCAGGGTGCCGAGGTCAATCGGCGGTTCACCAATGGCGGTTACCCCTGCCGCTGTAATCGTCTGCAGCGGATGAGCAATGCCACGGGGCAGGGCCGGCAGTGGCGTTTCTGCCATGCAGAAGGCATATACGTACATATGTCGTCCTATGGGTTAGGGCCAGAGCTCTCGTTCAGGCTACTCGATGATGGTGCCGGTGACGGTGGTAGGGTCTGGTGTGAACTGTAGCCCGAGCCCAAGCTGCATAGCGCCCGTCTGTCGTTCGGGCTCGTTCACGGGTTCCAGCAGGTGTAGCTCTAACAAGGTTCCACGCAGCAGCCAGTCCAGTTCGGGAGTCGCCTGTCGCAGGAGTCGATAGAGCCGGGTTTCGAGCTGGGCCACAGTGTAAGGCTGTTGAAGTAAGGGCAGCGACGTCGACTGAATCACCCCATCACGGGGTAGACGCTGTACCGGGAAGGGTAAGGGGGTTGCGGTTGCCAGATCAACCATCATCTTGCGCTGCTGGGTGCGGAGCTGGAGTGTGGTGAGCAGGCGAATCCTGCCCGTTTGCCAAAGGCGGTCTGGGGCTAAAAATCGGGCGGGGACACCGTCGATGAGCTGCGCAATCACCGATGACGCGCGATAGGCATACCACAGCAGCTGAGGGAGCAAATCTTCCAGATAAACGGCCTGCTGGAAAAAGTTTTGTTGGCGCAGGCCAGAATCCGCCGTGGCCCGTTCCGTTGCGGTGCAGGCAGCAGTAATCACCTGGGATAGCCAATCATCCAGGGGGCGCTGAGGCTGACCGAGCTGTTCCAGCAGGGGCGTCAGTGGCAGCTCGGCAATCAGCTGCTGCCGTGCAATCATCTCCGTCAGGGACGCAATCCAGCGGTCGTCGGTTACGGTAATCCAAGCGGAGATAAGCGTCTCCGGCTGAACCGGAGCCTGCGGTGCTAAGGGGTGGCCATTGCCGTTCTGACGATGTTGAGGTTGAAGCTGTCCATTGTGATTTTTCGGAGCTGTCTGTGAGCCGTTGCTTTCGGTATGAGCCCTAGGTGGCGGCTCAGCTGGGCTCTCAGCCGCGGGGACACTGCCGGTTAACGCCAAGGCCAGATCATCGGCTGTAAGGATAGTTAAATCCTCAGCCTGCACCGCGTCTGTTCCGGCGTCTGCCCTAGCCGTATCGGTGTCGATGCCGTCACCCAGCAAGAACTGGTCTAGATCGCTGGAGAGATCAGGAAAGATAAACGGGCTTTCGCGCTCTGGGACAGGCGGTTCAGCTGATAGATTGGGCAGACCCGACCCAGCAGAAATACTCGCCAATCGTAGGGTAATTTGCAAAAACGTTTGTTGCCAGGGTTGTCCTGGCCGCAGGAGCTGGACGGCCTGCCGATTGAGGAAAGGGCGGAGAATAGCATTGCGCTGTAGCAACCTATGCAGGCTTGACAGCAAGTCTTCTACAGTTTGCGCGCGGGGGTTTTGCGCAGGAGAAATCAGCGTATCGCTTTCCAGCTGAAGGGAGGTCTGCTCAGCCAGGGTTTGTCCGCCAGGACTGCTGTTGAGATCAACTCTATGGTCCGGCGTTTGGAGGCCGACGACCAACCGCACCTGGGCGGGGCGGCCATCCACCCGAGCGGCCACCCCCTCAAGCAGCTGCATAATGCCGTGTCCGCTGCTAGCAATCTCCCATAGGAGCTGCGATCGCAGTAACCCCAGGTCCATTTGGCGGAGCTGCCAGTCCACCAGATGTAGCGGTTCAGCCGGGGCTACTCTAAGCCCCCCTTGACGACTGATAGCCAGCTGGCGCAGCGCCTCTAGCAAGTCGTAAGCTTCTTCGGTGACGTAGGGCGCAAGATTGTCTGCGTTGTAGGCTAAGCGGGTCGGCCAGCCACTCTGTGGGGATCGCAGCTCTAGCAGCAGATGAACCAGCTGCTGAGCCTTGTGTAACACCGGCTTGGGTAAGCGGTACCAGATGCAGGCCAGATTAGGGTCAAGCGCTTGGGGCAGCTGTGCGATCGCGCTGAGCAGTTGCCCGTCCTCTAGCGCGGTCTGGTCGAAGCCTGCCAGCGAGGAGGACCTTAGCATTCAAAAAGGATTATTGATATGACAGAGCTAGTATGCCCGCCCCTGCCACCGGATCAACGCCACCGAATCAACGCCACCGGATCAATGGTCGAAGGGGTTGGCCATCGGCGCTAGAGTATTAGCCACCGACCAGGCACGTATAGCAGTCGCCACAAACGATTGTGCGCGACTGCGGACCACTGGGCTTCAGCATCAAGCACTTCAGCGCCAGAAATGTCCTAAGCACAGTGGCGAGCGCTATACTATGCACCCTGCTGCAGCTCTAACGCAGCCTGCATAAGCCCCGCTTTCAGCGGCCAACGCCAGCGTGAATAGCCCACGCGCTTCCGTAAATGAAGGGCGCGCGACTCCTGATCCCAGGTGACGTCGTCAAAAATTTGATAGAGAATGAACAGCCCCCGACCACACTCTTCGGTGAAGTCGTCGGCTTCGACGCAGACGGGCAAACCGCAGCTTCTAGGAAAGTCAAACCCTGACCCCTGGTCGCGCACAATCCACCAATAATCGTTGCCGCGTCTGGCGTAGTCTACCGAAATCTGCTTGGCTGGGTTCAGCTGGTTTCCATGCTTGGCGGCATTAACCAAGGCCTCTTGTAGACCGAGGCGTAGCTCATGGCAAACCGGCAGCGAAACCCGATGAGCAACCGCATCGAGCAGCGTATCAATAATTGGATGGAGATAAAGTGTCGAAGCAAAGCTAAGGCTATCCCACTTCGACTTAGACCATCGAGACTGGCTAGGGGGTGGTGCAATTCCAACCACGAATGTCAACTCCAGTGCGAGTTTCAGTTTGGTCGCAAAGGCTTTTATTGAAGCTTCCGCTATCGGGATGCTCGCAGGTTTTGGGGTGCACTTGAGCGATGCACTTAGGTGGCTTGCTGGGGCGCAGCAAAACACCGTATTGCCTGACCAAGAACCCCATGTAGAAAACTCATGCGGGTATGCGAGAAATGTGTATTCAAATTAATTTTATTCTTATATTTCAATTATATCAGATGAATTAGATATTACTCTTTCTGCTATTTGATGTTTACCAAATAGAACATCTCCAATAAAACGGCTAAGTCGTTGCATGACTCTAGCCTTTCTTATCGTCTGTTTTGTCTTTAAAGGGAGAGATTTGATAGAGACATTAGCACGACCTGTAGAGACATCTAAAAGTCAGTTTCCAGTCTGTCTACATTGGCTGAATCTCCACCTGACCCATGACGACTAAGGCAGTCTGGCAGGCAGTTTCCAGATTTTTACAATACCTGCCTTGAACATTAAATCGACGCCTCAAGCAACTGCTTTCCCAATCTATTCTCAATCATTACTGTTTTGGCATCGGTAGAATAAAATTATGTCCTGGGCCTATCCCTCCGCACGTTGAGAAGAACGCCCTAGACCGATTAAATCGATTTGACAATCCTATTTCTTCAAAGCAATCGGTAATGCTTCAGTAAAATTACAGAGAAGTTTTAGCTTGCTCGAACCTTTTTCGCAGTGAACACTCAGATGCCAAAGCGATGACTACGCCGACGATGAGCTCAGTTGCGCTTTAGCCGCCTCCGCAACCAGCTCTGTCGAATCCTGGGTCAGCGTCTCTAATGCTGTGCGCGCGGCGGCGGTATCAAACTGACCTAGCGCCTGAACTAAACGGTGGCGGACCTGCCAGTCTTCGTGCTCGGCAAAGGGCAACAACAAGGGAACAGCTTTGTTGTTCTGTAATTCACCCAATGCGCCAATCGCGGTAACCACCAACAAACTGTTGTCAGCGGTCAGCGCTTCGCTGAGCAGGTCAAAGGCTTCTGGTGCACCAAGCTCGCCCAGGCAAGCAACAATACTCATCTTGAGCAGCCATTCCGACGTGTTGTGATACACCTGGGCCAAATCTGCGTAGGCTGTTTTTAGCCCCAACGCGCCAATGGAGTCGGCAGCGGCGGCCTGGACATCCGCTTCAGGGTCCTCATGGAGGGCACGCTTGAGAATGTCTAACGCTTTCTCCCGGTCTTGCTTACCCAGCTCAGAAAACTGGCTGATAGCAGCATAGCGAACGCGCGCGTTGCGATCGCTGACGGCGGTTTGAATGAGTTCAAACGCGAGCGCTGGATCAATGTCGCGCAGCTGATTAATACCGCGCAGACGGGCCCCAAGATCGTCTGACAGGAGCGCAGCTTGAATTGATTCAACAGAAGCCATGGAAATATAGAAGAATGTGGTTCGTTTACATCAGCGCCAACAGACTCTGCGGTGTTTGTTCTACAGGGGTAAACCCTAACCACACACCCATCAAATCTGAGTATCAAATCTGAGTATTGTGAGCTAACACGTCAGTCTAATCTCTGCACGCTGCTGATCACACTACAGAGCGGCAGTCGCGTAGCGCTGGGCCATCTCCCTGACAATGTCACCGCGGGTGAGAATGCCCACAACAATGCCCTGCTTGTCAGTGACCACAACGCGTCTCACCTGCTCGTCATGCATTAGCTGAGCAGCTTGGCGAAGCGGCGCAGTCAGAGTAAGTGTCGTGACCCGGCGGTGCATCACATCCCCAACGGACTGTCCCAGTGCTTTGTGCAGTTCCTGGTTGTAGCGCCCAGGCGTAGTCAGATAAACCACGCTGTCCAATAACATCACATATGCGGGCAGCGTTGCCCCACTGGCCTGCCACATCAGATCGGTTTCTGAGATTTCCCCAATGGGCTGGCCGGTCTGGTCAACCACGGGCATGCCACTGATGCGGTGTTCGCTCAAGAGCTGAATAGCTTCGGGCAAGGGCGTATCAGCCCGCACCGTGAATGGATTTGCTGTCATAACATCGCCGACGGTGCGATTTTCTACAGCTGAGGGCACGGTGCGGGGCATGGCAGTAGACCAATAGACATCTACTTCCATTCTAGAAAGCGGAATCGCCCTGATCCGTCCAGGTTCAAAGGATGTTACAGAACAGCAGCGTTACCAGCCGCTGCAACAGCCGCCCTTTGAGGGACGGACACCTGTAGAAAGTCGCGCACAACCTGAAGATAGGTCTCTGCATCTTCCATCATGGGGAAGTGGGCCGTATCGGCGATTTCAACGTACTGAATGCGGGAATTTAACGACGCGGCCTGTTCCCCTAAGGGGGCTGGGGTAATTTTGTCGTACTGCCCTGAGACCATCAGTGTGGGCATTTGCAAAGCAGCAAACGCTCGGGGCATGGCGATTGTGGCATGTTGGCTCACCGCTGTTTTCAGCGTTCCCAGAGACGTGGGACCATCAGCGGCAAGAAAGTCATCTAAGAAAGCCACCTTCTCGCTGTAGGGAATAGACCGTTTGAGAAAACGAGACATGAACAGATGAGGGACCAAGGGCAGCTGACCCAACCACCTGGGGCGAAAGGCCACAACGTAGCTGCCGAAGTAGTGGAACAGCGCAAATGCTAGCTTTTGGTATTCGAAGCTGCCGTTGCAGGTGAGAATGGCTCGCTTCACGTACTCCGGATAGCGTTCAAGGAAGTACAGCGCCGCAGAACCGCCCAGGGAGTGAGCATTGAGATCAACCGACTTAAGAGCTAGGGCATCTAGCAGCCCCTTGAGATCTTCTGCGAAGCTTTCAATCGTACTCAGCTCCGGGTTAGCCTGCATGGCCTCGGGGGACGCCGCAGCCGAGCGACCAAAGCCGCGCATGTCGTACAGCAGGCAGTCAAAGGTACCGCTGAGGGCCTGAGCCGTGCTGGTCCAGTAGCGTGCAGACCCGGCCCAGCCGTGCACAAACACCATAACGGGTTTCGGCTCAGACTGATTAGCACGGGTAGACCCTGTGGCAGTGATCCACTCGTAGTAGTGGTCAACGCCGTTGACGGGAATATAGGGCATGGGTGAAAGGGATGGGTATTCCCTTCACTTAAGCAGATTCCGGCTTGGGCAAAGAGGAAGGATGCATTAAGAGTTCTGCTGTGGAGCGCTTCTCGACCATTTCCAGGGTGATCTGACAGCGCTTCACGTCCTTACGGGACGGCAGCTCATACATCACATCGAGCATAATTTCTTCGATGATGCCACGCAGGGCACGGGCACCGGTCTTGCGGCGGTACGCTTCCCGCGCGATCGCGCGAATCGCTTCGGGCTTGAACTCCAAATTAATGTTGTCCATCCGCATTAGCTTGGTGAACTGCTTCACTAAGGCATTCTTCGGTTCAGTCAGGATGGCAACCAGCGCTTCTTCGTCCAGCGGTTCCACTACCGATACAGCAGGCACTCGCCCGATAAACTCAGGAATCATACCAAACTTGACAATGTCATCCGGCTCCAACTGCTGGAGTATATCGCTGGCCCGCTTCTCCCGGCCAAACTGGGTTTCACCTGCCTGCACAAAGCCCATAGACTTTTTGCCAATGCGCTGCTCGACAATTTTTTCGAGACCAACAAACGCCCCGCCACAAATAAATAGAATGTTGCGCGTGTCGATTTGAATGCAGTCCTGGTAGGGGTGCTTACGTCCACCCTGGGGCGGCACATTAGCAACGGTACCCTCTAGCATTTTCAGCAGGGCCTGCTGTACACCTTCACCCGACACATCACGCGTAATCGACGGGTTCTCGCTTTTGCGAGCCACCTTGTCAATTTCGTCAATATAAATGATGCCGCGCTGGGCCTCTTCCACATCCAGATCAGCAACCTGAAGCAGACGCAGCAGAATATTCTCTACGTCCTCACCAACGTAGCCCGCCTCAGTTAGCGTTGTCGCGTCCGCCACAGCAAAGGGAACGTCTAGGATTTTGGCTAGGGTCTGGGCCAGTAGCGTCTTACCACAGCCCGTTGGCCCCATCAATAGAATGTTGGACTTTTGCAATTCAACGGATTCTTCTCCTTCACCGCCATTGGCCTGGGCATAGCTCAAGCGCTTGTAGTGGTTGTATACCGCAACTGAAAGAACCTTTTTGGCCTCGTCCTGCCCGATCACATGCTCATCTAGGTAAGCCTTGATTTCCCTGGGTTTAGGAATCTGGTTAAGGGAGATGTGCGAGGGGGCCTTGCGACGGCGTTCGGGCTGCTGCTCACGGCGGGGAGCCGGAGGCGATACCGCTGAGCTAGAGTCAAACAGCTCCTCGTCTAAAATTTCGTTGCATAGGTCAACGCACTCGTCGCAGATGTAGACCCCTGGGCCTGCAATCAGCTTGCGCACCTGCTCCTGGGACTTGCCACAGAATGAGCATTTTAGATGGGAGTCGTACTTAGACATTAACCTACTGCCGTTAAGGGTGAATCTGCCGATAGCGTCTGCCGGTTGATGACCTGATCAATCAGGCCATATTCCTGGGCTTCGGCTGCTGACATGAAGAAGTCGCGTTCGGTATCTTCTGCAATCTTGTCCAAAGACTGCCCGGTATGTTCAGCGAGTAACTCATTGAGTCGTCGCTTCAGAAATAAAATTTCGCGGGCTTGAATTTCGATGTCTACCGCCTGCCCTTGCGCGCCGCCTAACGGCTGGTGAATCATAATCCGAGAACTCGGCAGCGCCATACGCTTACCCTTCTCACCACCCGAGAGCAAAAAGGCTCCCATGCTAGCGGCCAGCCCGAAACAAATTGTGACGACGTTGGGGCGGATTTGCTGCATGGTGTCGTAGATAGCCATGCCCGCAGTAATTGAACCACCGGGAGAATTGATATAGAGCTGGACATCCTTTTCAGGATCTTCCGCATCTAGAAACAGCAGCTGAGCCACGATCGAGTCCGCAATCGTGTCGTTCACGTCCGTCCCCAAAAAGACGATGCGCTCACGCAGCAGCCGAGAGTAGATGTCAAAGGCTCGCTCTCCCCGGCCTGATTGCTCGACCACCATGGGGACGATATTAGTCGGGACAGGGGGTCTGGGAATGGAATTGGAGGGTGAGTACATACTGGCCCAGCTTGGTGTTCTGACAGGGGGGTATTCTCGCAGGAGAATATCAGGGATCGCTTCAAGCAGTTATAGCGCCTAATGACAGCCTTTAACTGTAGATAAATGCTACAAGGCCACTTGAGAGCTGTCCTTACTCTAGCGAAGACCGTCCCTTTCGACACCTATTCGTCAACTCAGGTTAAGCCCTAATCGAACCGGTGCCAATCGCGCTTGTACGGAACCCTGTCAGCTCGTTGAAGTGTACACGCAGATCGCCAAAACGTGTGGAGAAACTTGCGCCGCTACTCTTCCTCCGCCGCTGCATCTGCCTCGACAGCCTCAACCTCAATCGGTGTGTCCGTAGACTCAGGGGTGTCTACCATTGTTTCGACCACGGCATCGTCGGTGTCCTCCGCAGGCGTCAGTGTGCCCTCGGGGACCAGCTCAACGTCCGCCTTGTCGCCCAACCAGCCCAAGATTTTTTCTTTGAGTAAATCTTCGTGAACGGCCTGCTTAAGGCGATCGCGATCAACACTGGCCGGATCTTCTACATCGGCCATGATTTCTTCAATCTTGGCGGCAACGGCGTCATCTTCGACACTGAGAGCTTCTTGCTTAGCAACCTCGCCTAACGCCAGGGTTCGCTTGAGCCGTTCTACCGCCTCGTCCTGAGCGCCCTCGCGCAGGTTCTGTACCAGCTCACGGGTGAGGAATTTGTTCACGTCAATCCCCTGGTTGGCAAACTGCATAACCGTCTGGGTAACCAGATGGTCGACCTCTTTCTGAACCAGCGTTTTGGGGATTTCGGCCTCGATCTTTTCGGCTAGGGCGTCTAGCAGCGCTTTATCGGTATTAGCACGGGTCTTTTTGTCGGCTTCTTCTTTGTAGCGCTCTTCCAAGGATGCTTTGAGTTCATCGAGGGTTTCAAACTCGCTGACTTCTTCTGCAAAGTCATCGTCCACGTCCGGCAGCTCTCGCTCCTTAAGGTCGTTGAGCGTGATGGTAAAAACGGCGGGTTTACCAGCCAGCTCCTTCTGGGGGTAGTCCTCTGGGAAGGTCACCTCAACATCCTTGGTTTCCTCCAGGTTCATCCCAACGATGCCTTCAACAAAACCCGGAATAAAGCGACCTTCTTTGATTTCGACCTGGAATTCTTCAGCACTACCGCCCTCAAACTCCTCGGGCTCCTTGCCCTCTTCGACAACCTTGCCGACAAAGTCGACGACAGCAACGTCATTTTCCTGGGCGGCACGGTCCTCAACGGGGACCAGCGTTGCCATGTTCTCGCGGTAGCGTTCGATGGTTTCATCAACGCGGGCAGGATCGTACTTAATTTCTTCGGCCTGCACAGACAGGTCGCCATAGCCCGCCAGGGTGACGCGTGGGGGGACGTCGACTGAGGCTGATAGGGTAATGGGCTGACCGGGCTCAAACTTATCAATCAGCTCTTCGAAGGAAGATACCAGCTGATAGTTGCCGATCGCGTCAATATCTTCGGCCTTGACCGCCTTTTCGATGCTGGTTTGCACCAGTTCTTCTAACGCGGATGCCTTCAGCCGCTGTGGTCCCAGCCGCTGAATGAGCACTTGCCGAGGAACCTTGCCCTTACGGAATCCAGGAATATTGGCTGACTGCATATACTTACGCAGCATTTGCTCGTAAGTTTGCTTAGTGATATCGCCAGGGACTTCAATCTCAAGTCCAACTTGGCTATCGGGCAGCGTTTCCTGAATAACTTTCATCGGGTAAGTGTGTAATCGGTTACGGTGTCTAGCGAACGACTGGCAGGCGAAATCGTGGGTTACCGGCAGCTTTGCCGCAGTTAGCCATCATACCTGATTAACCAGATTCGGAAGCGAATACCACTGATTTTTGACAGATGACTGACTCCCTGAAGCCACCATGAAGACTGTCCTTGCTCTCTTTTGCGAAGCGGGCCATTTATGTAATGTAGTAAGCTAAAGTAGCTGAAGTAACGAGAGTGTTTAGGCTACGGGCATTTAAGCTATAAAAGCTATAGGCGTTACGCAAGCTTCGGAGCAGGATTTTCCGAGAGTGCGCCAGTGCCAATCAGCAAAATGTAAAGCAGCAGTAGGTTACGTTCTCCAGTCGTCCTTCAACATCAAAGTCGAGATCGTCGTCCTTCAACATCAAAGTCGAGCGTAAACGCGAGCGCCTGGGAACTAGCGTATCTAGGCTAATGTAGCGCGTTGAATAGCTGTCACGCATTACCCACATATTGGTTCTAAGCTGCGATCGCACCTCACGCTTTCTGCTGCTGGTTACAAGCCCCCCTTAGCGGAACTTATCTCACCCCGATTGATACTGAAGATACACAGTCATCACCCACTGATGTAAACCCTAAACCCTTCAACACCAGCCGCTAGTATTGTTGCTCAATGTTTTGTTGCTAGAGGTTGATGGATGCTCGGTTTTCGACACCCGCCACTTTCTATCGATATTCTGTAGACTCAATCCCCCTGCACTCGCTGTGGGGCAATAGGTCTAGACCCACGGTTCAGTTAGTCTTACAACCCTTTCTTACAAACTTACAAAAAATTGATACGACGAAATTTTATTCAGCCTGTGTTGAGGAGGATACTTTGACAGACGCTTATAGAGTCGCCGTCTTGGGCGCGACAGGTGCCGTGGGTACCGAGCTGATTCAACTTTTAGAAGAGCGGGACTTCCCCCTAAAATCGCTGAAGCTACTGGCGTCTCACCGGTCTGCGGGCAGGCAGTTGCCGTTCAAAGGCGAGAAGCTGACGGTGGAGCCGCTGGCTGATGGGGCGTTTGACGAGGTTGATATTGTCTTGGCGTCTGCTGGTGGGTCGGTTTCTAAAGAATGGGCACCTAAGGCCGTAGCGGCCGGTGCCGTGGTAATCGACAACTCCAGCGCTTTTCGCATGGCAGATGACGTGCCCTTGGTTGTCCCTGAGGTTAACGCTGAAGCGGCCCAGGGTCATAGCGGCATCATCGCTAACCCCAACTGCACCACCATCCTGATGAGCGTCGCCCTATGGCCACTGCATCAGGCACAGCCCATTAAGCGCATCGTGGTCGCTACGTACCAGTCTGCCAGCGGCGCTGGCGCACGGGCCATGGCCGAAACTCAGCAGCAGGCTCAGGCAATTCTCAATGGAGAAGAACCGCAAGCTGAAATTTTTCCCTATCCGTTAGCCTTTAACCTTTTCCCCCATAACTCGCCGCTAAACGAGCAGGGTTACTGTCAGGAAGAAATGAAAATGGTCAACGAGACCCGCAAGATCTTTGGCACGCCAGACCTACGGGTCAGCGCCACCTGTGTACGGGTTCCCGTCCTCCGGGCCCATTCTGAGGCGGTTAACATAGAGTTTGAGCAGCCTTTTTCCACGGCAACAGCGCGCGCGCTCATTGAGCAAGCACCGGGCGTCAAACTCGTGGAAGACTGGCAGGCCAACCACTTCCCAATGCCCCTTGAGGCTAGTGGTCAGGATGATGTACTGGTCGGTCGGATTCGTCAGGATCTATCCCTGGATTCAGGTTTAGAGCTTTGGCTCAGCGGCGATCAGATCCGTAAAGGTGCAGCCTTAAACGCTGTGCAGATTGCGGAGCTGTTGGTAGAGCAAGGCTGGGTCGAAGCGCCTCAGCTGGCCACTGCAACGACCGCTGCCTAGGAGCCATCCCATGACAACAGTAGATTTTGGGCGCGTGCTCACGGCCATGGCAACGCCGTTCAACGCGGCAGGAGACGTCGATTACGATGTAGCAGGCAAGCTGGCTCGTCACTTGGTGGATCACGGAACCGATACCTTGGTGGTATGCGGCACAACCGGCGAATCGCCTACACTGACGTGGGACGAGGAGTATCGACTATTTCAGTCCGTGATGGCTGCTGTGGCAGATCGTGGCCAGGTGATGGCCGGGACAGGCTCCAACAGCACCCGCGAGGCCATTGAGGCAACCCAGAAGGCCGAGGCGTTGGGCGTCGACGGTGCCATGCTGGTGGTGCCTTACTACAACAAGCCACCTCAGGCGGCTTTGATTGACCATTTCAGCGCGATCGCAGCCGCTGTTGAGCTGCCCATCTTGCTGTACAACGTTCCTGGGCGCACCGGCTGCAATTTACTACCCGAAACTGTGGCCAAGCTGGCAACGATCCCAAATATTGTTGCCCTCAAGCAGGCAAACGGGAACCTTGATCAGGCCAGCGAAATTCGTCGCCAGTCTCCAGCTGAGTTTGCGCTGTATTCCGGAGAGGACTCCCTGACGTTGCCAATGCTGTCCCTAGGTGCAAAGGGTGTGGTTAGCGTTGCCAGCCACCTCGTGGGTGCAGAATTGCAAGCGATGATCCAGGCGTTCAGTGCTGGTGACGTGCAGAAGGCGACCGACATTCACCTGCGCCTGATGCCGCTGTTCAAGGTTTTGTTTGTCACCACGAACCCAATTCCCGTTAAAGCGGCGCTGCAGCTCCAGGGTTGGGAAATGGGTGAATGCCGCCCCCCGCTAAGCGGCAACGTCCTAACTGACGAGCTACTGACTCAGCTCAAAGCCGTCTTAACTGATCTGTCTTTGCTGTCCTAATTTCACTCATACCTGTCCGCCCTCATCCGCTTCAATTAAGCCTTTCACGGATTATCTATCGATTGGATTCCCACCCTAGTTTTGGCCCTGATTGACCCTTCCCACCCGGCACCGCTGCAGCTGTGGGTACGGCTTAGTTTTTCTGTTTTCAGCTTTTTCTGTTTAGTTTATTGAGTTCAAATCCTATATGACACAATCTCGAAAACGGTCCTCCGCGAAAAAATCTTCGGCCCTAAAGGTCATTCCCTTGGGCGGCCTGCACGAAATTGGTAAGAATACCTGCGTATTCGAGTACAACGACGAAATTATTCTGCTTGATGCCGGTCTGGCCTTCCCCAGCGATGGCATGCACGGCGTCAACCTAGTTCTGCCCGACGTTACCTACCTGCGCCAGAATCGCGACAAGATCAAGGGCATGATCGTCACCCACGGTCATGAAGACCACATTGGCGGTATTGCCTTCCACCTAAAGCAGTTTGATATCCCTGTTATCTACGGTCCTAAGCTGGCCATGGCACTGCTTAAAGGTAAGCTGGCCGAGGCCGGTGTCGCCAATCGTACAGAGCTTAAAACGGTCAGCCCCCGCGACAAGGTCCGCCTGGGCAAGTTCTTTGAGGTGGAGTACATCCGCAACACCCACTCCATCGCTGATAGCTTTACCGTAGCTATTCGCACCCCCGTTGGTGTGGTGGTTCACACAGGCGACTTCAAGATCGACCACACACCGGTAGACGGTGAGTACTTCGACTTCCAGCGACTGGCAGCCTATGGCGAAGAGGGCGTCCTCTGCTTGATTAGCGACTCCACCAATGCAGAGGTCCCCGGTCACACCCCTTCCGAGCGCTCAGTTTTCCCCAATTTGAATCGGGCCGTAGCTGAGGCTGAGGGCCGGGTGATGGTCACCACGTTTGCCTCGTCGGTGCACCGGGTCAACATGCTGCTAGAAATTGCCCAGAAGCAAGGCCGCTCGGTCTTCACGGTGGGTCGCTCGATGCTGAACGTCATCGACCACGCCCGCACGCTGGGCTACATCAAATGCCCTGATAGTCTGTTCAAACCGCTCAACCAGCTCAGCAACACACCTGACAATAAGGTGATGATTCTGATGACGGGCTCTCAGGGTGAGCCGATGGCCGCCACCACTCGCATTGCCAACGGTTCCCACCGTCAGATTCGCATTCGCGAGGGCGACACCGTCATTTTCTCAGCCCACCCGATTCCGGGTAACACCATCGCCGTGGTGAACACCATCGACAAGCTGATGATGAGCGGGGCGAAGGTTGTCTACGGCAAGGGCAAGGGCCTGCACGTCTCCGGTCACGGCGCACAAGAAGACCAGAAGCTGATGATTGCCATGACCCGGCCTAAGTTCTTCCTGCCGGTCCACGGTGAGCACCGCATGCTGGTGAAGCATTCTCAAACCGCCCAGAGCATGGGTATTCCAGCTGAAAACATGGTGATTATCGACAACGGTGACGTGGTTGAAATCACTGAAAATTCTATTCGCATCGGCGATCAGAAGGTGCCCTCTGGCATTGAGCTGGTGGATTCTTCCCGAGATGGCATTGTCGAGCGGGCGGTGCTCAAAGAGCGTCAACAGCTGGCCGAGGATGGCATCTTCACGATCGCAGCCACGGTAGATGGCAATGGCAAGCTGATAACGAAGCCCGTTGTTACCCTGCGCGGTGTTGTCACAGCTGCTACCCAGGAGCAGTGGGAGCGCAACCTCCACCGCGTCCTAGAAGAGGCCCTGCGAACCCGATTCAAGGAAGTGGTCGATAAGTCTAGCCGGAAGCCGGTTGTGGACTGGGTCGGCCTGCGATCGCGCATGGAGGAAGAGTTGCGTCGGTTTGTGCGGCGCGAGCTACCCAAGCAGTACCCCATGGTGGTTGTCATGCTACAGCCGCTAGATACCGCAGTCGAAAAGGACTTGAAGCTACCCGCGACGGTGGGTGCCGCATCCTAGCTAGCGATAGGGCCGCAAGATAGTCAATGCCCCTGGCTGAAGTTTCAGCCAGGGGCATTGGTCTGTAGGACGCTGCCTTGGGGCACCAGGACGCTGGCTAAGACGAGTACAGTAATATGTGCGTCGTAAGTTTGTGCGCCGTGCATTCGTCACGGGACTGCGGCCAGTTCTCGACATTGAAACCTGAAGCACTGACGTCTGATGATGCCGCCGAACGAACAGCAATACTGGGAGGCTCAAGCAAAGTGACCCATCCTAGATATGTTTCTATGTTTCTCGTAGGTATGTTTAAACGCAGTGAAATCTCATCGGTGTAACGCTAGCTATACTTTGAAATCAAAATATCGATTATTTTTCAAATACTTAACACAATTAATCGCATCTAAACGCCTTGCCATAGCGGAGTAGCGCTCTGCCATAGACCGATTGGAGGGCAGGGAATACCCGGATTGAATACAGTTGATTTTCTATCTTTTATGGATTTTAGTTGGCAACTTTTACAAAAAATGTGATAGAAAGTGAGGCAAGTTGCTAGGCAGTTGTCCTGCCTTGGGCTTATAATGCATCACAACAGAAGCCAACGTAAAAAGCCGCCGACAATCCTATTTGAATTCAGTCTGCAGCGAGTGCTGATTTAGATATCGCTTCTGTCGGAACTTTTCAGCAAAGCCCACGAGTACGTGCCGTGCTTTGCACTGAGACGGAACGCTTCTCAGGTTCAAGTACTCTGAAAGTCGCCCAAGCCCTGCTCACAGCCTCGCTTGCTGTCTGATTAGGGGTTGACGTTGTGATCTCCAGAACCGATGTTGAGCTTAGGTCGCTTGAGCTTATCTGTCAGGCCGTGACACTCCTGGCGATTAAGACCGCATCTAGTACATCATTTGGTATGGCTCTAACCCTGGAGCCCCAAATCTTTGGAATCATACAGCTGCACTTGTTTAATTTCGATTGAATGCAGCCGCTGACCGTCAGAGTTAATAACCACCTAAGTCAAATTTGGGCTGTAGTGCCGCGTTGGCAGACCCCTTTGCGCCTGAGCTCAAGTTCGGCTTTCCCGCCTTTAAGATACAGTCCCCAGAGAGTGAACCTTGAGGGGTGAACCTTGTAGGGCGGACCCAGACAGTATTACTCACCCACCCACACCGGCAAGAGATGCAAGGGTCGGCTGCGGGTCTATAGGCTTTAGAGGAAATTGAATGCCTAAGCAAATTGTGATTGCCGAGCAGCATCGGACGGCTGCCGTTTTTTCTGAGGATCAGATTCAAGAACTTATCGTTGCCACTGGCAGCTATCAGGTCAGTGACATTTACCTGGGCTCGGTAGAAAACGTTCTGCCTGGTATCGATGCTGCCTTTGTGAATCTGGGCGACAACGAGCGTAACGGCTTTCTGCATGCCGCCGATTTGGGTCCGCTAAAGCTCAAACGCATGGCTGGCTCCATTACCGAGCTGGTTGCACCGAATCAGAAGGTCCTGGTTCAGGTCATGAAAGAGCCGACGGGCAACAAAGGGCCGCGTCTGACTGGCAAGATTACCTTGCCGGGTCGCTATCTAGTGCTAATGCCCTACGGTCGAGGGGTGAACCTATCCCGCCGTATCAACAACGAGGAGGAACGGCATCGCTTGCGGGCGCTCGGCATTCTGATCAAACCGCCCGGTATGGGCCTATTGGTTCGGACTGAGGCTGAAGGCGTCTCCGAAGATAGCATTATCGAAGACCTGGAGTCGCTGAAGAAAAGCTGGGATTCAATCCAAGAAGAGGCGCAGACGACTCGTCCCCCAGCCCTGCTCAACCGAGATAACGATTTTGTGCAGCGGGTTCTACGCGATGCTTATACCTCAGATGTCAACCGAATCGTCGCTGACTCACAGTCAGGCACGCAGCGCATTAAGCAGCAGCTCTCCAACTGGAGTGAAGAAGACCGGGTTCCCTCTGGCGTTTTAGTCGATCAGCATCGCGATTCGACGCCGGTTTTAGAGTATTTCCGCGTTAACGCGGCCATCCGTGAGGCGCTGAAGCCCCGAGTAGATTTGCCCTCGGGCGGCTACATCATCATTGAGCCGACGGAAGCCCTGACGGTGATTGACGTCAACTCTGGATCCTTCACCCGTTCCGCAACAGCCCGAGAAACGGTGCTATGGACCAACTGCGAGGCGGCAATTGAAATTGCTCGTCAGCTCCGCCTGCGGAATATTGCGGGCGTCATCGTGGTGGACTTCATTGACATGGACTCCTTCCGTGACAAAAAGCATGTGTTAGAGCAGTTTGAGCGGGCACTCAAGGCCGATAAGGCAAGGCCACAAATTTCTCAACTGTCTGAACTGGGTTTGGTCGAGCTAACCCGAAAGCGGCAAGGCCAAAACATTTATGAACTATTTGGGCGACCCTGCCCCACTTGCGGAGGCTTGGGTCACGTCGCCCAAATGCCCGGGGAAGAGCCCGAGGCGCTATCGCTGGAACGTACCCCAACTAGTCACCGCTCTTCCAGTCGCGGTGGTCGCAGTAGCCGTAACAGCAGTAGCAGCAGCGTTTCTACGCCAGAACCGGCTTATCAGAACTTGCAGGCATTGGACCTGCTCAATCACCCCGACTATCAAAGCGGGGAAAAATCCAATGGGCGGGGCGGTAGCCGTCGTCGCCGTCGCCGGGGCGGCAGCAATGGCGATGCCCCCCCCAGCCGATCGTCCAGGAATGGTCGAGATCGCGACTCCAACCGAGAGCGTGATAACGGCAGAGACCGCGATTCCAACCGAGAACCCGCTGCGCGCGAAGCCAAGGCGGTTGATACCAGTCCTGCTGTCGAGACGACCCCCGAGCCGCAGGAGGACACCGCTAGCAAGAAGCGTAGCCGCAGCCGCAGCCGCAAGCCAGAAACGCCCCCTGAAAAGATTGTGGTCGAGATGACGCCGGACGAACAGCGCGTCTATGCCGAGATGGGCGTTTCCCCCTTGGTGATAAGTGAGAAAACGCCAGAGGACCCCAAGAATACGCTGATTACGGTGGTTTTACCGGGTGAGGCCGCGGCCCTAGAAGACGCGCCTCAGGATGACGTAGCGACGCCCTCAGCCGACGAATCTGAAACAGAGAGCAAGGAAGCTGAGGAGAAGACCCCGTCCGGACGCCCTGCCAAGCCCAAGCTTGTGAAGAAGTCTGATACCGCTGAGGCTCCGTCTGAACTGGAGGCTCAGGAGACGGCATCCGACGAGGAAGACACTGCCGAAGAGAAAGAGCCGGTTTCAGCAGCGCCCCGACGGCGGCGGCGGCGGCGCTCCTCCGCGTCTTAGCGGTCTGAGCCAGGGTAATCTTCTGAGTCAGGTCTAATAACTGCGTGGGACAGCTGATTGCTGGCGTTGATGAGGTCGGTCGTGGGGCGTTGTTTGGTCCTGTCGTTGCGGCTGCGGTGATTCTGCTACCGGCTGAGGAAAAGCAGCTGGCAAACGCAGGCGTCACAGACAGCAAAAAGCTGACCGCCAAGCAGCGCACCGTCCTGGCAACCCAAATCCGGGAACAGGCGACCGCAGCTCAAGTGGCCTACGCAACGGTCTGGGAAATTGACCGCATCAATATTCTGCATGCGTCGCTGCTAGCCATGCGGCGAGCCATCGTCCGGCTGTCGCCTGCTCCAACGTTATGCCTGGTAGATGGGAATCAACCGGTTCCCAATTTATCGATGGCGCAAGAAACCTGGGTAAAGGGGGATTCTCGGTCGGTTGCGATCGCAGCTGCGAGTATCCTCGCCAAGGTCTGGCGTGACGAGCTGATTGTCCGTCTAGACCGGCACTATCCTGACTATGACCTGGCTTCGAATAAGGGCTACGGCAGTAAAAAACACCGCGAGGCACTGCTAAAACTGGGACCCACTCGTCAGCACCGGCAGTCGTTTGCGCCCTGCCGTGTCAAGCAGCTGTCGCTTGAGGTATAGATCTAATATTTGCTCTATTAGCCAAAAGCTAGCGCCGCACGGCGGATACTGCCGCAGGCTGCAATGCCCAGGTACGGTAGTCGTCAACCAAACGATTAAGTAACCGCTGCTTCATCGTCTTGAGAATGCCGTTGAGAATACCGCTGCCAGTTCGTTGAATGAGTGCAACCGGCGTTAGCCGAAACGACATGGGCAAATCTAGGGTGACCTGAAGATTAGCCTGACCCGTGAGGTAGGTAACATCTCCCTCTGTCTCAGGTTTAAGCACGCCCCTCAGACCAAAGGCAAAGTGCTGGTTTAACGCCGGTTGCCCCTTGAGCCAGCAGGTATCCGAATCGATATGAACACTGCCATCGGACCAGTAGACCTGCATATCTGACACGGGCTCTAGGGTCAGCATTAAGAAGTTGAAGGGCCGTAGGTTCAGCCGAAAGATGTCATGGCTGATCTGCTCGACGCGGGAGGGGTCAACCAAGGCATAGACCAAGCGCTCCGGCACAGCCAGGTAGTCTTGGATCGGGACCTGTAGCGAGGGAACCGAAAGACGAACGGATTGCGATGCGGTGAAGCAAACCATGAAGCGGCAGACCGTGAAGCGTTAATGTAGGCGACAGGTACTTTTACTGACCTTTGTACTAATCTAACACTTCTACCCTGCCGACCGTCGCCCAGAAGCCGGGGATTTACGGTAGCTTTGCACCTATCCTAAAGGAGAGGTTTCCTGAAGGTTATCACCCAAAGTTGATGATTGCGATCGCATACCTTGGCCCGCACGGCACCTACTCTGAGCTGGCCGCCGAAACCTACGCCCGCTGGCGCAACGTCCCTGACTATCGGCTCCTACCCTTCCCCAGTATTTCCACCACCATCCAGGCCACTGCCAATGGCGAAGCGGACGTCTGCGTAGTGCCCGTAGAAAACTCCATCGGTGGCAGCGTTGCCGAAACCCTCGACACCCTATGGCAGGCCGACACGCTACAAATCCAGCAGGCGCTAGTTCTCCCCATTCACCATGCGCTGGTTTCGACCGCTGCGGACCTGACCCATATCAAGACGGTTTATTCCCACCCACAGGCATTAGCCCAGTGTCAAAATTGGCTGGAGCAGTCCTTGCCACAAGCTCAGCTCAGGGCCATCAACTCCACAACAGAGGGGCTGAAATATTTACCGGACCAGCCCACGGTTGCCACCATCTCCTCGCTGCGGGCAGCCCAGATGCATCAGCTGCCAGTACTCGCCCACCCCATCAACGACTGGCCCGACAACTGCACCCGGTTTTGGGTCTTGAGTCCGCAGCAGACCGTACAAGGCAACCATACGTCGATTGCCTTTGGTCTACCCACGAACACACCCGGCGCATTGCTGAAGCCGTTACAGCTGTTTGCAACCCAGAACATCAACATGAGCCGCATTGAGTCTCGACCGACGAAGCGGACATTGGGTGACTATTTATTCTTTGTCGATATTGAGGCCAGCTTAGAAAACCCACAAACACAAGCAGCGTTACAGCTCTTACAAAACTGTACCGAGACGCTAAAGTGCTTTGGCAGCTATGACTTAATTCAGACAGAAGCGTGTAAGCGGGACTGAGGCGCATAAGCCAACCCAGCTGACCTACTCCAGCACATCCTTAAGCGCTGTACGGGCCGCCAAATGATTTCGGGTAGAGGTCAGAATCTCAACCTCACGCTCTAAGCGATCTGCGGTATCGCGCATTTCGAGCAAGGACTGCTGCTCATTGGCTACACCGTAGAGCGTACTGGCAACCCAGTAGGAAAGATCTTGCGGCACCTCAGGAATGCTCTCGGGGAAATCAATATCTTGGCTGGTGAGTTTGGCGGACAAACTCACCACGTCGCGAAGGAGCTGTCCCACCTCAGTTGCTAGCGGGTTCAGGTCAACCTGGCTGGGCTGGTCATCAATCCACTCCACCAGACCGACCCGATAGGGCTTCTCGCGCACGTAGTCCAGCACTCTGAAACGCTGCTGGCCTACGGTCAAAACCTTCATGCGGTCATCGGGCAGGCGTTGGTAGTGAATAATTTCAGCAGAGCAGCCAATACGGGCTACTTCGCCATCGTTGGGATCCACCATGAGAATGCCGAACTTGCGATCGCTCTGCAAGATCGTATTCATCATGATGCGATAACGGAACTCAAAGATATGTAGCGGTAGCCGTCGACCTGGAAAGAGAACCAGCTCCGGCAGTGGAAATAGGGGAAGCTCCCGAACAGCTACAGCAGAGTCCATCTTCCTTGCAAAGCGTCGATATCGCTATTCTAACCCATGCAAACGGATGATGCGCCGTCCGGGACCCCCATCAAAGGGAAGGAATACGCTAGAGCTTCACTTCAATGTCTACACCCGCAGGCAGATCCAGCTTCATCAGTGCGTCAATGGTTTTAGAAGACGGCTGGTAAATATCAATGATGCGGCGGTGGGTGCGTGTCTCAAAGTGCTCACGGGAGTCTTTGTTCACGTGAGGGGAACGCAGCACGCAGTAAATCTTTCTTTTTGTGGGTAGGGGAATCGGGCCAACCGCTGCAGCGTTAGTGCGGTTAGCAGTATCCACAATCTTTTCGCAGGAGGTGTCGAGCAAGCGCCGGTCAAAGGCTTTGAGGCGGATGCGAATCTTTTGCTGTTGGATGGTAGCCATCGAATTTACGGTTCTTCAGTTATCAAGGTTCAGAGATCGATGGGGATCAGCCTCAAGCTAACCCCCACCAATGCAAGTTATCGAAACTATCGATCGATGAGATTACTCAACAATCTTAGATACAACGCCTGCACCCACGGTACGACCACCTTCACGAATCGCAAAGCGCATGCCTTGCTCAATCGCAACGGGGTTGATCAGGGAAACGTTCATCTTGATGCGGTCACCGGGCATGACCATTTCAGCAGTGCTGCCGTCGTCAGCGGTGAAGCTGTCGATGGTGCCGGTTACGTCGGTTGTCCGCACGTAGAACTGAGGCTTGTAACCCGAGAAGAACGGGGTGTGACGACCACCTTCTTCTTTAGTCAGAATGTAAACCTCAGATTCGAACTTAGTGTGAGGGGTAATGCTACCGGGCTTTGCAAGTACCATGCCGCGCTCGATATCAGCCTTCTGAACACCACGAAGCAGTACGCCCACGTTGTCGCCAGCCATACCCTGGTCTAGGGTCTTCTGGAACATTTCAACACCGGTTACAGTGGTGCTGTTGGTGTCACGAATACCAACGATTTCGATGGTTTCGCCCACTTTGACAACGCCACGCTCAATACGACCGGTGGCTACCGTGCCACGACCCGTAATGGAGAAGACGTCCTCAACCGCCATCAGGAAGGGCTTGTCAACGTCGCGCTCAGGGGTGGGGATGTACTCATCCACCTGATCCATCAGGCTCAGAATCTTGTCGACCCACTCGTCATCACCACGACCGATGTCACCCTTAGCCGTCAGAGCTTCAACCGCCATTAGCGCAGAACCTGCAACCACGGGAATGTCGTCGCCGGGGAAGTCGTAGGAGCTGAGCAGCTCACGCACTTCTAGCTCAACCAGTTCCAGCAGCTCTTCGTCATCCACCTGGTCTTGCTTGTTCAGGAAGACCACAATGTTAGGTACACCAACCTGCTTTGCCAGCAGAATGTGCTCACGAGTCTGAGGCATGGGGCCGTCAGCCGCAGAACAGACCAGAATTGCGCCGTCCATTTGGGCTGCGCCAGTGATCATGTTCTTCACATAGTCCGCGTGACCGGGGCAGTCTACGTGGGCGTAGTGGCGAGTCTCAGTCTCGTACTCCACGTGAGCGGTGTTGATCGTGATACCGCGTGCCTTTTCTTCGGGGGCAGCGTCAATCTCGTCATACTTACGAGCTTTGGCGCTACCGGCGGCAGCCAGGGCCATAGTGATGGCGGCTGTCAGCGTGGTTTTACCGTGGTCAACGTGGCCGATAGTGCCAATGTTGACGTGGGGTTTGCTTCTTTCAAATTTTTCGCGTGCCATGTTTTAACGTGTCCCTAACTACTTATGCGTTCCCTTTGTTTTTTGCGATGATTGCCTCAGCAACGTTACGGGGGACTTCCTCGTACTTGCTGAATTCCATAGAAAATATGCCGCGACCCTGCGTTTTAGAACGAATGTCCGTGGCATAGCCAAACATCGCTGCCAGCGGCACGTTAGCCGTGACCTTGGCAGTTCCGCCTTCAGAGCCCATCCCTTCGATGTGACCTCGACGGGAGTTGAGGTCTCCCATGACGTCTCCCAAAAATTCTTCAGGAGCCTCCACTTCGACCTTCATCATTGGCTCTAACAGCGCCGGAGAGGCTTTCATGACCGCGTCTTGAATAGCCATCGAGCCTGCGATCTTGAACGCCATCTCCGAAGAGTCAACATCGTGGTAGGAACCGTCTACCAGCGTGACTTTCAGATCGATAACGGGATACCCAGCTAGGATACCAGATTCGCACTTCTCTTTCATGCCTGCTTCCGCAGGGCCAATGAACTCTTTCGGAATGGTGCCGCCAACGATTTTAGAGACGAACTCAAAACCGCTGCCGGGCTCACCCGGTTCAACGTCGATCACGACGTGACCATACTGCCCTTTACCGCCGCTTTGGCGAACAAACTTCGCTTCGGCGTTGACGGGCTTGCGGATGGTTTCGCGGTACGCCACCTGCGGCGCACCAATGTTAGCCTCGACGTTAAACTCTCGCTTCATGCGATCAACGAGAATGTCGAGGTGCAGTTCGCCCATCCCCGCGATCACCGTCTGGTTGGTCTCCGGATCGGTGGTAACGCGGAAGGTGGGGTCTTCTTCGGACAGAGCCTGCATCGCTTTAGAAAGCTTGTCCATGTCCTGCTTAGTCTTGGGTTCCACTGCCATGGAGATCACCGGCTCGGGGATGAACAGCGATTCGAGAATGATCGGATTCTCCAAATCGCAAATCGTATCTCCAGTTGTGGTGTCTTTTAGGCCCAGCACCGCGCCCAGGTCTCCTGCCCGCAGCTCGTCCACCTCAATGCGGTCATCGGCTTTTAGGACGATTAGACGAGAGATGCGCTCTTTTTTATCCTTAGTTGCGTTGTAGACGTAGCTGCCTTTCTTCAGCACGCCAGAGTACATGCGAATGAAGGTGAGTCGTCCGTAGGGATCGGACATGATTTTGAAGGCCAGCGCCGCCAGCGGTTCTTCATCGTCCGCAGGTCGCTCACCGGTCTCTCCATCAGGGAGAATACCTTGAATCGCAGGCACCTCTAGCGGTGATGGCAGGTAGTCGACGATGGCATCCAACAAGAGCTGTACACCTTTGTTCTTGAAGGCTGAACCGCAGAGCATGGGAACCAGCTTACCGGTGACGGTGCCCCGTCGTAGGCCGATCATGATCTGCTCGTCGGTCAGCGTTTCGCTCTCTAGGTAAGCCTCCATCAGGTCGTCGTCGCTTTCGGCCACGGCTTCGATTAGAACGGTGCGATATTCGTCAGCCTGATCTTTGACGCTATCCGGGATGTCAGTCTCTTGAATGTCGGTACCCAAGTCGTTGGTATAGATGTAGGCTTTCATCTTCACCAGGTCCACCACACCGGAGAACTCACCTTCCGCACCAATAGGAATTTGGATGGGGACGGCATTAGCCTTAAGGCGATCGCGCACCTGGTTGTAGACCTTGAGGAAGTCTGCGCCCGTGCGGTCCATCTTGTTGACAAAGGCAATGCGCGGCACGTGGTAACGATTGGCCTGACGCCACACGGTTTCGGACTGTGGCTGTACGCCGCCAACCGAGTCGAAGACCGCAATCACCCCGTCCAGCACACGCATGGAGCGCTCCACCTCAATGGTGAAATCGACGTGGCCGGGGGTGTCAATAATGTTGATCTGGTGATCGCGCCAGGTTGTACTGATAGCTGCTGCCGTAATGGTGATGCCGCGCTCCCGCTCCTGATCCATCCAGTCGGTAACGGCATTACCGTCGTGAACCTCACCAATTTTGTGAACCACACCGGAGTAGAACAGAATCCGCTCAGTCGTAGTCGTCTTGCCCGCGTCAATGTGGGCAGCAATGCCAATATTTCTGGTACGTTCGAGGGGGGTCGTGCGTGGCATATTCAGGTCTCCTGTATGGAGCATCACAAAAGGGGCTGAGCAACCTCAGACCCCTGTGAAAATTTTAGACGCCAGGTGAGGCATCAACAACTACGGTTGATGGTTCGGCCAGCTTAGTAAAAACCGACCTAGTAACGGTAGTGAGCGAAGGCTTTGTTGGCTTCGGCCATGCGGTGGGTTTCTTCACGCTTACGGACGGCACCGCCGGTTTCATTGGCAGCGTCCATCAGCTCATTGGCTAGGCGAATGGCCATGGTCTTGCCGCCGCGATTGCGGGAGAACTGAGTAATCCAGCGGAGGGAGAGGGCCGTGCCGCGACCAGGACGCACTTCCATCGGGACCTGATAGGTGGCACCGCCAACTCGGCGGGCCTTGACCTCGACCAAGGGCGTGGTGTTGCGAACAGCGTTTTCAAAAACTTCTAGCGGGTCACCGCCGGAGCGCTCTTCAATAATTTTGAAGGCATCGTAGACGATCCGTAGGGCCAGAGACTTTTTGCCGCTTTCCATAATGCGGCGAACCATCATGCTGACCAAGCGGCTGTTGTAAACCGAATCGGGTGGAACCTCGCGCTTTTGAGCGCTAGTACGACGAGACATAAGCTGACCTTAGAATGGGAGGTTTGAGTAAGACAGACAGGTACAGTATTGGGCGGTAGAAATTGCAGTCCGCTCGGTTCAGACTCCTAGAGAGTCAACGGAGATACAATTTCGTGCCCAGAAGACTTATTCTTTCGGCTTTTTCGCGCCGTACTTGGAGCGGCCCTGACGCCGATCCTTCACACCTGCGGTATCGAGCGTGCCGCGAATGATGTGATAACGCACACCAGGCAGGTCTTTCACACGACCGCCGCGAATCATGACCACAGAGTGCTCTTGCAGGTTGTGGCCGATGCCGGGGATATAGGCCGTTACCTCAAATCCAGACGTTAGACGCACCCTAGCCACCTTACGCAGGGCCGAGTTCGGCTTCTTAGGCGTGGTGGTGTAAACCCTAGTGCAGACACCGCGACGCTGCGGGCAGCTCTTTAGGGCAGGAGACTTGGTCTTTTTCTTGGCGCTGTTTCGCTCAGTACGAATGAGCTGCTGGATAGTCGGCATCAGTGAAGACGGTTAAACAATTGGTGTGGATTGAATTTGCACAGGCTTACAATGCTAGCAACGATGAGGAATTATTGTCAATTGGGAATTGGCGAGGCATTGGGACTGCCGCACGGGCGGGAAGGGTACGGTCAAGCGCTGAGGGGACCTGACCAGACAAAGAAATCTTTCGTATTGTCCTCGGCCGCACTGCTAACGGAATGGTCAAATACCTGCCAGCCGCCTGATTTACGTCCCTTGTCTACGTGGAAAAGGACGCGATCGCAAAAAACTTCCTCAAGAAACTCGAGCACCATCTCAGTGACGGCTTCGGCCACCGCTTCGTCGGACCATTCCGGGGCGTAGGGATTGAAGTGTCCGTGGGTGATTTTGCCAATTTCTATCGTAGCTTCATCCCCGTCATCCCAGATCGTAATGTCGCCCACGCTGGGGTGCTGCGCTGGAAAGGTCGCCATCGCGCCTCGATCTCCCCCAAAACGCAATCCCCGCTCTGGAAATTGTGCTTCCAAAGCGGGGATCAGGATTGCGCGGATAGTGGTCACTGGTGACTATTTGGCAGTCTTGTCAGTGCGGGCGTAGTCGTCTTGGAAGCGGATGATATCGTCTTCGCCCAGGTACTCGCCGTTCTGTACTTCGATTAGCACCAAGGGAATGACGCCCGCGTTCTCTAGACGATGAGAGCTACACGCCGGGACGTAGGTGGACTGATTGCTGCACAGCAAAGTTTCTTTGCCGTCGCAGGTGACCTTGGCGGTGCCAGATACGACGATCCAATGCTCGCTGCGGTGGTGGTGCATTTGCAGGCTGAGGCGATGACCAGGCTTCACTTCGATGCGCTTAATCTTATAGCCCTGGCCCTCTTCGAGAACGGTGTAGGAGCCCCAGGGGCGCTGGTCGGTTTTAGACGTATCCTTCTCAAGGCTAGGCATTGCGCTGGCGGGACGTTCCTTAGCTTGTACCACGGTGTTTTCTCCTGTAGGTAGGACGCATCGGTGAGGAACTGCGTCCGGATGGGTTTTTCAAATGGTGGGCGAACGGAATGGAAATACTGTTTGTAGAACCTTTTGCCTAACTTTAGAAACTCACCAGCTGTTGCGACGATGATCGCTATCACAGCCACGGCTGCGTAACTGGTTAGTAGACGGCCAGCGCCTCTATATCGCCCAAAGTAGCAACATTTTGACACGAAGCCCCCGACGATTTGGTATCGGGGATCATCTATTCGAGCAAGGTCAAGCCCATTTCAACAGACGGCGTACCAGTGTCAAAAGTGATACACAGTTCGCTTGGCGACCACGATTCTAACAAGTGTGTTTATTGCGTTAACAGCAGTATTGCTACCGAAATCCAAATCTAAACCCAGGCTTGATGTATTACCTAGCGAACATGAAGCGCTTAGCCCCTGGGTATCGATACGGATGTTGTGGGCGGCTGCAAAAACAACCCCAGCGCGTTGTTGATGCGGGCTGCGGTGCGGGGTGAGCGGTTGAGCAGCTGACCGTTGAGATACAGGCTAGTGGAGCTACCGCCGTCTAGGTTCAGGGCATCCACTGCCCCAAGACGACGCATTAGCTCAGCCATCTCAGACAGATTTGGGCCGCGACCACCAATGCGGCTTTGCACCGACACCAGCATCCAGCGGCCATCGGCAGTAATGCCCAGGGCGCTGCGGGGGGCCGCACCTTGAATGAAGTTAGTACTAAAGCCTTCCCCCGGAGCGTCAAGCACAATTCGCCCTTGCTTCACCAGCAGCGGGCCCGCGCCCAGGGTGTGGGGGTACTGCTCAAAACTAGCGGGCTGGGTTTGAGCGGAGAAAATGACAGGAGTGCCGGTTGGGAACGAGCGGGCCGCTGTAGAAAAAGACCGCAGCGTCAGGATATAGCCGTCTGCGGGAATCGCAACCTGACCGGTACCGGCAGTACCCAGGGTCTGCTGGGCGGTGACCTGCTGGTTTTGCACAGTGACAACCACTTCGTTATCGACTAGGGGGGTGTAGGTTGGTGCCCAGGCGTTGGTGTAGCGGGCAATGCCTGCCTGCACGTAGCCGCTGTTGAGGGCAAGAATGGGGAAGGTTTGGCCGTTGGCCACCACCACTTCGGTCAGCGCTAGCCGATCCATGACATACTGGCCCCGATCGTTCCATGCGATCGCACCTCGATTTAGAATCGGCCCTGAGATCCAATTCCCCTCATGACGTACCGCTCCCAAGGGGTGCTGGTTATTGCGATTAAAAAATCCACCGTTGATGGCTGCTGCCGCATTCCACTGGTGGGCCATCGTCAGCAGGGGGCTGATGCCGCTAGCGCTGGTGGGGCTAGTCCAGATCGGGATCAGGGGCGTATCGACGCTGGGCCTGAAGGTCAGGGAATAAACCGGAAAGTTGGCCGCGCCCACCGCGAAGTAGCGCTGCTGCCACTGCACGCCTTCCGCCCAGGCAATATCTCGTTCTTGCAAGGCATCGGGGCGGAGGTCAACGACCAGGCGATGGGGACCGGAAAGTGCCCAGGTATGGCAGTGAATACCTGCCGCCACATTAATGGTGAGCGTGGTGCGCTGAGCAGCACGGTTGACGGAGAGGGACCGGAGCGCGGTGCCAGGTCGGGTCACAAACTCGGTGTCTTCTGATAGGCCAGGGGCTAGGGCTGCGTCAACAGTAACCGTGATGCTGCCTGCGGTTTCGCTCACCTGCCAGGGCGCGGCCTGATTGACATCTAAGACCAGTCGGTCGCCCCAGGTTTGGCGACCATGGCGAATGGTGGCAATCTCTGCGGCAGGCGTGTTGATTTCTAGAATCGGACCGCTAGCCTTGACCTGCCAGGCCAGTCGGTCGATCAGCGGCATGGCGTCCAGGTAGCGGCGATTGTCCGACACCCAGGCGGGGACGGTCACCGGAGCGGCACTACTGGAGGCGTAGTAGTCCAGCGGCTGACGATCGGGCTGATTGGTATTGAGCAGGTCAAAACCGAACTGCTGCATCAGGGCGCTATCGGCAATGCCAATACTGTCAGACCGCACCTGCCAGGCCCCTTCTACCAGGCGTCCGTTGAGGCGAAGCTGCGGGCCACTGGTGGTGTCGAGCTGGTCGAGGTCCAGGGCCTGGGCCGACTGGGGCAGGGCACTACCGATAACGGTGGGTAAGTTGGGCGCAAAGGCGGGCAGGCGCGTCCAAACAAATACGGCGAAGACCCAGCTAAAGATAGTAAGAAGGGTAAGGCGAGATCGCGATCGCAACAGCCCCTTCCCGTGTAGCCCCCTTTTGTATAGCCAACTTCTAGACACCCGGCGGTGCCACAGCGACGACGGTTTACTCAATCAGACCTCCGACAGAGGACGCTTAGACCTTCTCTACTTTGCCGCGTCGATCAAATAGTGTCAGGAGGGTCGTGTAGATTCTTCATCTGGCGGAATCTGAGCTTTGCCTCAGACTCCGCCAGCGCGAGCAACACCACCAGCTAGCCAGAATTCGATCTAGACTAAGAACATCGTTCGTAACAGCGCGTGGCGAAAAATGCTGTCAACATTGCTTATAACAGCCATCCTTTCTGTAACATTCGCTGCTTGACTTGATTTAAGCGGAACTCATAGAATGTCGATCCACGCTGCTGACCTGAAACAGCGTGGTCTCAGCATATACCGCTGTTTCAATGGTCAACGATTAGCACCCAGGGCTCCTCGATGAAGTCCATCTGCCTTCCTAAATATTGAGAGACGCTGACGTAGTGGGCCTCTACCCCGGCCCAGCCAACGCTAAGTCTGACAGCATGTACGGGCTCATGCGTGTTTGCGTAAGCCTTGTTACAACGTCCTCACGATAGATTCTAGTTCTGGGTGCCCACTCTAGGATGCTCGTGGACGGCATAAGCGCTGTAACAATATCAGGCTGTAACAACATCAGACCGTCTTTTATTTAGAACATTTTAGATGGCTGCGTCAAGCGCTAAGCGTTTGACAACCTAATAGATACTGAATCTTCACTCTCTCGCTAGAACACCCATTATCAAACTCATCGATAGATATCTATCTTGACCCGTCTTGGACGCTAGGACGACTAGCCATCAAGATTTTGTAACGAACACTCACAACCAACCTTTACGAGCATCCCGATCACAACTATGGGCAACACCAACCGCACCGACCACGCTGTTAACCCCTCTGACTGGCCTCAGGCCCAGTCAGAACCGTTTGCACCGAGCTGGCTGATGGAAGAACGCGACGCGTGCGGTGTGGGCTTTATTGCCGATCAGAAAGGACAGGCCAGTCACAGGCTAGTAACGGATGCGCTAACCGCGTTGGGCTGCATGGAGCACCGAGGCGGCTGCTGTGCGGACCAAGACTCAGGTGATGGTGCCGGTGTTATGACGGCGATGCCCTGGACAGTGCTGCAAGCTTGGGCCGACGAGCAAGGCAAAGGGACACTGACCGCTGGTGAAGTGGGTGTGGGCATGGTGTTTTTGCCCAACCACGAGGGCGCAGCCAAGCTGGCCCGTGAGGCGTTTGAAAAGGTGGTTGCTGAAGCTGGTGTAGAACTCCTTGGCTTTCGCTCGGTTCCCGTTGCCCCAGACACGCTGGGTCCCCTAGCAAGAGAATTTCAACCCCTGATTGAACAGGTGCTGGTGAAGATTGCTGGCCTGGACACCGAGACCTTGGAGCGAAAGCTGTTTCTGCTACGGCGCGGTTGGGAGCTGACGGTGCGGAATCTGGCCCAGGATGCAGATGAAGCCACAGCGGCGGCGTTGGCGGACTTTTATGTGTGTTCGCTGTCGGGGCAGACGATTGTTTATAAGGGGATGGTGCGATCGCAGATCCTCGGTGAGTTCTACCTGGACCTGCAAAACCCCGACTACATCAGCCACTTCGCCGTCTACCACCGTCGCTTTAGCACCAACACCCTACCCAAATGGCCCCTGGCCCACCCCATGCGCCTGCTGGGTCACAACGGTGAAATCAACACGCTGATCGGCAACATCAACTGGATGGTGGCCCGCGAATCGGAGCTATCCCACGACGTCTGGGGCGATGACCTAGCCCAGCTCAAGCCAATTGTGAACGTCAACGCCAGCGACTCTGCCAACCTGGACAGCGTCATGGAGCTGCTGGTGCGATCGGGCCGCACCCCGGTGCAAACCTTGATGATGATGGTGCCCGAGGCCTACGACAACCAGCCCGACCTGATTAATCATCCCGAAATCACCAACTACTACGAGTATTACGCTGGCATCCAAGAGCCCTGGGACGGCCCTGCCCTGGTGGTCTTCAGCGATGGCCACCAGGTCGGTGCAACCCTGGACCGCAATGGCCTGCGTCCCGCTCGCTACGCCCTAACCAAGAGCGGCTATCTGGTGGTCTCCTCAGAAGCAGGCGTGGTCGAACTGCCCGACGAGGAAATTGTCGAAAAGGGTCGCCTTGGCCCGGGTCAGATGATCGCTGTGGACTTTGAAACCAACGAGATTCTGCACAACTGGGAGCTGAAACAGCGCGTTGCTCAGTCTCAGCCCTACGGTGAATGGCTAGAGGCCCATAACCAAAAGATTTCTCCCCAGCTCTTTGACGAGGCCGCCCAGCTGAGCGCGAAGGAGCTGCTGGTCCAGCAGACCGCCTTTGGCTATACCGCCGAAGACCTGGACATGATCATTCAGGACATGGCAGCCCAGGGCAAAGAGCCCACCTACTGCATGGGCAACGATGCGCCCCTAGCCGTGCTGTCCGACAAGCCCCACTTGCTCTACAACTACTTCAAGCAGCGGTTCGCCCAGGTGACCAACCCGCCCATCGACCCCCTACGGGAGCGACTGGTCATGTCTCTGAGCATGTACCTGGGTAAGCGCGGCAACCTGCTAGACGAAAAGCCCGAGTACGCCCGTCGCTTGCAGTTAGAGTCCCCTGTGCTCAACGACGACGAGCTGAAGATGATCAGCGGGTCCGACTTTACGACGGAAACGCTATCGACGCTGTACAACATCAGCGACGGCCCCGACGGGCTAGAGAATGCGGTGAAAGCACTGTGCAAGCGGGCCGTCACCGCTGTCCTGGCTGGAGCTGAGATTTTAGTACTGAGCGATCGCGCCCAGCCCACTGCCGACCAAACCTACATTCCCCCGCTGCTGGCCGTCGGTGCCGTCCACCACCACCTGATCCAGGCGGGGCTGCGCATGCGGGCGTCGATTATTGCCGACACCGCCCAGTGCTGGAGCACCCATCACTTTGCCTGCCTAGTAGGCTATGGGGCCAGCGCCATCTGCCCCTACCTGGCACTAGAAAGCGTCCGCCACTGGTGGGCTGATGCTAAGACCCAAAAACTGATGGAAACGGGCAAGCTGCCAGTCTCCACCCTGAATGGAGCCCAGGCCAACTACCGCAAGGCCGTGAATGCTGGCCTGCTGAAGATTTTGTCCAAAATGGGCATCTCTCTGCTGACCAGCTACCAGGGCGCGCAGATTTTTGAAGCTGTGGGCATTGGCCAGTCCCTCGTAGACCTGGGCTTCAAGAACACCGTCTCCCGTCTAGGCGGCCTCAGCGTGGCAGAACTGGCCCAGGAGACCATCCGCTTCCACAGCAAGGCATTCCCCGAGCTAACCGGCAAGAAGCTGCAAAACATGGGCTTTGTGCAGGCTCGCCCCTCGGGTGAGTACCACATGAACAACCCGCAGATGAGCAAGCTGCTGCACAAGGCCGTGCGCGAGAAGCAGTACGACCACTATGAGCTGTACATGGAACAGCTCAATAACCGCCCGGTCACGGCCCTGCGCGACCTGCTGGACTTCAACAGCGATCGCGAGCCCATCGA
Source organism: uncultured bacterium (assembly GCA_963923025.1). Lineage (GTDB taxonomy): Bacteria > Cyanobacteriota > Cyanobacteriia > Phormidesmidales > Phormidesmidaceae > CAWUKV01. Next base: position 32,403 of record CAWUKV010000028.1, read on the forward strand.
CATTGACCAGGTGGAATCGGTCGAGAGCATCATGCAACGCTTCTGCACCGGCGGCATGTCTTTGGGTGCCCTATCGCCCGAGGCTCACGAAACGCTGGCAATTGCCATGAACCGCATCGGCGGTAAGTCCAACTCTGGCGAAGGCGGCGAAGACCCCATCCGCTTTAAGGCGTTTACCGACGTAGACGAGACCGGTAAGTCTCCCACGCGCCCGAACCTGAAGGGTCTAAAGAACGGCGACACCGCCAACTCCGCTATTAAGCAGGTGGCCTCGGGTCGCTTTGGCGTCACGCCCGAGTACCTGATAAGCGCCAAGCAAATCGAAATCAAGATGGCCCAGGGCGCCAAGCCCGGTGAAGGCGGTCAGCTGCCCGGTCGCAAGGTGAGCGAGTACATCGCTTCCCTGCGTCGCTCTAAGCCCGGTGTGACGCTAATTTCTCCACCACCCCACCACGACATTTACTCCATCGAAGATTTGGCCCAGCTCATTTATGACCTGCACCAGATCAACCCCAAGGCAGGCGTTTCAGTGAAGCTGGTGGCCGAGGTGGGCATTGGCACCATTGCCGCAGGCGTCGCCAAGGGCAATGCGGATGTGATTCAGGTCTCCGGCCACGATGGCGGTACCGGCGCGTCCCCCCTCAGCTCGATCAAGCACGCCGGGGTGTCTTGGGAGCTGGGCCTGACCGAAGTGCACAAGATGCTGATGGATACGCAGCTGCGCGATCGCGTTCTCCTGCGGGTAGACGGTGGCCTCAAAACCGGCTGGGATGTGGTCATGGGCGCACTGATGGGTGCTGAACAATACGGCTTTGGCACCATCGCTATGATTGCCGAGGGCTGCATCATGGCCCGCGTCTGCCACATGAACAGCTGCCCGGTGGGCGTCACCACCCAGCGCGAAGAGCTACGCAAGCGCTTCGTCGGTATGCCGGAGCACGTGGTGAACTTCTTTATCTTCGTGGCGGAAGAGGTGCGATCTCTACTGGCGCGGCTAGGCTACACCTCACTGAACGACATCATCGGTCGGGCCGACCTGCTGAACACTCGTGACGGTGCAGGCATTACCAAAACTCAGTCGCTGGACCTGAGCTGCCTGACCGACCTGCCGGATACGCGCACGGACCGCTCCTGGCTGGAGCACGGCAACGTGAACAGTAACGGTGCGGTGCTAGACGATGAGATTCTGGCGGATGCGGAGATTGCAGCGGCCATTGCTAACCAGTCCACCGTTAGCAAAACCTTCAAGGTTATCAACACCGACCGCAGCGTCGGCGCGCGGGTGTCGGGAGCCATTGCCCAACAGTACGGCAACACCGGCTTCGAAGGTGCCCTAGACCTAACCTTTACCGGCAGCGTCGGCCAGAGCTTTGGGGCCTTTAACCTAGCGGGCATGACCCTAACCGTCGTGGGTGAGGCCAACGACTACGTGGGCAAAGGCATGAACGGCGGCGAAATCATCGTTTGCCCCAGTGAGGCCAGCCAGTACGACCCCTCGGAGAATGTAATTATCGGTAACACCTGCCTATACGGCTCAACCGGCGGCGTACTCTACGCTCGCGGCAAGGCGGGTGAGCGCTTCGCTGTGCGTAACTCTAAGGGCAAGGCCGTGATTGAAGGGGCCGGCGACCACTGCTG
>CAWUKV010000029.1:0-32782 GCA_963923025.1 uncultured bacterium
GTAAGCGTCTACCGTACCGGGAATATCGTGGTGAAACACAAACCGTACATCGGGCTTGTCAATGCCCATACCAAAGGCTGTGGTGGCAACAACAATATCAATCTCGTTATCCATAAATTGGTGCTGAACGGCGTCGCGATCGCGACTGCTCATACCTGCGTGGTAAGCTGCGGCCAGCATGCCAGCATCCTGTAGGTGTTCTGCAATATCTTCGGTAGCTTGGCGGGTTGCCGCATATACAATACCGGGTAGGTCAGCCTGGGTGACGGATTCTACCAAGGCTGGGAGCTTGTCGATCACGTCGTAGAACTTATCAACGCTCAGGTCGAGGTTCGGGCGGTCAAATCCCTGAATGACCTGTACCGGATTATCTAGATTGAGCTGGTCAATAATCTCCTGGCGTACGGGGGGTGAGGCGGTCGCCGTCAAGGCGAGTACAGTGGGATGGTCGAGGGCTGCGATCGCACTTCCTAACTGTAGATAATCAGGCCGAAAATCGTGTCCCCATTGGCTGATACAGTGGGCTTCATCAACAACAAAAAGCGAGGGTCTAGCCTGTTGTAAGGCTGTAATGGTGTCCTCATTACTGAGCTGTTCCGGTGCGAGAAAAACGAACTCCAGCTCTCCTTCAGTCAATGCCTCAAACACGGCCTGTCGTTCGGTAGAAGACAGTGTTGAGTTCACGACCCTGGCCTTCACTATCTCTTGATCGGCAATGTACTGGACCTGATCTTGCTGGAGGGCAATCAGTGGCGATATGACCACTGTAGGACCGGGAAGGCGGAGGGCAGCAATCTGATAAATTGCGGACTTGCCGGAGCCCGTAGGCATAATACCCAACGTGTCACGTCCGGCTAGAACGGTGGCTAGGACGTCTCGCTGACCCGGTCGTAGCTGCTCGTAGCCAAAGACCTGTTGTGCAATCTGCTCGGCGGCCTGTAAAGCAATATCAGGAGTCATGATGGGGCATGATGAGTGTTTTCCATTCTTCAGCCGCTACCCGACGCCTGCGTCCTTCTTTTGAAAGAAAACACCGCATTACTGAGCCAGGTTTTGCATATGATGGATAGTAATTTCATCCGCAGGAAAGAGAGATTCGATGCGTAGCTCTTGCAGTGTGATGTCGTAGGGCGTACCTAGCGTGGTGATGGTGGTGAAGAAGCTAAAGCTGTGAGGATCTTGTACAAAGCTCACGGTCAACAGCGGCAGCTGCAGGCTCTCGGTAGTGACCCGCCAACAGTCGGCCACATCTGGATAAGCCATCAGCTGCTCGAATAGCGTCTGCGTCATCGACTGTTCTCCGGCCATAACGGCCTCTCGGTGGACGCGGTGGATCAGCTGGGTTGCCACATTAGGCCAGTTCACGATCGTGCGACGTAGTCCATTGGGATGCAGGGTCGCCTTCATTAGGTTGAGCCGTCCGTGCTCGTCCAGACAGTCGGCCAATGCCTCGGTCGGCATCAGCAGTCCGAACAGGTGCTGGGCTGCAGCGTTGCTTTCAATCTGATTCCAGTACTGGTCCATGACGATGGCCGGGTAGGGCTCCTGCTGTTGCAGCATGAAGTCAATCGCTTGGCGGACCGGGGCAAGCTCGGGCGTATCGAGGGACTGCTCAGTGAAGATGGAGGCAAACCCGGCGGCGGTCAGGAGCTGATTTTGCGATCGCAGTGGCACGTCCAGCATCTTTGCCAGTCGTAGCACCATATCTCGGCTAGGCTGAGACCGGCCCGATTCTAAAAAGCTGATGTGGCGCTGCGAGACATCGCTAGTCAGCGACAGAGCCAGCTGGCTGACCCCTCGCTGCTGTCGCCAGTAGCGCAGCAGGTCACCAAAGGACGCTAAGACAGCGGACATGTTTGATTACCTCACAGGTAATTGCTGTAATTATCTCTGCTTTCCATACTAGGGCAAGACGTTTCGAGCAGGCTTTGCCCTGTGAAAAGCATGACACTGCAAAATCCCGCCAGTCCTCCTCCCACTTCCACCGCAAAGACGCCACTCGAGAAAGCGTACATGTTGCTCTTTGGGCTCGGCACGACCCTGCCGATTTACTACATCGTTCAGTGTCTACTACAGCCCTCGCTGGGTGACACGCTCGTCGAGGCACTGCATAACCCAGTGACACTGCTCTTCGTCGCCGACGTACTGATCTCGACGGTGGTGTTTTGGGCGTACCTAGCCGAGACTCGTTGCTGGACCGCTAGTTTTGGGTGGCTGGTGGCCGTCATCGTTTTGAATCTCTCGGTGGGGCTTTCTTCAGCGCTGCCCCTGTTTCTCTATGTGCGATCGCGCCATCAGCGACAGGCACAGCAATGCCCGTGATCAAGCAAGCCTGCCAGCGCTGAACAGCGTTAGGATAAGCAGGTTACAGCCCTAGAGCAATCTCCCCAGTCAATCCCATGGATCGCCGCCAGTTCCTTAGCCTGCTACCAGCCCTGCCCCTGTTTAAACCACTCTTGGGTCAGCAATCTGTACCAGCATTCAATTCGTCCACATCGGACTATCTGACCGTTAACAACTGCCGCCACTACTACCAGTCCAGCGGATCAGGGCGTCCCGTCGTTTTTGTCCACGGCATCTGGATGAGTTCGCAGTTTTTTCAGAAGCAGCTAACCGCTGCCACCCTACCCTGCCAGCGCATCGCTTATGACCTGCGAGGGCATGGTCGCTCTGAGGCGACCGCAGACGGGTACACGGTGCCACAGCTAGCCCGTGACCTGCGGGGCCTGCTGACAGCGCTAGATCTACAGGATGCGGTGCTGGTGGGCTGGTCGATGGGGGCACTCGTTGTTCTCGATTATCTCTCGCAGTTTGGCGACGACCGCGTATCGGGCATCTCCCTAATTGCCGAGCCGGTGAGCGAACTGCGCCGCGCTGACTGGCCCTATGGCGCTGTGGATCTAGAAGACGTGCAGGCCGTCATAGAAGTGCTGCAAACCCAGCGGCAAGCCGCCGTTAAAGACTTGGCCCCTACGCTGTTTGCCCAAGCGCCGGGGCAGGCCGACCTAAGCTGGATGGAGCAGGACATGCTACGCCCGTCATCAACTGCCGCCACGACACTGTTTACCGACATGACGCTGCGCGATTATCGCCCGGTGCTCGAGCGCATTACCACGCCTACGCTGCTGGTCTACGGCGCCCACGATGTGATGATGCCCCTTCAGGCTGGGGAATATTTCGCAACCCACCTGGCGCATGCCCAGCTTGTTGTTTTTGAAAATAGCGGCCACAGCCCCTACTGGGAGGAGCCCCAACGATTCAACCAAGAACTCGAACGGTTTGTTAGCAGCGTGTAATTCAGGCGAGAAACCTGATGTTTACGGCTCTCGCTGTGCAAGCCCCAACAGCGCATCGAGCTGTACAGCATCGGCGGTGCTAGACGTAGTGATGCTGACACTGCGCACTGTGCCTAAACCGCTTTTGATTTCTTGAATGAACGGGTCCGTTGGGTCTAAGTCAAAAAGGCTATAGATTGTTGCCAGTGTGGGGGCAGCGTTGACGTAGAAATAGCCGTAGTTGGGGTCGGGGAAGGGTTCGGTGGCGTTGAGAAAGGTGCTGTGCTCCGTCAAGGATTCAAAGGCAAAAGGGTTCACTAGCCGGTCCATTGCCCCCGTGCCGGTGGTAATCGCTAGGGTATCGTCCGTCAGCCAGGTATGACTCAGGATGCTCTGCGGCGTGCCGCTGCCGCTGAGGTCAAACTCCCAGCTAACCACATCAGTCCCGCTGAGCTGTTGCGGCGTGGCAATACTAGGACCCACGAGGGTGTCAAACGCTGTCAGGGCTGTTTCTGCCAAAGGACGGTCACTTGTTTGCAGGAGTACCCCGGCCTCGACACCAACGCCGGGAAGAAAGCTGTTGAACAATCCCGAACGACTGGGGAAAAAGAACAGCGTATACTCCCCGTCCATCCATCCCAAAATCTCGGTATCCAGATCTAACCCAGTGGCAAAGCTGACAAAGGCACGGGCCGTTTCTAATAGACTGCGGCTGATCTCTGCAAGAGATAGCGCGTCCGAGACGTCATCCCACAAACCTGCCAGGTCGTAACCGCTGCCGAGCATGTAGGTTGAGGCAGGCAATTCAGAGAGAATTGTCTCGCCGTCGTTATCTACAGTACCTCTGGGCAGGGGAATCAAAAAATTACCGTCGTTTAGCCGAGCCTCTAGATGCAGCCCCTCCCGACGAGGGTAAGCCAGTATTTCAAAGGTGACGTTGCGAAACAGGGCAGCAGCCTGGGTGCGTTCTCTCAGCGTCGGTTCTGGAATGTCGGGTAGCGGCAGCGGAAAGACCGCACTACTAGGCGGCGTAACGGTAAATTTGGCTAGCTCGCCAATGCTGCCATAGACCAGGCCAAACGCGCCCTTCTCCTCAGCGTCGGCCTGCACCGCCAGAAAGTCTTCATTCTCGGTGAGTACAGGTCCCCGTCGCTGCTGGTATTCAATCCAGTATCTCAGCGTGTCGGGCTCTAGCGAAACCACCAGGTGGTCGTCAAACAGCGCCATCGCCAGCCCTGGAATGGTGTAGCTGTAAGTATCGGACGAGTCTGTATCGTCGATGTCGATGTCTGGCGACGGTGCTGGACGGAATCCGAATCGTTGGGGCAGGAGCCAGCGAGTCAGGTCGGAGAAGGGTTCTGTCAGACCGTTGGCTAGCGGGCTTAGGGAGCCGTCGTTTACATCTGGTTCGCTGTTGTTATCCTCGATTTCTGCTGGCTCTTCTATCGGCCAGCCAAACTCGTCAAAGGTAACAACTTCTGTTGGCCAAAAATAGATGGGTACACCTTTGTATGACGTTTCTTCGGGGGTGGCCTGGCGGGCTTCTGCTAAAACATCAATAAAGTCTGGAATGGCCTCAGCATCGGTAATAGAGACAACGAGGTAGCCCCGGTCTTGGGGCGAGATGGTGGCAGCACTGGGGATGGGGAGCAGCGCGATCGCAGCGCCATCGCCAACCCAAGGTGCAACGTCCGTTTGGTAGTCCACCCCGTAGGGCAAAAACGGCAGCCCCCCTGGCGACAGCGGCTGGCCGGTAAACTCGGTAATGCGGTCAAACAGCTCGTACTGCAACAGCTGGTCCCAGGTGGCCTGGTCAGTTTCAACCATGAGCGCCACTGGCGTGTTTTCGGGCAGCAGTTCGGCCACTGGGGTCGCGGCCTGCGCCAAACTAGAGGACGGGCAAACGGCCAAGAATCCCAGCCCAACGGCAGTGCTTAAAACAGTCTGACGATAGAGCAAGACAGGTCTCCAGTTTTGTACGGTAGGCGGTAAGACCCGCTAGAGGTGGGCAAACCGTACCCCTACAGGGGGTCACTGCCCTATCTTCCCAGAGGTAGGCTCGCTATCATACCCGTAATTACACGTTGTGTAGGCGACTTTCCGGCGTGGTCCAACCCTGTCTGAACCTCATGCCTGAACGTCAGGTCTGCACCGCTTAGGAAACGATTCAAGGATACACATGAAACAGTTTAAAACCGTTGCTTTACTGGGCTTGCTCAGCGCCTTACTGATCTCCATTAGCTACTACACCATTGGCGGCACTGCTGGTGTGGTCATGGGCATCGCCATTGCGGCTATGACCAACCTGGGCTCCTGGTACTACTCCGATAAAATTGCCCTGGCTGCTTACAAGGCCCAGCCCGTGACACCTGAGCAGGCTCCTGAGCTGCACGGTATGGTGCAAAAGCTAGCTGCCAAGGCTGAGATTCCCATGCCTGCGGTCTACATCATCCCCACTGAGGCGGCTAACGCCTTTGCCACCGGGCGCGACCCCGAGCATGCGGCAGTCGCCGTCACCCAAGGCATCATGAAGATGCTGCCAAAAGATGAGCTAGAAGGCGTACTAGCCCACGAGCTTACCCACATTATTAACCGCGACACGCTGACCCAGGCGGTGGCTGCAACCATTGGCGGTGCGATCGCGTTCCTTGCTCAGATCCTGCAATACAGCATGTTCTTCGGCGGCAACCGTGATGACAACGGCCCTAACCCTCTGGCGCTGCTGGCAACCATCATCGTTGCACCAATGGCTGCAACCGTCATTCAGCTTGGCATTTCTCGAACGCGCGAGTTTGCCGCTGATGCTGGTGCTGCTAAGTTAACGGGCAACCCCCAAGCCCTAGCGAAGGCGCTGAAGCGTCTGGAAATGAGCGCCGAGCGTCTACCCATGCAGGCCAATCCTGCGTTTGAGCCGCTGTTGATTATCAATGCGCTACCCAAGCAGATGTTCAAGAGCCTGTTCTCGACGCATCCCTCTACCGAGCAGCGCGTCGAGCGCCTGTTATCGATGGAGCCTGCTAACCTAACAACGGTCTGAAGTTGAACGCTTACGACAGCTATTGCATTCGTCGAGTTGCTACGGATAGGTCCTGGCGCTACAGTGCTTAATACTGGAGCCCTCCGACGCAGTCAAATGCTTTAACCAACCCTTCGACTGCCCTATCCTGTGTGATGGTAGCAGACTACATTTCAATTATTGCGAAACAGCGAGGTATAGGTCTCTTCGACGTTACCTCGCTGTTTGATTGCGTATGAGTTGCAGCTGGGCTCAAGGCTATTGCATTCGTCGAGTTGCTGGGGACAGTGCCTGGCACTGAAGTCCTTGACGCTGGAGCCCCTCGACGCAGCCGAATGGGTCTACCAACCCTTCGACTGCTATATCAGACAACTAGGAAAAGTTGCTCTCCATCCATAGCACTGTAGTGGCTGCTGCGCAACTGCTCAACTGGAGGAGGGCAATCGGTAGAGCCATTGAGGTGATATTGCCGCTCAAGCTGCTCTCGGTACTTGCGGTAAGAAGGTTCTGCGTAGATCTCTGCTAGTCCTTCTCTGACGAGTTCAGGGAATTGAGGCATTTGCCAAAGCCGGTCAACAATGTTGTTGCGGTGGCGCTGCCAGGGTAGGTCATTTTGGCTGAAGCTGTTGCCAAATACAGATGCCACGATGAACCATGGCTCTAAGGTAGTGTCTACAGTGCTGAGGGCTGTGTAGTAGATATAGGCGTCTTCCCAGGTTTTGTACTGGTCCAGGTCACCAAACTGCTTTTCAATATCACTATTGAACTGTGTATTACTATCGGCGAGTTCTAACACCCCATCTTCTTTGATTTCCAAAGTGACAGCTGTACTGATGTAGCAGCCTTTCGCCTGAAGAAGATTTTCCCAAGCGTGATAGGTTTCTGTCTTGAGACTTTCAAGGCTGATGTTTATCTGTTCCATCTAAACACTCCTTTGACTTTCCGATAGCCTCTGTTGGCTGAGTCGACCAACGCGTGATGACCAATTGCATTGTCATCTAGAATTTGTTCAAATGCTGCGATGTCACCCACCATCAAGGCTTCTTTCGCAGCTTGTGGCAAGTTCTTTCGCTGATTTACAGGTATGCCTAGCGCGTCGTAAAGCTGGTTTACATCTTCACCCAGCATCTGATTGATCGCAACTTGATTGATGGCTCTAAAAGTCTTTTGTGTGCCGCCTCGTCGGTTCGCCTCATTGATTAACCGACTATTAGCTAGCTTTCGCGTGGGCTCGGTGGTATCAATCAGCGTTGATTCATCACCCTCAAAGAAAGCCATTTGCTCGTCATTGGTCTGCTGATTGCGGAAGAATGCGAGAAAACCCATTTAACCAATGCTCTAGCAAATACAACTGATCTACTCATATAGTCAAGCACATTCAACCCTCTCTAGACTGTCTGAAAGCTATTGTCTTTAGATGATCAATGTGCCAATGGAGCTAAGCGGATTCGAACCGCTGACCCCCTGCATGCCATGCAGGTGCTCTACCAGCTGAGCTATAGCCCCGTGATCAGCTCGGTATCACCGGCTGCGGTCCTTTATCATCGCTTGCGGGGTTATCTGCGTCAAGTCATTCTGGGAAGAGGAATTTCAGCCGGGAATCTCAACGTTATTTTTCGAGCTTAGGATGGTGGCCTGTAAACCACGCTAGAGTCAAGGGCATTGCTGGTGCGCTGTTCCCTTGGCGTGCTTAAACCCAACCCTGCCCACAGATCTGCCCAACCGTTTGCTATGACGACTTCCCCCCAGGCTCCTAACACTGAAACGCTCAGTGATGACGAACGTGACGAACTGCTGCTGAAGCTGCGGCGTAAGACAGGTAACTGGGTGGACTGGGCCGCAGCCTGTCAGCGGCTGCAAAAGGCAGGGATGCGACCACCGCAGATTTTTGAGGAAACCGGGTTTGAGTCCATCCACCAAAACCAAATCATTGTGGCGCGGCAGGTGTACCTGTCGATGATGGCAGAAGGGGTGAATGACGGAGCGCGATCGCACTTTACCGAACGGGGTAGCGATGCCTTGTACGAGCTGCGGATTCTCTCCCAGGCGGACCGGGCCAAGGCGGCTGAGTTTATCCACCAGCACAGCCTAGATTCTGACCAGGTGCCTGACATTGCCAAGGCACTAAAAGAATTTTCTTACATGAGTACGCCACCCAAAGGCTTCAACGACCGGGCAGGGGATGCTGTGGCCTATCGCTATTGGCAGCTGGCGCGGCAGCAGTCTGACCTACAGTCCCGCTCGCGGCTGATTGCCCAGGGGCTCCGCTTTGCCGAAAGCGACAGCGCCCGTCAGGCCGTCGAGAAGCTACTGACTGACTTTACTGTGGCCCGCAGCGTCCGCGCCCCTAGCTTGCCGCTGTATCGATTAGAAACCGATTCTGACCTGCCCAGCCTGGTCCCCGTGGCCGGTGAATGGCCGCTACCTACAGAAGACTTCAAGGCCGTCCCCGTCACCACCCCCGAAGAGCCCTTCGGCATTGTCAAATTTTCGGGTACTGGAGCCTGGGCCCCGGTGCCGGGATGGCAGGTCATTCTCACTGCGGAAGACCCTGTCGCCGTTTTGATCACTGCTGACCAGCTGCCTAGCGAGTCTGACAGTACCGAGGTGCTGCTGGTCGTGGTGGACCGAGCTAAGCGCGACTGGAATGACAGTAGCTACTTTGTATATGACGACAACGGGCATCTGGGTCTGAACTGGTTTGCTGACACCAAAACTCCAGCGCTGCTGGGTCGGGTGTTGGTCATGGTCCGCCCGAAGCGAATTTTAGACGAAGACTACACCCGCGAGCTGTGGCAGATAGACGAATAGCGACACTGGGAGGCTTAAGCGCAGGGACCGAGGCTATAATATCGACGGCAACCGGCAGGGGACATTTGCCCTGACGTTCTCGGAGAGTAGGGCAAATGGCTGACGCAGTAACCGCATGTTTGAGGGTAGGACAGGAAGCGCCTGACTTTACGGCAACAGCGGTGGTCGATCAGGAGTTTAAGACAATTAAGCTCTCGGACTATCGGGGTCAGTATGTTGTTTTATTTTTCTACCCGTTAGACTTCACCTTTGTCTGCCCGACCGAGGTGATTGCCTTTAGCGATCGCAACGATGAGTTTGCTAGCCTCAACGCCCAGGTTTTAGGCGTCTCGGTTGATAGTGAATTTTCTCACCTTGCCTGGATCCAGACGGAGCGCAAGCTAGGCGGCGTGGGTGACCTGACCTATCCCCTGGTGTCGGACATTAAAAAAGAGATTGGCAGCGCCTACAACGTGCTAGACCCAGAAGTTGGCATTTGCCTGCGGGGTCTGTTCATCATTGACCCGGAAGGGATGGTGCAGCATATCACCATCAACAACTTTTCGTTTGGACGCAGCGTAGACGAAACCCTGCGCGTCCTCCAGGCTGTTCAGCATGTTGAGTCTCATCCTAACGAGGTCTGCCCGGTCGAATGGCAGCCCGGAGAAGAGACGATGGTGCCTGACCCCAAGCAGGCCAAGAAATTCTTTGCCCGTCAAGACTAGGGTGTTGTTAGCCCATGCAGCTTACCTCAACGGACTTTCGAGGGCTGTTTAGCGCCCGATTTGCTAAAAATTTCTTGCCTAAGCCCGCAACGCCCCAGTTCCAGCTAGGAGAACGGCTGCCCGACTTTCAGTTGCCTGCCGTGGGCCAGCGGGCACCCATCCAGCTCAGTGACTATCGGGGGCAGCCGGTCGTACTGGCCTTTACCCGCATTTTTACCGCCAAGCAGTACTGTCCGCTGTGCTACCCCCACCTGCGATCGCTAGCAGCAGCCTATCAGCAATTCACAGACCTGGGGGTCGAAGTGCTGCTCATCAGCAGTACTGAACCCCGCCAAAGCAAGGTGGTCTACCGCGACCTTGATTTAGCCATGCCGCTGCTGAGCGATCCAGCCTGTCTGATGTTTCGTCGCTACAGTGTGGGGCAGGCACTGGGTGCCCCCTTACCGGCCCAATTTGTGATTAATGCAGAGGGGGAGCTGTGCTTCCAGCATTTGTTTTCGTTTCTGCATCCCAACGCTAGTCCCGAACGTCTGCTGTGGGCTGTGCGAGCGCTGACGTAAAGGCCTGAACAGTACATGCCTGAACAGTACATGCCTGAAAAATCGATGCCTGAGAAATCGATGCCTGAAAAGTAGAGGCTTGGGACATGGAACCCTGAAACGCGGGATGCTTGAAAGGCATGCAAACCAGCACCCTTAAACCCGTACTGTAGGCGAAATGTTGAAAAACGGAGAGGGGGGGATTCGAACCCCCGATAGAGTTTACACCCTATAACTCCTTAGCAGGGAGCCGCTTTCAACCACTCAGCCACCTCTCCAAGGGAGTCCCTATAGTACCAAGAACTCCTGCAAAATTAGCAGATCTGCACGATTAATTTTTAGCGGCGGATAGAGACGTTCCGGCGGCGTCCTCGATAACGCCGTCCGTGGTATGGCGCTCAGGCGACCGACTATCTACCACCAGACGGGGTAGGCGATGCTTGAACCCACAAAGAATTTCCCAAGAGATGGTGCCGATGGCATCGGCCCAATCATCGGCGGTGATGGTTTGTCCCTGGTGGTGGCCGAGTAGCGTAACGGTGTCGCCCACCTGGGCCGTCGGCACCTCGGAGACGTCGATCATCATCTGATCCATCGTGATCGCTCCTAGCTGACGCACCCGCTGCCCCCCAACCAGCACCTCGAGCTGGTTGGACAGCAAACGCGGCACGCCATCGGCATAGCCAATGCCCACAACGGCAATCTGCATCGGATGCGGGGCCACAAAGCGGTGGCCGTAGCTGACACCTGCGCCAGTTTCCAGGGATTTTATATGGGTAATGCGGGCTTTGACCTGCAATACGGGCCGTAGGTCGATGTGCTGTTGCAAATGGGGAGCGGGGCTGAGGCCATACAGCCCGAGTCCGACTCGGACGCGATGATAGTGCAACGTGGGTGCAATCAGCGTTGCGGCGGTGTTAGCCAGGTGCTGTACGGGCGGCAGCAGCTCAGTCTGACTCAGGGCTTCGAGCGCCTGCTCGAAGCGGTGCTGCTGCTGCCACATCGTCGTCAGATCGGGTTCGTCGGCAGTTGCCAGGTGGGAGTACACGCTGGCTATTTGGAGCGATCGCAGCTGCGACACAAACCGCACAAACTCTACTGCCTGCTGCCAGGGCATGCCCAACCGCGACATGCCGGTATCGAGCTTGATGTGAACGGGCAGGGCCGAGCCTTGGGGTAGACCGCGCAGCTGCTCCAGCGTGTCAGAGAGGATGAGGGCCTGCTTGGGGCTGGTGAGGGTGGGCTGGAGCTGGTGGACCGCGATCGCGCCCATTTCTGCCGGGTCGTTCACCGCGCCCATGACCATAATCGGTGAGGTAATGCCCGCCTGCCGCAGCTCAACGCCTTCCGGTACCGTGGCGACCCCTAGCCAGGATGCGCCAGCCGCCAGCGCTGTGCGTGCCACCATGACCGCCCCATGCCCGTAGGCATCGGCTTTAACCACGGCCAGTAGCTCGGTCTGGGGGGCGAGTTTTCGCTTGAAGGCCCGCACATTGTGGCTGAGGGCCGCTAGGTCAATCTCGACCCAGGCCCGGCAGCGCCGTAGTGCGGTCAGGTCGAGCATGTGGTTCCAATCGCTCATATAGTTCCAGTAAGTATTAATTCCAGAGTTTTTTTAATTGCGATCGCGTCACGGCCCCAATCAGAACGACGCCCTCAGTTAAACCTTAGCCGCGCCCAGAACTAGCGTTTTTCCAGCGGGGAAGCCACAGGCTCCAACTTGGACGTGATTTGGAACAGTAACGGCTTAATCTAAATTGACGATAGTGTATCAGCTACGGCCATTGCCGCCGATACGCCTGTGCTACCATCGGTGCATCTATTGACAAAATATTGGCAAAGCCCATATGAGGCCCCTCACCATGAGCCCACATGAGTAAGGTTCTCGTCCTGAATGCGTCCTACGAACCGCTAAACATCACAAGCTGGCGGCGGGCGGTGGTGCTCGTCCTTAAGGGCAAAGCCGAACAGGTGGAACACAACGGGCGCGTAATTTACGCCAACTTCCCGCTACCGACGGTGATTCGACTACGCCACTACGTCAGAGTGCCCTACAAAGATATTCCCCTGACCCGGCGTAACCTGCTCCACCGCGACAACAACACCTGTCAGTATTGTGGCTTTGCAGGTGATGGGCTCACCCTAGACCATGTGGTACCCCGGTCTCGCGGCGGTGGGGACTCCTGGGAAAACATGGTCGCTGCCTGCGTGCGCTGCAACGTCAAAAAGGGCAACCGCACCCCGCGCGAAGCCAGCATGCCGCTGAGAAATCCACCCCGAAAACCCCACAGCAGTCTATACTTCGAAATCGCCCGCCACATTCGCGGCGGCCTCCATCAGGAGTGGTGCAAGTATGTCATCGGCTTTAATAGCTGAGACCTTGCTGATCCCAAATTTCGGTTAAGCGCTACACTCTTGTCGTTAACGCCGAGCTCGTCAGGCCGGTGGTGAGATAGCGAAGGAGTATCGTGCCCTTGTCCAGCAAGACGCCCATAACGCACCGGACTAAAACTCGTCCGCCTCACAGGCTGATGCGGTATCTGCGCTATTGGCTGTGCAGTGTTCTTGTAGTGGGCTGTCTCAGTGCTGTCTCAGGGCTCCCCTTACTGTCGGGACAGCTAATTGTTCAGCCCGCGATCGCGCAGAACAGCTCAGAATCCGTCGATGATTTGAAGAAACGCCAAGAAGCCATCGACCAGCAGCGCGAAAGCCTACAGCAGGAACGCCAACGGGTCGAGAACCTTGAACAGGCAGCATCAGAACGGCTGGATGGCCTGCAAAACACCATCGAGACCACCAGCCTCAAAATCGCTGATACAGAGTATCAAATCGACCAGGCCGAACAGCGTTTGGTGGAACTCGAATCCAAATTAGAAGACTCCCGACAAGCCTACGAGTCAGTCCGCACCGCTGCCGTAGCTCGCCTACAGTTTATGCAGCGGCAGCGGGGCGGTGAAGGCTGGGCGCTGCTGCTCAAGAGCGACAACCTAAACGAGTTTCTAGACCGACGCCATCAGCTCAAGCAGGTGTACCAGGCTGACCGCAATTTTCTTGCTGATCTCAAGGCAAAGGCTGACGAACTGGTTTTGCAACGTCAGGGGGTAGAGGCGCAGAAAAACTCGATTGCACTGCTGCGGCAACAGCTGCTGGCCCAGCGTGACCAGTTCCAGGCCCAGGCCGAGCAGCAAGAAGTACTGATTGACCGCCTCAAAGAGAATCAGAACGCGCTGGCGGCGGCGGCAGCTCAGCTGGAAAAAGATTCTGAAAGTTTAGGGGACCTGATTCGGCAGAAGATTGCCGCAGCCCGTGGGGTTGCGGGTCGCGGCACCGGGCAAATGATCTTTCCTACAGGCGGGCGGATTACCAGCCGCTTCGGCACGCGTACCCACCCTGTGCTGGGCTATCGCCGTTTCCACGCTGGGATTGATTTTGGGGCGAGTTCTGGGACGCCTGTGAATGCGGCTGACTCAGGCCGGGTAATTTTTTCGGGGTGGTATGGTGGCTATGGCAATGCGGTGATTATTGACCACGGGGGCGGGATTACCACCCTCTATGGGCATAACAGCCGCCTACTGGTGAGTGAAGGGCAAACCGTGCAGCAAGGACAGGCGATTGCGGCGGTCGGCTCAACCGGCCTTTCGACTGGGCCTCACTTGCATTTCGAGGTGCGTCGAAACGGCAATCCGGTAGACCCATTGGGCTTTTTGTAAGGGGTTACGTCAGGTGTTGAGAGTCATGCGCTGGGAGCCAATGTTACTCCTCTGCGGTCTGGGTACAGGCGGTTTGAACGTGCCGCCAGCGCTGGCGCAAACGCTCCCCTCCATAGAAGAGCGCTACGAACTGGATACGGACACCGTAGAGAGTAGCCCAACCCTGCAGCGGTGGGCAGACGAGCAGCCCGATGTACTGCATGACATTCGCCACGACCCGAGTTTTCGGACTCGCATCCAGGCAGGCTACACGGTCTTTCCCTCCAACAACGGCACCAACGGCTTCATGGTCGGCATTGAGGACTGGTTCATTGGCGACACATCTCTCACTCTGAGCGGCGACTACCAACAAAACTTTCGCGGCGACAGAGAGACCTACGGCGCAGACCTGCGCTACTACCTGCTACCGCTAGGGGGCTACGTCAACGTAGCCCCAGTTGTGGGCTACCGCAGCATCACCACCGAAGGGTTGAGTACTGATGGCATGAATCTGGGGTTTCAGATTAAGGTGATTCCCTCACGGGGGGGTGGGGCCGACTTTGCCTATACCCAAACCTGGACCGCACCGGGTAACAGCAACACGGCTAGCACAACAGAATTTGAATTTGGCTACGCGCTAACTGACCATCTGCGCCTGTTCAGCGAGATTGAATGGCAGTTTACCCCTGGACGTACCGACAGCCAGCTTGGCGTGGGGCTGGAATGGATGTTGTAACAGGCTGAGAAGATGAGCGGATCAAAAGACTGTTTTAGGGTGTGGTGAGTTGTTCTGGTTGAGGATTGTTCTGAGGCTTAGCTTGTGGTTTAGCTGATCAGCGTTGGAGGTAATGCGGCTAGCGGTTCGATACGAATTAAAGCCTCCTCAGCTTCGGTAAACCCAGGCTTAAGTTCTAGTACACGCTGGTAGTCTTTTTTTGCTTCACCCCAGTGCCGCAACAGCTCTAGCATCTTGCCTCGCTGGTATAGCGCCCAGTGGCTAGTAGGCTGAATCTTGAGAACCTGGGCATAGGCGGCGGCGGCTTTAGCAGGTTTCTGCAATCGTTCGAGGACGTTAGCCAGCTTGAACCAGGTGACGTGGTCCTTCGGTTGAAGTTTCAGCACCTTGCCGTAGGACATGGCCGCCTGCACGTCTTCTTTCAAACTTTCCAAAGCCATCCCGCGCATGAGCCAGGTCAGCGCATCGGCCTCACCCTTTTCGATGAGGCTGTCGCAGGCGTCTACGGTTTCTGCATAGTACTGCTGGTGGTAGAGCTGGTCGACGTGACCTTGGGCCTTGAGCAGGTGCTTGCGTCGGTCCTTAGCTGTTTTGAAGTCGGGCTTGAGTTGGATGGCCCTGCTGTAAACCGCGATCGCATCTTCAAGTCGCTCCAGCTGTTCGAGCAGCTGCCCCTGGTCGTACCACACCCAGTAGTTGTCGGGCTGGAGGTGCGTGACCTGTTCGTAGGCCGTCAGGGCCTCGGGTAGTTGCCCTAGCGCCTCTAGGGCTTTGCCGCGCTTCATCCAGGCCAGGTAGTCGTCCGGCTGCAGATGAATGACGCGGTCGTAGGCCGCGATCGCACCGGCCAAATCTTGCAAATACTCCAGCGCCATGCCCCGCTTAAACCAGGCCATGGTGCTGTCAGGGGAAGTTTCTAAAAAGGCATCGTAGCAGGCGATCGCTTCCTGGTACTCTGCCCGCTCAAAGTTGCGTTCTCCCCGTTCGAACCACACTGAGCTGACGTTGTCGGTAGCGGTGGTAGAGACCACAACAGCTGGTGGCGTAACAATGCGAGACAGTGCTGCCAGCGCCTCTTTCGCAGAGGCATACCGCTGCCGGTGGTCGTAGCGCACCATTGTGGTAATCAGCCGCTGCAGTTCGGGGCTAACGTCGGCGCGATCGTGCCAAATCACCTCGCTAGTCTTGAGGTCCTGCCGCAGCCGCTTCGGCTCGATGCCCGTGAACGCCTGAATCGCTAGCATGCCAACTGCAAAAATATCGCTGCTGAGGCAGGGACGCCCCGCCAGCTGTTCGTTAGGCATATAGCCTAAGGAGCCGATGGCGATAGAAACGCTAAAGCTGTCGTCGTCATCGTCTAGGGGCGCATTGATCTGTTTGACGGTACCAAAGTCGATGAGAACAATTTTCTGATCGGACTGACGGCGAATGAGGTTGGAGGGTTTGATGTCACGATGAACAATTTGCCGCTCGTGGACAAAAGCAAGCGTGTCCAAAATCTCCTGCAATAGGCTGACAACCTGAGCTTCTGGGAGGGGGGAGATGTCTGATAGCTCTTGGCTTAGCAGGCTGCCCTTGATAAATTCTTGCACGAGGAAGAACTGCTCTTGCTCTTCGAAGTGGGCTAGCAAATATGGAATCTGTGGGTGGTTGCCCAGGTCGTGTAGGGCTTGGGCCTCGGCATCAAACAGGCGACGGGCCGAGGCGAGCGATCGCTGGTCGTGGCGGCGTGGCTTGAGCTGCTTGACCACGCACTGAGGTTCACCAGGAAGATGCAGATCGTGGGCCAGAAAGGTTTGCCCAAAGCCACCTTTTCCAAGGGCTGCCACAATCTTGTACCGACCCCCGATGATAGGCGTTGTCGGTTTCTTTGGCGCGAGTTTTTGTATGTACTTGCTAGTAGTCAATGCACTGAGGTGGGTGATCCGCTGGTAGCAACTCGACGCGGTAGCCTGAGATGGATGACAAAAGCTGTCGTTGTACTTTGAGGTCGTCGCCTGTTCAAAGTGTAGGCCATCAATCTCGATATCTGTAAGTAGGGCAAACGACTGCCTGCGAGCGCATGAGTGGGAGCAGTCATCAGTAGGGGCACTAATTAGGTATTAAAAAATACCTACCGAATTTTGGCACACGTACGTAGGCTTGCCACCCATCTGCGAAAGGCCTTCACGATAGGTTCACGCACTTAGGCAAAGAAGTTTGAGATCGCACGAGTCTGAAACTTTCTAGCGGCCTGCCCACGTCGCTATACCGTCGCATGGGCCATTGCCAACCCCAGCGGGCTATAGAGCGGCCACCGGCTGCGCTTCAGCCACCTCAACACCGTGCCAAATCGTTTCCTTCGGCGCCGTCTCTGCCAAAATCTGCCCCTGCGCAATCACCAGCTCAACCGTGGCCTGCCGTCGAATGGCGTCGTAGGGTCCAGTCGCATCGAGCACAATCAGGTTGGCAGGTCTACCGACAGCAATCCCGTAGTCTTCACCCAGATTGAGCGTCTGCGCCCCGTGATTCGTCACCATGTCATAACAGGCCGCAATTTCGCCCATGCCGGTCATCTGGCACACATGGACTGCCATCGATGCAACATCCAGCAGGTTGCCTGTACCGAGGGAGTACCAGGGGTCCTGAATGCAGTCGTTGCCCAGGCTGACGTTGAGCCCCTTTTGCCACAGCTCCTTGACCCGCGTGACTCCGCGCCGCTTAGGGTAGGTGTCGGTGCGGCCTTGCAGAGTAATGTTGATCAGCGGATTGGCGATGAAGTTCAGCTTGGCCCGCTGCAAAATGCCCATGAGCTTTAGGGCATAGGCGTCGTTGTAAGACCCAAAGGCGGTGGTGTGGCTGGCGGTGGTGCGGCTACCGTAGTCGTGGCGAATGGCGCAGGCGGCCATGACCTCAAGAAAGCGGGACTGATCGTCGTCAATTTCGTCGCAGTGAATGTCGATCAGGCGGTCGTAGCGCTGGGCCAATTCAAAAATGGCCTGGACGGATCGGACCCCGTCTTCACGGGTGAGTTCATAGTGGGGGATGCCGCCGACCACGTCAGCTCCCAGCCGCAGCGCCTCCTCCATCAGCTCGACATTTTGGGGACTGCCGTAGAGGCCATCTTGAGGAAAGGCCACGATCTGGAGGTTCATCCAGTCTTTGACCTGCGCTTTTACCGCCAGCAGTCCCTTTAGCGCGGTTAGGGTCGATTCGCTGACGTCGGCATGGCTGCGAACAAACAGCGTTCCCTGCCCGGCCATTAGCTTTAGGGCTGCAATGGCGCGGCTTTGGACGTCGTCCAGGGTGAGGGACTGTTTGCGATCGCGCCAAATTTCAATCCCTTCAAACAGGGTACCGCTCTCATTCCAGCGCGGTTCTCCGGCAGTCAGGGCCGAGTCCAGGTGAATGTGCGACTCGACAAAGGGCGGGCTCACCAGCTTGCCATTGACGTGAATCTCTCGGTTTGTGCCCTGGGGTAGCTGCGGTTCAATGGCAACAATGCGGTTGTTTTCAATGGCAATATCGACCCGCTCCTCTAGCCGCCCGAGTAACCGACACTGCCTTAAAATCAGGTCTGCCATCTTATTTTCTCCGTCGAGTCTGTAGATGGCGCTGAGCCCCTCATCGGGGTTCACCCAGCACCAGCGCGTGGGGACGCTATCCACTGTCTCAGGTCTTCGAGGGTACTAACCGTATCCGTCGCTGCCGTCAGGGCGGTGAGTGGGTCGAAAGATAGGGATGAGACTAACTGTGTCAGCGACGCGTCGAGCGGGCCAAAGCGTTGAGAGACGGGCCAGTCAATCTACCCAGCCAATATCGTCGTCTGAAAGCATGCTGTTTTGCTGACCGTCGCGCAGGATAGCGTAGTCGGGGATGGCCTTGCTGCCCCGAGAGGGACGATTAGTGGTCGGGCGTCTAGCACTTAGCGTTTGCCGGTTTCTAGCGAGGTCTGGTCCCATAACGGGGTGCGCAGGTTTGGTTTCAACCGGCTTAGCCTCTACGGGCTTGGTTTCTGGCGGCTTGGTCTCTGACTTAGGCTCAGCGGTCAGCTGGCGAATCGTATCTTTGGCCGTCTCTAGCTCGGCGCGCACCTTGCTTAAGTCGGCATCCTGTTTCTGAGCAGCCTTCTGGGCGCTATCTAGGCTGTCTTTCAATTCATAGACCCGGTCCTGGTGGGTCTTAACGTCGTCTTGCAAGTCAGCAATCTTCTGAGTAGCGGCGGCAAGCTGGTTCTCTAGATCGGTGATGCGGTTCTTGAGAATTTCTGCGGCAACGCTAATGTCGGTGGCTTCGGTCGTCGACGCCTCGGTCAGCGCTGTGGCTTTGACCTCGACGGTCGCTTCTGAGGCTGGAGCGGTGTCTGCGGTTGATTTAGTCCGGCTACGCGCTGTTTTTGCCGTTCCAGTTTTTGCCGTGCTTTTTGCTGTACTGCTGCTGGTTTTACGGGTTCGTCGCGTGGTGCGCTTGGGCTTTTCTTCTGGCGCAGGTTCAGCACTGGATGCTGGGGTCGCAGACTCCTCAGACTTTTCTACCTCTTCCTTTAGCAGGTCAGCGATCCGTTTCTTGGTCATGGCTATTTCCAATCCGTCAGGATTTCGGTAACGACGCGGTAGTAGTCTGCTTTGGCTTCGTGGGCATTGGGGCCTTTCCATTGGGTAATGGGCAAACCGTCAATGGCGGCTCTTTCGTGAGCTTTGTAGCTGCGGATGAACGACTCAAAGGCGGGGATGTCTAGCTCGTTCAGCATGAACTGCGCTTCCTGGGCCTCCTTGAGGCTGCGCGAATCTACCTTGGTAAACAAGACCCGATAGGTTACCCCAGCGGGTTGAATCGCAGTTTTCACCGTCCGCACCAGGGCCGCCACGTCCATAGGCGCAGGCGGCGTGGGCAACAGCAGATAGTCCACCACGGGCATGACAGCGGTAATCGCTTCAGAATTTAGGGCCGGAGGGGTATCTACCACAATCAAATCATAGTCTTTGATGCCAGTTAGCCGACCCAGCAGTTGCGCATCGTTTTCTTGCGAAAAGTCAAAGTTTAGTTCGGTGTCGTCTCGTTCGACCCACCAACTGGCTGAACCTTGGGGGTCGGCATCGACGAGTAAAACGGAACGGTTTTCCGCCAGAATCGCCGCTAGGTTAACAGCGGTAGTGGTTTTGCCCACGCCGCCTTTGCCATTGAAAACGGCCAGGACTTGGGTTTTGGACTTACTTTTTGGGGAGGATTTTGCCACAGATTTGCCAACGGGCGAGGACGGGCGGCACAAACCGCACGCAGGTAGCTAGTGATAGTTATCCGAGGTTCCTTGAGATTCGTCAATAGCTTTAGGCAATTGTTGTGTCGCGTGTTGTATCGCAAGGGCTATTTCTCATCAGTTGTCCATTTTTCCATGGCCGCTTCAGAAGTAAAGAGCGTCGAGGTCTGGTTCTCTATCTCTAGGTCTTCGTGCCAGTGTTTGAGCGCGGTGGTTAAGGTTTCGAGTTCTGTGGGGTTGAGCAAAATAGCGAACCTGCTACTGCTGGATTTGGGGTTACGGTTGCGATACCAAAATGTAAATTTGTACTGCCGTTGATAGAGCTCATAGGTGCCCCTAGTCGGCACTGCCATAACCATATCGGTATCAATTTCTCGGGTGGGTGAGACACCTAGCAGGCTGATGTACTTTTTCCCGTCGCGGGTCTCTAGGCTGAGGCGATAGCCGTTGAGTTTAAGCTGGCGCACTCGATTGATGATCGCACCTGTAGCGCTCGAAAGCCCCCACAATAGGGGATACCAGAATAAAAACGTCTTTAGCACAAAGCTGATTTGGCCTTGAAAGTTGAGCCCCGCAACCACCAACGCGGGCAGGACAAGCAAGATGTACAAAAAGCACCCGCATCCCGTTGCAATCTCCACAGCACTCTGGCGACGGTGATTGAAAATCAGCGGCTTTGTTTTGAGCATGCTGCCATGGGGCAGGTCTATGTCTACACGGTCTGGGGTGGCTCGAATGGCGATATGTTGGAAAGGCGCAGCAGCAGGGGGCTGTGTTGGACTGAGATTATGACGGTCTAGGGACTGTAGCCGCTCCAGCGCAGCGGCAGCACTTTGAGGTCGCTGGGCGACGTCGGGGTCTGTCAGCCAAGTTAACCAGTTGACCAGCGGCTGGCTGAGAGATACTTGCGAGGCAAAGTCGATCCGCAGGGTCTTCTGCGGTAGGTCTGCTGGGTGCTGCCCGGTTGCCAGGTAGATCAGCGTTGCACCTAAGCTGTACAAATCTGATGCCGAGATCGCGCGTCCGCCAAACTGCTCTAGTGGCATATAGCCGTAGGTCCCAACGACCGTACGGGTGCTGCCACTATCTACTGCCTGGACAGAACCAAAATCTACGAGAAACACCTGACCTGGACTGTTGCCGCTGCGATCGCCTAGCAGAATGTTGCTGGGCTTAATATCTCGATGAATGACGGGCGGCTGGAGGGCGTGCAGGTCTGCCAAGATCCTGAGCATGGCAGTAGCAATCTGCACCAAGTCCGCCTCGGTAAAGCGACGCCCCGTCGCCATCCAGTCCCGGAGCGACTGGCAGGGCACATAGGTCTGCACCAGCGCGAACCCTTTACCCAAATCCGTTTCTGTCTCAAAGGCGTCGATATAGGTGGGGATGGATGGGTGTTCGAGCGCCTGAATGGTGGCAACCTCGCGCTCGAACAGCTTAAATGACTCCCAGGTTGACGCTAACCCGAAAAGGAACAGCTTAACCACGACTTGAGGTTCTGCATCAATATCCGCAGACGGGCAGAGGTCAGTCGCTAAGAATGTCTGCCGCCCTGCGTTTTGTCCCAATAACGACTGAAGCTGGTAGCGCCCATTGATGGTCTGGCCAATAAGCTGGGCTGAAGCTGAGGACATGGATACGCTGCTAAAGGGCTGCTCTAGCATTCCCCTCACCAGGGTCACTGTCAGGATGGGTTGTTTTGCTTGGCCTGCGCCTTTCGTTTCTACTGCGCGTCAGACATTCCGCCACCCCCATCATTGCCCCAATCTTGTTCGAACCATCCGGGCGGCGGCGGCGGAAACTCGGTCAAGTCGGCTAACTTACCTATAGGATGGACACCCTGGCGGAATTCGCCATTAATTTCCCAGGTAGGGTAGGCTGTGATGCCTTTTTGCTGGCACAGCGCGGTCTGGCTATTTTCACCCTCGGGGTCGCACTCTACGTAGGGAATCTGGTCAGCTGCTTGGCCAAATAAAGTTTTCTGTGTAGCGCAGTGGGGGCACCAGTAGGCCCCATACATTTTGGCTCCGCTGACGCTGAGGTGAATCGCTAAGTCTTGTCGATAGCGGGCCGTTTCACTCAATTCCGAACAGGCTGTGAGGAGGAGCGGCAGGGATAGCGACAAGGTAAGCGTCCAAAGGTGGCGGCTGAGCCGACCGGTCAGCGTGAGTCTGCTGTTTTGTTGTCTACTGGCGTGTTCTGTTCGTATTTCCATTGCTATGGCTGCCCAACCCACCGACATTCGGTTATCCTCCCACGCTTGCAGTTGAACCTGCCAAAATATAGTGAACTAAATGTCTGAGTGCCCTAGGACCGATGAATCTTCTCTCTACTGGATATCCGCTGATTCGCATTACCGTGACCTGCTTGTTGGTCTTTCTATTGAGTAACAACCTGTGGCTGCTGCCCGCCGAAGCTCAAAGCCCAGCACCGTCCCCAACAAACCAGCTGCTCGAATCACCCACCCTATCCAGTGAGAGCTTTGTCGCCACTGCCGTACGCCGGGTGGGGCCAGCGGTGGTCCGGATTGACACCGAGCGCACCATCACCCGCAACATCCCTGACCTGTTCTACGATGACCCCTTCTTTCGTGGCTTCATGGGGCCGGACACCTTTCAACGCATTCCCCAGGAAGAGCGGCTGAGCGGTCAGGGGTCGGGCTTCATTATTGACAGCGCCGGGTACGTGCTAACCAACGCCCACGTTGTCGACCAAGCTGACAAAGTGACCGTCACACTCAAGGATGGCCGTTCCTTTGAAGGGGTGGTTGAGGGCGCAGACGAGGTGACGGACTTGGCAGTTGTGAAAATTGAGGATTCGGCTGACTTACCCGTTGCGCCGCTGGGCAATTCTGACGGCATTGAAGTAGGCGACTGGGCCATTGCTGTCGGCAACCCCCTAGGTCTCGACAACACGGTCACGCTGGGCATTGTTAGCACGCTGAAGCGGTCTAGCGCTACCGTTGGCATCCCGGATAAGCGCCTCGACTTTATCCAAACCGATGCCGCCATCAACCCCGGTAACTCTGGTGGCCCACTGCTGAACGCTCAGGGTGATGTGATTGGCATCAACACGGCGATTCGCGCAGACGCAATGGGCATTGGCTTTGCCATTCCCATTAACAAAGCCAAGGAAGTACAGGCTCAGCTGTCCCGTGGCGAGCGGATTGCCCACCCCTACTTAGGTGTGCAGATTGCGTCGCTGACCCCCGATATGGCCAAGCGCAACAACGACGACCCGAACGCTGGGTTCAACCTGCCTGAGGTTGACGGGGTCTTAGTGGTGCGCGTGCTACCAGATACCCCCGCAGCGGAGGCAGGCATGCGCCGCGGTGACGTGATTCTGTCCATTGAGAATGAGTCGGTAACCACCGCAGACCAGCTCCAGTCGCTAGTTGACCACGCGACGGTGGGCGACCGGCTACGGGTGAAAATTCAACGGGGCGATCGCACCCAGACCTTAGCCGTCGAAGCGGCCGAGCTTAGCGATGATGCGTAACGCCTGTGCTGAGTGGCCCAACAGCACCACATACCGGCCAATGGACGCATAGCCGTGGACTAGCCCTGCGGTTAGACTAAGGAAACAGTTGCGATTGGTTACCGCTCCTATGGCTTCTGAGCAGCGTTTCAGTATTTCTTTTGGTAGCGTGCTGCTGCTGGTCGGCGCTGTGCCCCTGTTGGTGCTGCTATGGCAGCTCAAGAGCCTGCTGCTGCTGGTGATGATTTCGATTGTGTTGGCCTGCTCCATTTCGCCCATTGTGGATTGGGCGGAGCAGTACCGCATTCCTCGCTGGCTGTCGGTGGTGCTGATTTACCTCAGCCTGATTGGCGGACTGGTCGGGGCGCTGCTCATCATTGGTCCGACGGTTTTTGAACAGCTTGAACGACTGGTGCGTCAGGTACCGCTGTCGTTGCGGAGCCTAGTCGGTCAGCTGGAAGTGTGGGTAGCCAGCTTAAACGATGCTCGCCCAGAGCTGACCAACGAAGTTTTTAGCCAGCTGAATGTCCAGGGTTTAGTTTCTTGGATTGCGAGGTCAAGTCAGCAGCTCCTGATTCGCTCCTACAGCCTGACAACGGGGATACTAGGCGGCGTCTTCAGCCTCATCCTGGCACTCTTTCTATCGGGCTACATGCTGGCCGATAGTCGCACCCTGAGCAAAAACCTGACGCGCCTACTGCCTGCGCCGTGGGATGAGCGCATTGCCTCACAGATTCCTCTGGCTAGTGAACGTATCGGTGGCTACCTACGGGGTCGATTGCTGGTATCGGCGCTGCTAACGGTGATTACCAGCATTGCCTTAGGCTTTATCGGCCTCAAAGATTTTGCCGTGGGTCTAGGTGCGATCGCGGGTGTCACTAACCTCATCCCCTTCCTTGGTCCCATCCTTGGTGCGATTCCCGCTTTGGTGGTGGCGATTCCCCAAGGCGGATGGACCCTGCTGTGGGTGGTGATTCTCTACGTCGTCATTCAAAATCTTGAGACCTACATCCTAGACCCGCTACTGGTGGGTTCTTCAGTCGGGGTCCATCCGCTTTACCAGCTGCTCGCTGTTTTAGGCGGGGCACAGGTGTTGGGCATTATTGGAGCCCTAATTGTGCCGCCTTGGGTAGCAGGGGGGGCTGTACTGCTAGAAAACCTCTACCTGCGGCCGAAGCTAATGGCCGAGCGACAGCGCCGCAGGGAAGCCACGCAGACCGAGCTGACGCTTAGCCCCGTCACCATAGAAACTCCGGTGGGCTAGAGAAACCCCAGTAGGCGAGCGGCGTGCTACTGCCCCCTCGTCTAGCTTTGGGTCCTTCGCCTAAGCCGCTGAGGCCCTTGGCTTAGCGGTCTGCATGCCTCGCAATCTGGCTCAGCCTTTGTGCGGATCGATGCACCCGACCTCAATTTTCTCCGCTCAAGGCACAGAATTTCTCCCCACAGACATCGCGTTTGCATGTGAAGCTCCAGCAAAAGTTCCTGAAGCTCCCACAAAATCCTTGTCAAGATGTGACAAGCATGGGCCTACAGAGTAATTTAGGTAAGGCTACATGTCCGCAATTTTGACCAAGCTTCTAAACCGTCTGGATCTTCTGTGAGCATTGCCCTAACGCTAGGCGTCACGGCGGTTGCCCTGGTGCTATTTATTTTTGAGTGGCTTCCCGCCGATGTGACGGCGCTGGGGGTCATGGTGGCGCTCATGGTGCTGGGGCTGGTGTCGCCCGAAGAGGGCATTGCCGGATTCAGCAACTCGGCCACGATTACCGTCATGGCAATGTTTATTCTCAGCGCGGGGATTGCCCGCACCGGGGCATTGCAGCGAGCGAGTGAGCTGCTGATTCGCTGGGGGGGGAAGACCTTGCAGCAGCAGCTCCTGGCGCTGGGTCTGATTGTGGGCCCGATCTCGGGTCTGATTAACAACACGGCGGTGGTGTCAGTCTTCTTGCCCGTAGTGGAGGACTTCTGTCAACAGCACCAGATCTCCCCGTCGAAGCTGCTAATGCCCATGTCCTTTGCCACCATCATGGGCGGCATGCTGACGGTGATTGGGACCTCTACCAGCGTCTTAGCTAGCGGCCTATCTGAAAAGCTGGGCTATGGGGAGTTCTCCATCTTCCAATTCACAATGATGGGAGCGGCCATTTTTGTGATTGGTCTGACCTATCTAACCTTTGTTGCCCCAGCGCTGTTGCCCAATCGACGCACGGCCAATGGCCTCAGTCAGCAGTATGGCTTGAAAGACTATGTCAGCGAAGTGGTGATTACGCCACGCTCTAGCCTAGTGGGGCAAACCCTCAAAGACAGTCAGCTCCAGCGTCGGTTTGACGTAGACGTGCTAGAGCTAATTCGCAACGGCACCCACTTCCCTCAACCGCTGGGCGATCGCAGTCTGCTAGCGGGGGATGTGATGCTGGTGCGCGGTGGACGCCATGACCTGATGAAAATCCGTGAAACAGAGGGCATCGAGATTTTGCCCGACGTGCAGTTCGGGCAAAAGTCGTGGCAGGCCGCTGCAGGAGAAGAGGGGGTCGCTGAGGTACTGGTCCTGTCCAACTCCACCCTGGTGGGCTCAACGCTGAAGGACCTGCGCTTCCGTCAGCGCTACAACGTGACCGTACTGGCGATTCGTCGCGGTCAAGAGCTGCTGCGCGATCGCATGGGCAAAGTCCCGCTTCGGTTTGGCGACCTGCTGCTGGTGCAAGGGCCCAAGCAAAGTTTGCTGGGTTTGCAAACCAGCCGCGATTTGCTGGTCCTAGAGCAGCGCGACCTGGAAACGCTGCGGTCTGACCGGGCCAATTTGGCAATTCTGATTGGCCTCGGCGTGGTGGTAGTCGCAGCGTTCACCCATCTGCCGATCCTGGTCTCCGCACTAGCCGGGGTGATGCTGATGGTGCTGACGGGCTGCCTGAAGCCGGGTGAACTTTACCAGTCGGTACGGTGGGACGTGATTTTTCTGCTGGCCTGCCTGATTCCGCTGGGCACAGCCATGGAAAACTCGGGCACCACCGCCTGGATTGCCGATCAGCTGGTCGCCGCTGGTGGCAACTTGTCGGGGTATTGGCTACTAACGGCGCTGTTTGTGCTGACGTCGGTGCTGACGGGTATTTTGTCTAACAGCGCGTCAATTATTTTATTGCTGCCGGTCGGCGTGCAGGTCGCCCAAAATCTGGGCTTGAACCCGCTGACCGTCATGTTTGTGATTACCTTTGCCGCCTCCAACAGCTTCATGACGCCCATCGGGTACCAAACCAATACGATGGTGTACACCGCAGGCGGCTATCGGTTTCTAGATTTTGTCAAAGTGGGAGGGCCACTCAGCCTCCTGATGGCGGTGGTGACGCCTCCCCTGGCAATTTGGCTGTATGGCCTGTAAGGCCTATGGCTTGGATGTTTGTATCGTTAGGAGTATCAAAAAACTATGGAAAATCGCGGCGTAACGGTTTGGTTTACCGGACTAAGCGGCTCTGGCAAAACCACGATTACCCAGGCACTGGCAGCAAAGCTGCGCCAGATGGACGTGAAGCTAGAGATTTTAGATGGCGACATCGTTCGGACCAATCTGACCAAAGGGCTGGGCTTCAGCAAAGAAGACCGGGACGAAAACATCCGTCGCATTGGCTTTGTTTCGCACTTGCTGACGCGTAACGGCGTAATTGTGCTGGTGTCGGCCATTTCGCCCTACAAATCGGTGCGGGATGAAGTGCGCGATCGCATTGGCGACTTTATGGAAGTCTACGTCAGCACGCCGGTTGATGTATGCGAAGAGCGCGACGTCAAAGGTCTGTATGCCAAGGCGCGTTCGGGCGAAATTAAAAACTTCACAGGCGTTAGCGACCCCTATGAGGCCCCTGACAACCCTGAAGTGAACTGCGAGACCCAGAACGAAACTCTGGAAGAGAGCGTCAATAAGGTCTTCAGCAAGCTAGAGGAAATGGGTTACATTCCCGCTGGCGTCGCAGCTTAGCCTAGTCCGGCCAGTTGTTCTGAGGGTCAGCGATTGCAGAGCGCTCGTCCCTGATGCCATCGCCCTGACCAGGGACAATTTCATAACGCTCAGATTCATAACGCTCAGACAGAGCCCAACCGTACTTTTGATACGGTTGGGCTTTTGTTTTGCCCGCCCTCCGGTGCTGTCTACTTCCCCATCTACGCCAAGTCTGTTCTCCGTCTACGCCATTTCTCAGATTCACTACAGATTGTCTTAATGCACGGAACAAAGCCCTTGTGCATGTCCTCTTTACTTACTGACAGGGTAAGGATTGACCGCTGTAAAGCGAACGCTCCGAAACGAGCGTTCTGAACCAGGAGGCTGCTGCGTGAGCAAGCGTGAGTTCGTAGGCTACAGGGCTACAAACCATTCTGTACATTGCGAAGGGGCGTCTGTGCCTGCTCCAGGGCACAGGGAGCCAGAGCATAGAGAAATTGTCCAACTCATCCAGCAGCTGAGGCGGGGGTCTGAACTGGGCTGTCGGCCAACCCGACCTGTAGACAGCAAACGCAACCTGGACATCCGAGTGCTACCACAGACGCTAGCTGCTTTAGCCGCCAGGCAGCGAACTTGAGCAACGCGACCCTTGGGACTGACGCAGATATTGATAGGAGTTACTTGTGCAGACACAGCTTATGAATCGCTACAACGTCGGAGGTTTGGCGCAGATGATTAACATCACGTTGGAAGAGATTGACGGGGTTTGGTCCGTTATCACACCGCACCAAACCTATCGCTTTCCGTCCTACGAGCTAGCGCTAAATTTCTATACCTCGCTGCGCCGTGAGCTGGGCATGCCTAACAGCTAGTGAGCGTTGGGTGCTTCCACTCGGCTCCGGCGGTAGAGGGCAAACGGCCAGTGCTGGCCTAGAATAAGCCACAGTGCGATAGACGGCCTTTCAAGAGGGCTGTAACGGTAAGGCGCACTACCGCTTCTAGGACAGTTGGGAGAACAACATGGCCGGTCGGATGCTGCTTTCGCATAACTACACGTTGGCCGACAGTCCTGTAGCAGCTCAGGCTATACCGCTATCGCGGTCTGAATTTGCAGCGGTTTTTACCACCCAGCTGGCGGCAGCAGATGTTGATGTAGCGGCGCTTGATCACCCCCACTGGATGGTCGAAGTTAGATTTTCTGAACAGCGGTCCCCATCGGACATAGGGCTTTTGTGTGTAGAGGCGCTGCAGGCGTTGCGATCTCAATCGATCGATTCTGGAATGGCGCTCGATTCTGGAATGGCGTATACCGTGCTGGCTTTGGGCGGGCTCAAGGCAACGCCCGCAACCAGCAGCAATCCAGCGGCCTTGCAGACAGGGGAATGGGGAGTTGACATGGTTGAAACGGTTGCCCCAGATGACTTTCTGGCGATGATTGGCTGGGCAGGAACCATCGCCACGCGTTCACCAGATACTTACTTTCAGCATCGTCGGATCGTTTCGGATTGAGGCGGGTCAACCCCTGTGAGGCACAGATGACGCGCTGCTCATCGGAGTCATGCTATCGGACGGTTGCCTGCTCAAAGTGAATGGCAATGCGCTGCTTGAGCTGTGCGATGGTCAAGTCCTGCGTCCAGTATTCAATCAATCCCCGTCCGAAGGCCCAGGCCGCTTTGTCCGGCGGGTTAGGGGTATCGAGCAGCAGCGGCCATAGCGATAGTAAGTCAAAGGACAGACCGTCTCGGTCGTCATTGAGCAGGTTGAACAGGTCGTAGGCAATTTGGAGTTTGCCGATGACGACGGGTCCCTGCTCCACGGGGATTTTTTCCATCAGCGCTGCGGCCAGTAGCTCGTTGCCCGTCATCAGTGTGGATAGGTATCTCAGGATGGGGCTTTTGAGCAGCTGGGTCAGCCCCTGGGTAGTACTCATCTGAAAGGCGTACTGGTCGATAATTTTGGTGGCGGCAACGGCCCGGGCTGACTGGGACCGGAGGTAGCGGGCCAGGCGGGCCTGCTTAGACGGCGCGATCACACCCACCAATACCTCAGATAACCCATCCCGATTCCACGGCCTGCGATCGCGATCCTGCGTCACCAGCGGCAGCACCCGACGGCAGGGCAGCCGCTCTGCCCGGTAGGCTGTGGCCTCTCGAATCGACCGTTCCTTGGGCCGCTCTCCCGTCTGCCAGTCGTAGGGCGGGTCCCACTCGCGCACCGGCCGCAGCCGGTCCACCTGGGTCACCACCGCCACCTGCGGCAGGTCCGCCAAGTCTTTAGCAACATCCGTCAGAAAGTCAATGTCCATCTGTAGTGCCGGGTCCATGGCGGGCGTCACCAGCAGCAGCAGATCGGCCCGGCGGGCATAGTCTAAGACGCGATCGCGAAAGTCAGCCCGGCTCACCTGCTCGTACCCCGGCGAATCCACCAGGTTCAGCACCTCCTGGTCTCGCCCTAGACCCGACGACCAGCGATACTGACGAATCTCGTCCGTACTGGGTAGCACGTCCACCTCAGCCCGGTCCGTTTGAAACAGGGTGTTGATAACACTGCTTTTACCCGCCCCCGTACGGCCCACCAGCAGCACGCTCACCGGCTGCTGCTCAACCTTTTCCGCAGGCTCTGCCTTGTCCAACAGCGCCCGCACCGTTGCCGTTTTGGCCTCATCCGGCAGCGCATCTGGGTCGGCAAAGGTCAGCGGTAGCTCCCCCTTTCCGTACAGTGCGGCGGCCTGCTGGGCCAGGTTCCGCAGGGCCGTTTCTCGCAGCAGCTGACTCAGGTTGACCAACAGCTGCTGACTCGCCTGATTGCTAGACCGCTGACTAACGGCCTTGGCGGCGGCGGCGGCGGGGTTAATCACCCACTGCGCCCAGTTCCACACCTTCCACACCTTTTGTACCGACGGCTCTAGCTGCCGGTATACCTCATAGGCCTGATACGCCTGCCCCACCGTCACCCGGTCTAGCACCGGGGCCAGCTTCTGCATGGCCCGGTCGGTATCGTCCACCGTGCCGCGAATCAGCCCGTAGGCCTGGGTGACGTAGATATTCAACAGCGGATACTTTACTTCGGGGTGGTAGGCGTGGGCCACCGTGACCACAACCCCCTGGCACCGCGTCCAGAACTGCCCCCAGTCGTCCCATACGGGCGGGTCCTGCCGTGCTTCGGTCAGCAGCTCTTGTAAGGCCGTTTCCACGGAAGCACTCACCGGCAGCGCCGCCTCTGCGGCTTCCGCTTCCGCCTCCAGCTCCGCCGTCACTTCCTCAATAATTGCCTCAGCATCGACCAGCGGCTGGGTCCACCGGGCCAGCAGCCACTGCCACAGCACTAGCACCAGGACCACCACGCCCCAAATCCAGCTCAGCCCCCACGCCTGGATTTGCGCGCCCGCTGCCACCAGCAAAAAGCCGACGATGCCAGCAAACGGTAAAACGAGGACGCCAATCTGCCAGCGACTGAGACGAATCATGTTCTCCTCCGGAGCCTGGATGCCGTTGTCTCACTTGTCTCACTATACTGTCTGCGATTCGGCTGCAACACTAGCTATGGGTAGGGCCGAGAGATGAACTACAGTGCCCTAATAGCGCTAATACAAGATCTGGAAACGCTGCTAGGTCGGCGGACCGATGTGGTTACATTTGACGGCCTAACTGACGCTGCGAAAGTACAGGCTATAGCAGTCGAAGGGTTGGTAGACCCATTCGGCTGCGTCGAGGGGCTCCTGCGTCAAGGACTTCAGTGCCAGGAACTGTCCTTAGCAACTCGACGAACGCAATAAGCAGGAAGCAATTTCCCTATGCGCTCCGAAATCGAGCGAGTCCAAGACATTGCAGAGTCAATCAGTAGAATCGAACTGTTGACAGCCAGGTTCGCACCGTACCCCTAAAAGTCTTCGTCTTCATCTACGGGCTGTAGCTCTTGCTGCACTAAGTCTCGCCAAGCTGCCAGCACTTCAGTCTCTGCGTTAGCAGCTGTCAGCCGTTGAGTGACGGGGCCTGGGTCACACTTCAGGTCTGGAAAAGTAAGCAGCAGCATGGCAATATCACGCCAGTCGGTACCGGCTTTGGGCTTGCCTCGGCGCTTCCAGTAGGCAGTAACCTTCTGGGCAATCAGCTCTGTGGGCTCCATAACCAGGATGTCTTCAATCCGTTGCGCAGGGGGCAGGGTTTCTACCGAGCGGATATCGACGAGGTGGCGGTTACCGCTTTTTTGGAGCTGGTAGATGCGGTAGCCCAGCCCAGACTTTACGGCTCTGACGCGCACGGCGACTTGAAACTGATCAGAAAGGTGTTGGCGGATTTCATTAGCCAAGGCTTCGGCTTGCACGGCTAGTAAATCCACATCCTGGGTCATGCGGGGTTCGTTGACCCAGGCATTGACGGCCTGCGCGCCAAATAGGACAACGTCATTTCGAGAACGCAAAAACGCTAGCACTGCCCCATGGATCGTAGACAGCGGTAGCGATTCTGCCATTGCAAACTCCTGAAACGTCAGCACGTCTGCATTAAGCGCTGCCATCGTCTGACCGGGTAAAGGATGGGGCTAGGGTGCCCACTAGGGCCAAGGTAACACGCCTGAAGTGAGCCGTTGTAGGTTGGTTTGAGGCCAAGAAACCCAACACAAGCCCAAGGGAGTTTGGCCACTGACGGTCGGAAGGAGAGGGGGCTAATGATCGTGGGATAGGCATCTCGCCTGTCCGGTTAAAGGGCGACCAAGATGACCGCTCTACGGGAGGTTACAGGCCCAACGCGGAAAAATCTCAGCGCTGGATGACACAAAATTGGGTCACTCTCGACAGGCATCATTCATAAACCAATCTTGATGGATTCCTTTGCGATCGACGTTGGTTACAAACCAATCTTGATGGATTACAAAGGAACGCACGTTACTCACAAAGTAGCCTTGATGGATTCCTTTGCAACGGACGTGTAGTACAAAGGGATCTTGATGGATTCCTTTGTGATCGACGTTGGTTACAAATAAACCTTGATGGATTCCTTTGCGATCAACGTTGGTTACAAACCAATTTTGATGCGTTCCTTTGTGATCGACGTTAGATCTGTGGCCCTTTGGGCTACAGCCGCCGCGTTAGCAGGCTCATCTGCTCTCCCTGCTGGGCAGTGAGGATCACCTGCTGGTTCACCAGCTCGACTAGCGGGCTCCACTGGCTGATTTCGACGTAGCGCAGGTTGTGGAGCAGGTGGCGGGTTTGGCGAATGGCGCTGGGGGTGCCGAGTAGGATGTGGCGAATGGTTTCGCGGCGTTGCTGATTATCGGGATGTTTTTCTGAGATTGAAGCAAGGTCTC
Organism: uncultured bacterium; assembly: GCA_963923025.1. Taxonomy (GTDB): domain Bacteria; phylum Cyanobacteriota; class Cyanobacteriia; order Phormidesmidales; family Phormidesmidaceae; genus CAWUKV01. The sequence goes on from CAWUKV010000029.1 coordinate 32,716, forward strand.
GGTGGCACTGGGCTGATTGACTGACAAAAGTTTAGTCGGGATGGCAGCGAATGGTACGGGACTGAAA
>CAWUKV010000030.1:0-32521 GCA_963923025.1 uncultured bacterium
TTTGTGACGGGCTTTGGATTGCTAGATGACGACGGTGCAATTAGCCTAGCGGGCCTGACGATTTGCACGCTGGCGCTGGGTCTGGTGCTGTCCATCTTCATCCTGGGGGCAGAGGCGGTCAACCGGGGTAAGGATGCGGTCAAAGATTTAATTTTTTAGAGATATTCCGGCTGTGGGGCACAACACTGATAGGCTCTTGATATGCCATTGCAATGGATCAGGCCATCAATTCTGGAAATTCGTAGACCACCACACCCGATTTTGGATCGTTGGTGACATCCGCATAGCCTGACTTCACCATTTGCTTCAGCTGCTGTTCGACGGCTTCAAAACTGTCGTCTGTCTCAATCACGGCTCGCGTTACCGACAGTCGCCCACCGTGGGCCTGGGCCAGCTTCAGCAGACGCTTCTGCAACGATTCCTTGGGCGGTGGTGGCGTCACCAATGCTGGGGTGTCGAACCGGGCTACAGAGTTGCCGTAAATCTTGCGGGTGCGTTCCTCGGCCATGCCAGGAATCAGCAGCAGATCGATGAACTGCCCAAACCCAAACAGCCCCCAGGTAAACAGCCACAGCAGACCCGTGCCGATTTTGCCGTTGTAGAGGCGGTGAATACCGCTGAAGCCCAGCAGACAAATGAGCCAGAGGAGGTAGCTGTTGTTTTTGCGATCGCGCAGCTGCGCCCGATAAATTGTCACAGAATCAGGAGAGGTCATCGATCTGAAATCAGAGGGGTTCTCCTCTAGACTACAAACTGAAACCAGAATTGTCCGCTCGATTGGTGCAGTTTTTACAGGGCGTGGGGGGTAGGGGAGAGGGCATGGGAGGTTAACCGCCACTTAGCCATTGACCAGGCTAGCGGCAAAGGGCCAGGTGGTGAGAACAAACACAATCACGGCAATGACGGCAAGACAACCGTCAATCAGGTTCCCTAGAAACGACCCCACCACTGTGCCGACGCTCGCCCGTAGGGCCACCTGGGTTTTCGACTGTCCCTCGACCGGCTGGCGGGTTAGATATTCGCCAATGAAGGCACCGATGAACGGGCCAAATAGTACGCCAATGATCGGACCGCCAAAGGGTAGGGCAGGGAGTAGACCAAAAAAGCCCAATACCAGACCAATCAGCGCCCCAAACTGACCCCAGCGGCTGGCCCCAAACTGTTTGGCTCCCCAGTAGGTGGCCAAAAACTCCACCGCTGCACTCAGGATCAAAATCAGGAAGACCAGCCCAATCGACCAACCAATCCCGGCAAACCCGGTGGCGACCGACCACACCAAAATACACACCAGAATAATGCTGGCCCCAGGCATCCCTGGAATCATTTCACTCAGGGCGCTTAGCGCCATAATGCCAACCAAAATCCAGTAGAGCGTCATCAGTTCCACAGGTTGTCTCCTCTGCTAAAGCTGCTGGTCCTAAAGCTGCTGTTGGGCCTGACGCGCATAGTCCTGTGCGCCCTCCTCTAGCGGCTCAGGGATGCCGTTGGGGTAGGCTGCTGCGATCAGGTCTTCTAGGCGACCGATACGGTTTTCTGGGTTGGGGTGAGTGCTGAGAAATTCGGGGGGACGTCCACCTGCCTCACTTTGCGCTTCGTTGAGAATGGCCATCAGCTCGACGATGCCCTCGGGGTTGTAGTTGGCGTCGATCATAAAATCGAGCCCAAGCCGGTCGCTTTCTAGTTCGTCGTCCCGTCCGTAGCGCAGGTTCATCATCTGGTTCACCGCTTGGGCAATCATGGCTGCCTGCCGTCCGCCGCCCTGGTCGTCACTGGCAGAAATTGCGATCGCGTTGACCAAGGCTGCCCCTAGCTGCTGCCGCGCTAAGTGTTCGGCCCCGTGACGCGCCACCACATGGCCCACTTCGTGCCCCAAGACGCCAGCCAGTTGTGCTTCGGTACGCATGCGGCTCAGTAGCCCCGTGGTGATAAAAATTTGTCCGCCGGGTAGCGCAAAGGCATTCACCGTTTGCGGATCGTCTAAAACGTGAAACTCAAAGGGATAAGGCGTCTGCGCTGCCTCAGACTGCTGTACCACCGCTTGCCCAACCTGGTCGACGTAGGACTGTAGCGCGGGTGCACGGTACAGGCCACCGTATTCAGCCAAAACCGCTTGCTTGCCCTGCTGCCCAATCACAATTTCTTGTTCGGCAGACAGCGCAATCCGTTGCTGCTCACCCGTCACCGGATTTTCAACAGTATTGGTGAAGTAATTGACCAAGCCGAATAGGGCAAACAGCAGACCTATCAACAGCCGTACGGCTAATCGCCCCATAGTTGAGTTCGCTCCTTAGGGTAAGCATTGGACAGTGCAAGCCTGTACTCGAACCTTACCGAACCGCCCTGGGTTTTGGAAACCTCAAAAGGGGGAGAACGTCGATGCTGACGCGCCAGATGCGCATGCGCTACTGCTGGTAGGGGGCGATAGCAAGCTATACGCAGGGTGGGCCACCCCACATCCCTAAAGCGGGTAGCGGCTCTCTGAGGATACTGGCTCTACAATCAGTGCCAGATTGGAACAGCACGGATAATAATCGCAACGCAGAAAATTAAGAATCCACGTAATTTCACATGTATTGTATTCCATACAACCATTTGCACTCCGCACTCCGCACTACATTGGATACGTTAGAGCCAAAATGACCGTGCGGATGCTGACTATAGCCCCGCTTGATGACGTTCATATTGTGCGACCTCAATAACCCCCCCATGAGTTCTCCCGTTGCTCTCACCGATGTGGCTGTCCTCGGTGAGCTTTTGTTGGAAGAAGCCCAGATCGACTTAGAAACGCCAGGACGTACCGTTGTCGCTCAGTTTGAGCAGCGGCAGCGACTGCCCGGTGTGGTGGTGGTCGATCGAAGCCAGAATCAGATTGTTGGTCTGATTTCGCGTCGTCAGCTTTACCAGGGGCTGAGCCAGCCCTACGCACCCGAAATCTTTTTGCGACGACCTGTGCGCATTTTTTTGGATCTCAATCCGCACTGCTGCGACCCGCTGATTCTTGACTATCAGACACCGGTTCAGGTTGGGGTGCGTCAGGCCCTAACGCGTCCGGCCCATGGGCTATTTGAGCCGATCATTGTTTGTGTGGCGCATCCCCGGTTGCCAAATTTTCGGACGCACTTTCTGCTTGATTTTCATACGCTGATGTTGGCCCATTCTCAGGTGGCTGCAGCGGTCAATCAAACCATGTCCCAGCAGCATCGGCAACTGCTCGATGAACAGGCCAAGGTCGAAACCTACGCGGCCCGACTTGAGGCTCAGCAGACCATTATTGCCGAGCGTAATCGTCAGTTAGAACGTCAGCAGTACCGCATGCTGGAGCAAGCCAAGGCGATTCAAACGCTCAATCAGCGCTTCATGCAGATTGGGGCGCTGCTGTCTCAGGAGGGTAAGAAGGCGTTTCAGGCCACCTTTGCTGGGGTGAATGCGATTTGCCAGCACACCGATCAAATTATGACGGCGGGGCAGCGGCTGGAGTCTGAACTGACTACCATTGATGACACCTCTAAGCTCATTGAACAGGTGAGCCGTCAGGTCCACCATCTGTCGGTGCAGGCCGCGATTTTTGCCAACCATGCCTGCGCTAAGAGTAACTGTGCTGACTTAGAAGGCTTTGGCTACATTACCGAAGAGATTAGCCACCTCAGTCAGCAAACCTCAGATGCGGGGCGGCAAATCAAATCGCTGAGCGATCGCTTCCGCGATCGCATCACCTCCTTCCGTGGTGCAGCTAAGGAGGGAACCTCGACTGCCCGGTCACTCATTCGAGAGATTGAGCAAGCGGCCATCGCCCTATCTGAGCTAGAAAACCTGGTTAAGCAGACCGAATCGGCTCAGCTTGGCGAGACGGTAGTCGATCACCCAAGGATCGAGGGCTACGAGAGCGACAGCGTCTCCCCCAATCCGCCTACAAAACCCACGTCACCTACCTTACAGTCTTCGATTTACCCGCCGCAGGTTGCCATATAAGCTGGTATGGCTATCTACGAGTTTCCTTTTGTGCAGCTGCCTCAGCCTCAGCAAACGCGCTATCGCTTTATTCGGGTCCTGGGTACTGAAGCAGTAGGGCAAACTTTTCTGGTGCGAGATACCCAAGTCGCCGATGCTGGATTGCGTGTGGTTCAGCAACTCAATCTCAGCAGCCAGGACACAAGCTTGACCCAGTTTGGGCGATCGCTGCTGCTACATCGGGCCCAGACTGTCCAAGACATTTTTGACCATCTGCCCCAGACCGGCACCCTACACAGCTACTTTACAGACGACAGGACTTTTTACATCGTTCAAGCCGTCATTCGCGGGGTATCGTGGAGCCGACAGCAGCTGAGCCCGACCCTAGCCGTTCGTCAACAGCAGTTATGGACTGTCCTCAAGGACTTACTGCTGTTGCTGCAGCAGGTCTACGATCAGGGGCTGACCAGCTGTTGTCTTTACCCCAACGACATTGTTTGGCAACCGGCACAGCAGCGCTGTGTATGGACAGGAATGGGCGCATTCAAGTCTATTGTCCAGCAGATTCAGCAAACATCGCAGCCACAGTCGACGTTCTTTCCGGGCGATTCACAGGGCTATTTTGCCCCCGAGTTTCATCGGGGCCAGTTTCACCCTGGTAGTGACCTTTACACGCTAGGGATGATGACGATTCAGGTGCTGCTCCAGCAGCCGCTTTCCGCCTGGATGCAGGCAGATGGCGATCGCTGGACGATTCGGGCAGATTGGCATTTGCAGGCTGGGCTGTCCGAGGGTTGGGTAGACCTGCTGAAGGGCATGGTGCAAAGCGACTTAGCGCAGCGCTATCGCATGCCCTTAGACGTATTGCGCGATCTGGGCGACCTGAATCCCAACCCGAGTGACTCGCCAGATTTGATCGCCGAACTGCCGAGCCAGCGGATCACTCTGGATGTGTTGAATATGTCAGCTATGGACGGCCGCTAGGGTGTTGGGACTAGCGGCTTGTAGTAAACGCGATCGCACCGCTCAGTTTCGACCCCTTTTGCAGGCAGATATCCCGACTTTTCGTAGAGCGCCACGGCACGGTCTAAAACGGTTGCGGTCTCTAGCCACAGTGTTGCCATTCCTCTCTGCTGGGCGGCAGTTTCGATCTGCGTCAGCAGGTAGCGTCCGAGGCCCTGTCCCCTAGCCATCGGCAGGAGAAACATTTTGCGGATCTCGGCCCCTTGAGGGCTGCGGTCCGTGGGACAGTAGGCTGCTGTGCCAACAACTTCCCCCGCAGACTCAACCACCCAAAATTCGCCGCCGGTTTCCCAGTAGTGGGTTTCCACCTCAACGGCGTCTTTGTCGGCGCTGCCGCTGCAGGTCCCCTCCCAACCTAACCCGTACTCTGTCAGCACCGTTCTCACCACGTCAGCCGCCGCTGCCCGGTCAGTGGGCTGCCAGTCGCGAACTAAGTAGCTTTGGTATTGGCTATACATGGGTTAAAGACTGTGCGGTGTCGAAAATTCCCGTTCTGCCCTTTGCCTTTCGTCTTCGGCCTCTCGTCTTCGGCCTCTCGTCTTCGGCCTTGCGCCTTTTGCGCCTTTTGTCCCTAGCTATGAATGCGGGGTTCAGGGTGGAGCGTCGCTAAGATATCGCTTTCAACCGCTGCCAGCTGCTGGAGCCGATTGTCAACGGTTTCTCGGTCAAAGGCATCCGTTGCCAGTACCCAGTAGGCCCCGTAGTGGCGAGCTTCCGAGGCCATTAATCCTCGGTAAAAAGCTGCCAGCTCGGGGTCAGGGCAATGTTCGGCCAGTAGCCCCAGCCGTTCGTGGCTGCGTGCTTCAATCAACGCCGAGACTAGCAACATATCTAGCATGCGCTCGGGCTCGTCACGCCGCACCTGACCTTTGAGCGTTGCGCCGTAGGGGGCAGGGGCAAGCGGTGCCAGGGCAACGCCACGCCGGTCCAGCCATTGGTTGACCTGTTTAAAGTGGCTGAGTTCCTCCTGGGCAATATCGGTGAGGGCAGTCACCAACGCTGTACTAGAGGGGTAGCGAAACATTAAATTGAGCGCCACGCCCGCCGCCTTGCGCTCACAGTGGGAATGGTCCAGCAGCACCGTGTCTAAATTCGCCAGGGCCTGATCGACCCAAGCAGAAGACGTGGGCGATTGTAGAAACTTAATTGCGGTGGGGCGGGCGGTAGCGATCACAGGCTTGAGGGGATAGGGTCGATTTCAGTACGCGGGGTTGGCTAGGACGACGATTTTGAGCGCAGGTAGCTAACCAGGGCCTCGAGCCCCAACCGATAGCTGTCTGCCCCGAACCCGCTAATTTGTCCGATGGCAACGGGGGCAATGTACGAATGGTGCCGGAAGGCCTCGCGCTGGTGAATGTTGCTGAGGTGAACCTCTACGGTGGGGATGGCAACGGCTGCGATCGCATCCCGCAGTGCCACGCTGGTGTGGGTGTAGGCAGCTGGGTTAATCAAAAGGCCCTGATAGACACCCAGTGCAGCCTGCACCTGGTCTACCAGAGCCCCTTCATGGTTAGATTGAAAGCTGTCTAGCTTAATGCCCAGAGAGGTAGCTTGCTTGTCAAGCTCTTCCCCTATGGAGGCTAGCGTCTCGCTACCGTATATTCCAGGCTCACGCTGACCCAGTAAGTTTAGGTTTGGCCCATGAAGGACTAAAACGCTTAGCACGTCAGGCAGTAAACACTAGTGAATTGATTAACTCACCCTAGCGGCGAGGATACTTGCGGTCGTTGACGGGAATGGGAATGGCTTCATGCTCGGGCTGAGTCTGTGGCCCTAAGAGTGCGTCAATCACTCGGTTGACCAAGTCTTTCAGCTTTTCGAGAATTTTACCGATATCCATGAGCCAGGTGTCTCCTATCTCACTCAATTTTAGCATCACCTAATACACGCTGTTGGATCACACAATTGTTTTTAGGTTTGTGGAACCCTACAGAGGCATTGTTAATTACGACAGGTGTAGCAGTGGCATCAGGGCCGATCTAAAAGGAGATTGCGCTGTTGACCACCGTACAAACACGAGCCGCGCCGTAGGTAAGATGTTCTTATCATAACGAATCGCAAGGAATGGTCAAGCCAATGGCGGTCAAGATTCCCCTATTGACAGACGGACCAACAAGGATAATCCGCCTTGTGATTGATCAGACTTGATGTTCTGCTGAACTGGGCGCGAAAGGCGAGGCGAGTCGTTGACGGTTATGTCGACCCTCTACACCCGCGCCGTTAGCCGCCGTCGTAGCCAGTCCAATGCCGTAGACACGCTCATCAGTCGCACCCAGTCTCTGCCCCGGCTAGCCCCAAAGCGGCATTCTAAATGCTCGGTTTGGTCTGCGTTGGCCAGCCCCAGGTAAACCAGGCCGACCGGTTTCTGAGTGCTGCCGCCACCAGGACCAGCAATGCCCGTAATGCTGAGCCCCCAGTCAGTGCCTAACTTTTCTCTGACCCCGGCTGCCATCTGTTCGGCTACCTCACCGCTGACGGCACCCTGCGCTTCTAGCGTGGCAGGGCTCACGCCGAGTAGCGCTTGCTTTACCTGGTTGTCGTAGGCGATCACGCCACCCCGAAAGTAGGCCGAACTGCCAGCAACCTCGGTAATCGCCTGCCCTAGCCCGCCACCCGTGCAGGATTCGGCCACAGCCAGGGATTGCTGCTGTTGCCCCAGCAGTTTGCCGACGGCGTCGGCCAGCGTGTCGTCGTCGATGCCAAAGCAGTCTGTTCCGGCGATGGCCAGAATTTTTTGCGCCACCGGTTCAATTAGCGTCTCGGCCTGGGCTGCTGTTGTTGCCCGTGCCGATATCCGTAGTTTAATTACGCCCTTGCTGGCGTAGGGCGCAACCGTAGGGTTATCCAGCTGAAAGAACTCATCGACTCGCTCGGCCAGCCCAGATTCGCTGACGCCCCAGAACTTGAGGGTGCGACTGTGAATAATGCTGTTGACCCAGCCGTTGTCTTTCAAATAGGGCACGGCAGTTTCGTGCCACATGGTGTGCATCTCATGGGGCACCCCTGGAAAGGTCATGACCACGAGCCCGGGGCGAGGTTGCCACAGCATGCCGGGGGCTGTGCCAGTGGGGTTGGGGAGAATATCAGCTCCGCTAGGCAGCTGGGCCTGCTTCAGGTTGTTGGCGCTCATGACGCGCCCCCGCTGGGCAAATCGAGCCTTAAGCGCGGCCACGATCTCTGGACGCTCAGTCAGCGCTGCGCCAAAAAACTCGGCAATCGTTTCTGTGGTGAGGTCGTCAGGGGTGGGGCCGAGCCCGCCGGTAAAGATCAGCAGCCGCGATCGCTCACAGGCAATGGCAATGGCCCGCTGGAGTCGCAGAGTGTTATCGCCAACGACGGTCTGGTAGTGGTGGGAAATCCCCAGCTCGGCCAAACGTTCGGCTAGATACTGGGCATTGCTGTTAAGAATTTGACCCAGCAGTAGCTCGGTTCCAACACAGATGATTTCAGCACTGCCGGTCATGGTGATTCCTAGAAGGTATGAAGGTCTTGTGCAAGTCGTCTGTGAGTGGGTCTAGGCCTGACCTGCGGTGAGATGTAAAGCGCTCGATAGTAGACTATAGCAACGTTGTAGCGATTTGTGCAGTCGTGTTGGACGGGAGCGGGTAAGGCTGTGAGGCACGGGGGAACACCTTGATCGAGAAAATGACCCGGAAAGGGTTACAGAACTATCGCTGGGAACTGGGCTGGCTACTGGGGGGGCTAGCCTGTCGCAGCGTTATTGCTGCAGGGCTGCTCACAGGGTGGGACGAGGCCTACTACTATCTCTACACACAGCATCTAAGCTGGAGCTACTTTGACCATCCGGTGATGGTGGCTGTGACAACGGGTATAGGGCCGTGGCTGACGGGCTACGTCTCCCAGCTGACGATTCGGCTGGGAACGCTGGTGCTGTTTACTGGCAGTTTGGTCCTGCTGTATGCAACGGCGCGACACCTGTGGGGGCGACGAGCGGCGCGATTGACATTGGCGATCGCCAGTCTGACGCCCCTATTCTTTCTGGCCTTTGGTACCCTCACTGCGCCCGACAGTGGCCTGATTTTTTTCGGCACGCTAACGGTGTTTTGGGCCAGTCAAGAGTTCTTTGCCCCTGCGGATGAAGCAGGCCGATTGCCCGCCACCCAGCCCTACCGGCCCACCTATCGCATTGTGCTGATTGGCATTGCGTTGGGGCTCACCTGCCTCAGCAAATATCACGGGTTTTTGTTGGGGCTGGGGCTGGTCATGTTTTGTTTGACGAGTGCGACGCATCGTCGGGCCCTGGTCAGTCCTTGGCTAGGGCTGAGCCTGCTGATATTTGGTCTAACGCTGTTTCCCCTGTGGTGGTGGGGCCTACAAACGGATTGGATTTCGTTTCAGTTTCATCTGGGTATGCGCTTTGACCGCGATACCGGCACTCAGCTCAACCTATTACAGCTTCTGGGTGTTTTTGGCGTCGGGCTACTCTATTTGTTTCCAGCGTTCGGTCTGCCGCTATGGTGGGTCAGTTTTAGGACGCTTTGGCGACAGCTCCGGCAGCGGTTTGTTGCTCTGCGCCCGTTACCCCAACCGTTATCAGCCGAAGCCAGTGCTCGACAGGCGCTACTGCTGTGGGTCGGATTGCCTATTGCAGCGGGGTTTACCCTGCTGGGCGGCGTGAAGCATATTTTCCCTGCCTGGCCTGCACCGGGGCTGTGGTGGCTGACGCCGCTACTGGGCTATGCCGCCGCTAGCTGGCCGCCATTGACCGTGCGCCGCTGGCTGAGGCTATCGGGGTGGACGGTGGCAACCCTGCTGACCGTTGCGTTTCTGCATATCACGCTAGGGCTGTTTCAAGTGGGTAGTCCCTACGCCCCGATGGGTGGGTTCATTGCACCCGCACAGGATCCGGTTAACGAGCTGATCGACACGGTTCAGCTGGGCCAGCGCTTGCAGGCCGACCCTAAGCTGGCCCGCGCTGTGACGGACGCCGACTTCATTTTTACCGATGAGTTTTTTCATGGGGGCTACATCGGCATGGCCTTGCAGCGTATCACCAATGCCCCTGTGACGGCTTTAACCCAAGACCCACGCGGCTTTACGCTGTGGTTCGAGCCAGCTGATTGGGTCGGTCAAAACGCGGTCTACATTACGACCGAACGTCACCACATTCCCGAAATTACCGATACTTTTCGCCCCTACTTCGAGCGGTTTGAGCCATTAGGCCAGGTGTCCACCCTGCGTCAGGGTGCGGTAACTAATACGTTTTACCTCTACAGGGCAACCCGGCTGCTCAAGCCCTACCCATACCCTTACTGATCGCGTGCGCTATGAGCCGCGTTAGCTTATCAGGCTTCCTACTCTGCCTTTTTCCTTTTGCCTTGCCATCCTAGGCATGACCCGCTGAAGCCGTCGCCTATCTGGCCTGGTGCCGCGCCTTCCACCCCGTATAGCTCAGCAGTGCTGAGGCCCCTAAGGCGTAGGCAATGCCGCTGGGCATCCCTGAAAACGCTAATGCTAGACTGCCCACCCACAGCGTCAGTGCGTAAATAAACAGCACCGTAAATCGATGGGAGAGGCCCGCGTTGAGCAGTCGATGATGCAAGTGACGTTTATCGGCCACAAATGGCGATAGTCCCCGTCGCATTCTTGCCAGGATGACGGCTGACATATCAATAATGGGCACCGCCAAAATTAGATACGGTAGCAGGACAGCCGCGGTGGTGACGCTTTTGACCAGGCCAATGACGCCGACGCCAGCCAGGGTAAAGCCCATGAAGTAAGCGCCCCCGTCACCCATAAAGATTTGCGCGGGGTTGAAGTTGTAGCGTAAAAAGCCCAGGCAGCCCCCTGCCAGCGCTGCTGCGACCAGCGCCGCCGCAGGCTGATCCATAAACAGTGCCACAATCATCATGACTAAGGCCGCGATGCCGGACACTCCAGCGGCCAGACCGTCTAACCCGTCAATCCAGTTGATGGCGTTGGCCATCCCGACCAGCCAAACCACGGTCACCGGTAGGCTCAGCCAGTCGGCCAGTTGAACAATGTCAGTTCCCGGCAAAATGAGGTCCAGGCCTGGAATCGAAATGAAGGTGATGTCTACGCCAACCTTCCAGGCCAGCGCCGCCACCACCGACTGCATGATCAGGCGGCTAATGGCAGAGAGGCCAAACAGGTCGTCCATCAGGCCAATTAAAAAGAAGGCTAAACCGCCCAGCGTGACGCCCCAGATTTCATACTCCTTGACTGGGTCGAGCGGATTACCCGTTACATCTAAAAAGCCGCCCATGCCCCAGACGGTGATTAGGGCAATGACAACACCAAAAAAAATTGACACGCCCCCCAATCGGACCATCGGCGCATTGTGAACTTTGCGACCGCCAGGCATATCAACCCGTCCGCAGCTGAGTCCTGCTTTTTTGACAATTGGGGTCAGCAGCAGTACGACCGCAGCCGACAGCAAAAAGGCAACCAGTGGATAAGTCTGAAACGGCATAGCGTCAGCCTGAGTGGATGGAGAAACAAAGAAGCCGAGCCGTTGGGGCCATCTATACGTGCTTAAGCCGATAGGGCCTTACGCTGATAGGGCCTCCCCGTCAGCATAGATAGCAAGAAGCCCCGGCTAAGTCAACGGGTTATGCTGCCGATGACAGTATAATTCGCAGACTTAAGTCGGGGCTTTAAACGAAGCCCTGTTGATAACGGGTTGGAGCAGCTCAATGCGACCGTTCCTGTGGGATTCGGTTGGCGCTACACCAGGGCTGGGACACCAACGCTGAGGTGGTTGTACAGTGGGAACCGGCTGCACAGATCGGCAACGCGATGGCGGCAGGCCGTTTCAATGGCCGCATCCTCTGGGTTGGTGAGTCGATCAGCAATGATGTCTGCAATTTCGACAAACTCAGCTGTACCCATGCCACGGGTGGTCATGGCCGGTGAGCCCAGACGTAGACCGCTGGTGACAAAGGGCGATTCGGGGTCGAAGGGAACCGTGTTTTTGTTGGCGGTGATGTTGACCTCACTCACCAGGGCATCGGCCCGTTTACCCGTCATTCCAATCGAGCGCAGATCCATCAGGACAAGATGGTTATCGGTACCACCCGAAACGACTTTGATGCCGCGCTGTTGTAGCTGATTGGCTAGCGCTTGGGCGTTCTCGATGACCTGGGCCGCGTAGGTCTTGAAGCTGGGCTGAAGCGCTTCACCGAAGGCGACGGCTTTAGCCGCAATCACGTGCTCTAGGGGGCCGCCCTGACTGCCGGGAAAGACGGCTTTGTCAAACTTTTTGCCCAGGTCAGCGTCGCGAGTCATGATCAGACCGCCGCGAGGACCGCGCAGGGTTTTGTGGGTGGTGGTGGTGACCACGTCGCAGTGGGGGATAGGGCTGGGGTGAAGACCGGCAGCTACCAGGCCAGCAATATGGGCGATGTCGGCCATGAGGTAAGCGCCGACTTCGTCTGCGATCGCACGAAACTTATCGAAGTGAATGGTCCGAGGATAGGCCGAGTAGCCGCAGATGATCAGCTTAGGTTTATGCTTTAGGGCAAGGTCGCGAATCTCGTTGAAGTCGAGCTGCTCGGTGTCGCGGTTGACGCCATACTGAACGACGTTGAACCACTTGCCTGAGTAGTTAACCGGCGAGCCGTGGGTCAAGTGACCACCGTGGGAGAGGTCCATGCCTAAAATGGTGTCACCCGGTGAGAGCAGCGCCAAAAACACCGCGAAGTTAGCCTGCGCGCCAGCATGGGGCTGGACGTTTGCGTGGGCTGCGCCGAACAGTTGCCTCACTCGGTCGATCGCCAGCTGTTCGGCCTGGTCAACAAACTCACAGCCCCCGTAGTAACGCTTGTTAGGCAGTCCTTCGGCGTACTTGTTGGTGAGCACGGACCCCTGAGCGGCCATGACCGCACGGGATGTGAAATTTTCGCTGGCAATCAATTCCAGGTGATCGCGCTGCCGTTGGAGTTCTCGGCCTAAGATGGCAGCGGCTTCTGGGTCATGCTGGTTCAAAAAGTCAAAGTCGGTGGTCATGATCTGTGTATCCTTGGGCGCAGTCCGGTAGTCAACAATGCGGCAACAAAAAACTTTGTAGAAACAGAGTAAAAGTAGGCTGTAGAAACTGGGTCATTTATCATAACCCGCACTGAATGCGCCGTGGCAGAGGATAATGTAAAGGACAATACCTGTCTTTACCACTGACCAATGCTTTGGATTTGTCCTCTAAGCAGGCTCTGCCCGAGTAGAAGAAACCTAATCTACGGGCCAACTGCTGCGTAATAGGTGGAGTGGTTTATGAGGATTCGGTCCATATTAATCAGAGTTATTTCGAAATGTAACAAACTTGAACCTATAATTAGACCTGGGTTTGGAGCGCCCTCGAAACTGTTTGATTTTTATGCTCCAGAGTATTGATTGAAGCGTACTCAATCCCGTTAAGCGCTGTTGCCCCCTGTTCCACACGCGATCGCGAATGCTGACTCAACCGCCACCCACGACCCAATCCGCCACGACTCAACTCATCTCATTAGAAGAGTCCTACGAGCGTTGTCGTCAGATTACCGCAGAGTATTCTAAGACGTTTTACATGGGCACGCTGCTGATGTCGGAGGCGAAGCAGCGGGCAATCTGGGCGATTTATGTTTGGTGTCGCCGCACCGACGAGTTGGTGGATGGCCCCCAGGGGCAGTTTACGACTGAGGCAACGCTGGCGGCCTGGGAGCGGCAGCTCGAAGCGGTGTTCGCGGGGCGTCCCCAGGACGACTACGATGTGGCTATGGTCGATACGCTAGAGCGGTTTGACCTCGACATTCAACCCTTTCGCGACATGGTTGAGGGGCAGCGCATGGATCTGCGCCGCGCCCGCTACGAAACCTTTGATGACCTCAAGCTTTACTGCTACCGCGTTGCCGGGACCGTTGGACTGATGTCTACCCTGGTGATGGGCGTTGACTCCGACTACAACACAGCTCCCTGGGCTAGCAGCATTCGCACCCCGACCGAAGAGGCCATTGCCTTGGGCATTGCTAACCAGCTGACCAATATTCTCAGAGATGTGGGTGAAGATGCTCGCCGAGGTCGCATATACTTGCCCCTCGAGGACTTGGCGCTATTCAACTACACCGAGGAAGATCTGATGAACGGCGTCATTGATGAGCGGTGGCGATCGCTGATGCGATTTCAAATTCAGCGGGCGAGGAAGTTTTATCGTGAGGCCGAACAGGGTATTAGTGTGCTAAATCCCGATGCGCGTTGGCCGGTGTGGTCCGCGCTGCTGCTGTATCGCAAAATTCTAGACGTCATTGCCGAAAATCAGTACGACGTCTTCAACCGTCGTGCCTTTGTCCCAACCTTGCGAAAGCTGCTGTGCTTGCCGCCAGCGCTGCTGCGTGCCCGCGTACTCTAAGTTAAAAGAGACAAGTAAAAAAGAGGCGGGCTCGTGTACACGAGCCCGCCTCTTTTTTCACACTGCGTTGCTATGCCGACGCTATGACGCTGTGGTTTGAGCAGATAGCATTTCTTTCAGCTTTTCTAGCTCCTGTGCCCAGCGTGGATCGGGCTTGACGGGGCCGTTGTCAGTACTGGCAACGACACCACCAGACTTCCGGCTCGACTTACTCCGACGGCTACCGTTAGCCTCGGCTCCCTCTTCGCTGCCTTCTTTGGCGCGGGGAAGCGCCTTCTCTACCTTGAGTTCGGTATCTTGCAAGGACTGGCCGCTGTATTTTTCAACCAGAGCATCCGCAACTTCGTCAGATTTGACGGTTACGAAGCCAAACCCGCGGCACTTGCCTGTTTTGCGGTCAGTGATGAGTTTGATGGACGTGATGTTCTCCTGGTCTTCGGCGAACACAGCCTCAAATTCCTCGCGCTGCACATCTTTGGACACATTGCCCACGTATAACCGAATTGACATTTATATATACCTCTGGGTTTGATTAAACAAAGATTTGGAGAAACGGTTTTGAGACTGTGACGATTGCAAGGGAGAAAATTTCATGTTCTGATAGCTGCCGCCCACCACTTTGAACCGGTGAACGCCATTTCTAACAGCTGACAAAATTGCTTTGTCACGGACTCACTCAAAAAACAACAGACAAGAGCTGAGACAACTTCTACTTTTATTTGAGTGGTGACATAAAATACTGGCGCTAACTGTAAACGGCACCCGATCTGCCCCAAACACATCTGCAGTTGTCTGTTGGCCTGGATGCGGGTCGTGGAACTGGTAAGTCCCCGGTTATACAGCAGCATGAGGCTAACAAATACCCGTACCGATGAAGCAGCCAAAGTCAAAAATGATGCTTGGGATTGGGGTTACTGATGCGGGCTACAGTTTGGCGTTAGCTAACCCTTGAGCATGCCTAACGTATTCTGATAGCACAGTCAGATGGCTCAAGCAGGCAGAAACAGACGAACAGGTCAGGGCGTTAACTCCTCAAAACCCATCTAGCCGACTCGTCTTGGTAGCAAAGGCTACGATTAGTCGCTTCACCTTCATTAAGGTATCACGGCACCAGAAAGCCAGCCAGATAAAAGGGTAGATTTTTGGTTAACTCTGACAATGAATCGTGAAGCTCTGGTCGAAGACTAAGCAGTCTCTCACGTTGGAAAAAAGACCAGCCCGATCGGGCTGGTCAATTGCTGTGTTGAGAGTAGGAGAACCCGTGCCTGTGCCGCAACGCATGCAGCATTGCCAGGCCGCAGACAACTGGAGTCCTATACAAAAGTTAACATTTGAGTAATGTCTTGGCAATCCTCATGTTTGCCAAGGTCAGTATGGAGAAGGCCCGTCTACATCAGGGTTAGTTCCATGGGGCTGATTCTGGGGATTAGCCTCGAATCAGAATCCAGAGTCCCATAACGGTTGCGATCGCAACCGCCACCAGCGACCACACCGGATGGTTGCCGTTGATTTGCCAGTCGGCCCCACGCAGCTGTAGTACGTCTATCCAGACCTGCTGTCCGCGCCGAAACCAGCCCGTTACTGTGACCGTTTGATTCAGCTTTTGATGGGGTCTAGCCCCCCAAGGTAGGCAGTTGCCGATAGGCCCCAGGGCCGAGAAGTAGTGGAGCTTCACGACCCCCTGTTTGGTCTTGAGTAGTAAATCTTGCCCCAGCCAGTTAGCAATGCCGGGTTGTCCCACTAACTGCCCGCTGATTTGTACGGGCAGACTATCACTGGGCAGTAAGTTGGGGGCAGTAAGCCAATCCGGAAATTCAGCGGCGGTGTGAGACAGCTGTGGCGGCATGTCTGGGAAAAAGGCATTGAGGCGGAGGAGGATGCCGACGCCCAGCCCCAGTAGGGCAGCGCTTTTAACAATCGTGAAGTCTTGATTGAGCCAGTCTAAAAAGGCAATGTCGCTCTGGGTGGCGATCGCCCCCAGGCACCACAGTCCAACGCCTACTGTCGCCCCCAGCGTTAAGCCCGACCAAGGCCCTGCTTGAAACAAAAGCCGTCGCCACTCCTCGGGGGTCAGCCCTTTGGCGCGGCGATTGGCTAAGGCAATCACTGAAAAATCGAGCGTGGGCGTCAGTCGCCAGTGGCGGGCATAGGCCGTTAGCAACTGTAGCCTATCGCCCAAGGGCGGCTGCGGTTGGTTCAGCGACAGCCAAGACCGCCAGGGATTCAGCGCATCCCATTGAAAGAGCGTGGTCAAAGGCTGGTGTTGGTGTTCTGCCTGCATGGCCAGGGTACTCGCTGCGCCAGTGGGTAACTGCAGGGATAGCGTGTCTATCAGTGGTGGTGTGTAGCCCTGAGCTGCAATAGCCTCAGACAAGCCAAAAGAGAGTTTGCCAAGGGCTCGAATCAGTCCGTTGGGGTTGCCCGTCAGCTGGGTAGCGGTACGGTCTCGATAGTAGGTGCGCACCCGCGCCACCCAGCCGTTGGTTTTGTACAGTAGCCAAAATATGCCGTAGCACAGGGTGGCCAGTAGTCCCGCTGCCACCGTCACCAGACGCTTTTGCCGGTTGCCCCAGCGAGATAAGGTCCAGTAACCCCAATAGATGATCTGTAATAGGAGGCCAACCAATGACAGCAGCGGCCAATCTGGGCCGCGCCAGTGGCTGAGTTCGTAGGCGACCAGTGCGGCAATCTCGTCATCTTCGAGCTGGTCTAGCAGCCCCTGGCTCAACACTATGCGCCCGTAGCGCGGTAGCCACCCATAGGAAAATATGAGTGGTATAGACGTCGGTAACCGTTGGAGTGCGGGAAACTCCCAACGGCGTGTCAGGCAAATTTTGCGAAGACGCTGCACAGCTTCGGGACTGTGCTGTCCTAGCTCACGAGTCGAGTAGGACTTGGCCTGGTGCCGCCAGCGTAACCAGAGGTCCCACAGCCAGGGTGAGGCGAGCCCGATCACCAGCAGTACGGCTAACAGGTGCCAGGTGTAGTCTAGGGATAGCCAGCGGACGGGGCGGATCGGTAGTGGCAAGATACGACCCAACATCCGCAGGTAGCTGTTGACCAGGCGAAAGCTGCCGTGTAGTAAGTACCGCAGTGCGCCGAACGTCAATATTGCACAGGCAACCTGCGCAAACCAAAGCCGCCAACGCTTCACTGTCCCCAGCGATCGTCCCGTTTTGAGGCGAGTACCCTGCTGCCAGCCCAGCAGCGACTCGTCTATAGGGTTTTGTTCTGGAGGGTTTTGTTCTGGAGTAGGTGGCTGTTGAACTGGACCAGTGGCCGCAGGCTGAGGTTTAGGCGTCTCAGTTTTAGTCGCATCGGCCGGAGGGGAGGGGGGCGGCACAGTCTTATCTAGGGACTGTGCAACTGGGTTGTTCGGGGTCGAGGTCAGCGGACTCGATGGCGCACCCACCGCAGAATTCAGCGCATCGTACTGAAAGAGGGACGGTGGGTCTTCTCTAGATGCGGTAACGTCTTCCGATGCTTTGGCAGTCGAGGTTGCTGTTTCTAGCGGTTGGAATCCGCTAGTTTCTGTTTGAGGCTTTGTTCTCTCCTCTGGGTTAATCGGCTGAAACCCGCTGTTATCTGAGGCTGGCTCTGCCGCGGCTTTCACATTGGAGCCAAGCGGTTGAAAGCCGCTCTTGTCTGTCTGCTGGGATGGGGTTGTTTGTAGGGCGTTGAGCTGTTCTTTTGCCCAGGTTTGGACGTGGCGACTGCTGCTGTTGGCCAGGGCTCGGCAAATCTCTACGGCGGCGGCGGTCTTACCCTGGGCTCGAAACACGCGTACCTGCCCCATTTTGGCCTTGAGCTGAATCGCCTTGGGGACTTCAGCAGCCTGTAGTTGCTCAAAGGTAGATAGTGCCTTGCTGTATTGACGTTGCTTAAGCGCATGCACGCCAGCCTTGAGCAGCCGGTCGGGGTCGAAGGGTAGAGCCATACGATTTCTGGGCAGTACAGTCGTTTTAGACCACGCTGCACACAGCGGTAGACAGTGTAGACACTAGGGTAGGCAAATTTGCCGGGAATGTGTCAGCCGCTAAACCACGTCCAAGTTGAAACCTGTGGCTTTCCCTTCGGAAAACGCCAGCTTGGGACGTGGCCAAGGTTTATTTCTGCGACGTCAGTTGCGACATCAGCTCGTACAGTTCTTCATCGCTCTCGCCTGAGAGCTGCCGCTCTTTCAGGTCAATTAGACCGTGAGCCAGCGTTTCGGCTTCCTTTTTGTAAACGTTGTTGGCGGCTAGTAGGTCGGTGAAAATCTCTTGCTCGATCTCTAGTCGGCTGGCGGCGTGGGACTGGGGCGAGGCATACTCCGCTTCGTCCACATCGTATTTGAGTAGGAAGATGAGGGCATTGCTAAGGGTCTGCAGCTGCTTTTGCAGCTCTCGTGTGTCTAGCTCTAGCCGGTCAAAGCCCACCTGTCCGTCGATGCGCAGTTCGAGAATTGGCTGGTCGTCGGGGTTGATTTTGCCGCTGTCGATGGCAGATTGGAGGGTTGCGATCGCACCCTCCCGCACTTCCTCAATCTCTGCCTGAGGCCGCACCGTTAGCTTCAATCGCTTCGCCGCCCGCTGTCGATAGTCCGTCTTCAGCTCAGCCTGTACGTTACCGGGCTCAATCTCCACCAGCAGCACCCCCCGTCGAAACTGAGTCTCTTCAATATTGTTCGCCTCAATCGAACCAGGATTATAAATCCACCCATCCTCGGCATAGTGCTTGTGAATGTGCCCCAGCGCCAGGTAGTCCACCCCTGCCTTTTGTAGCGGTTTGATGTCCGCGAACCTGAGCGCCCCAGCATACCGAGCAATCTGCCCCTCCAGCCCGTGGTGGAACAAAAGAACATTCGCCCCCGCTCCCTCCGGCAGTTCCCCCATTGCCGCCGCGATTTTCTCAATCGCCTGGGGCGCGGCCGCGCCGTACCAGCTAGAGCCCAGCACCCGCACACCACAGTCCAAGTCGATGTAGCCCCCACGTCGCGTCCCCTCGTCCCAGTGAGCGTAGAACGGTTCCCCATTGGCCGTATCCCCCGGTTCCAGAAGCTTTAGCAGCCCCCAGTCGGACAGGTAGCGAAGCCAGCTTGTTCTGGTTCCATAGGGCCGGTTGTCGTGATTGCCCTCGATGGCTAGAACGGGAATGTCTGCCTTTTGCAACAGTTGCAGGCATAGCTGCGCCTGGTTCAAAATCGCGGGCTGAATCATCCGATGCTCGAACAGGTCCCCGGCAATGATGACAAAATCAGCCTTTGCATCAATGGCATAGCGCTGTAGGGCATCCTTTAGCGCAAAGAAAAAGTCTTTAGTACGTTCTGGGCTGTCGTAGCGGTCGAAGCCCAGGTGAATGTCAGCAAGGTGAAGGAATTTTGGCATGATGGCGGGTCGTTGGCCGAGAAGGATAAGTGTAGCACTGGTGTTCTAGGACGAAATGAAGCTGAGGTTGCGCAGGGTGAAACAGTGGACCTGGCAGTGGGGGATGACTGCGCTCGCAGCCCTACTGATCGTCGTGTCCTTACATACCTTTGTCCCTGGTCAATCGAAAATTCAGGTTCTCAACGGTGCTGGTATCATCGACCAGGCCGACGTTATTAGCCCCAGCAACGAAACCGAGCTAAACCAAATTACCGTCTCGTTAAACGCTTCAGCCGGGGCCAGGGTAATTGTATTAACGATGCCTGATCTGGGGGCAGCACCAACAGTTGAGGACTATGCTGACGAGCTGTTTGACGCCTGGGAGATGGGCCGGACGAATATCGAAAATGGCGTGCTGCTGCTGCTGGTAACGGATGACCGAACTGCCGCAATTCGAGCCGGTAGCGGGATTTTGGCTGTCTTGTCCGACGATCAGCTTCAGTCCATTCTCAATGAGCGAGTGATGCCTCAGCTTAGAGACGGTAACTTTGATCGCAGCATTCTGAGGGGGACAGGAGCCCTAGCGGTTGCACTAGAAGGTGAGACATTGACTCCATCCGTCTTTTCTCGGCAGCGTTACCGCCGCTGGACTCGGTGGCCGGTCTATCACGTTTGGCGAGGCAGCTACTGGATAGGACGGACAGTATTCAACCCAGTTTGGGTGGCGGTGGGGATGATTGTGGGTGCGATCGCGGCGCTGCTAATCTACCTACGAAAAATTAAAGAAAAGACCCTTTGCATTCAGCCCGTCGGCGTTTCAGATGTCACGGGTCTTGCTGAAGGCAACCTGATTTCTGGGCTAGGCTGGCTCATCGATACCGCAATTAGTCTGGGCTTGCAGCGTCAGTCGGAGTACGACCAATCCCGTCAGCTTGCGGGACAGGGTATGCTGATCGACTATTCGCGCGCAATGCAAAAAAGTGTCTGTCTGATGTTTGCACTGCTGCTGGGCGTCTCATTAGTGACGCTGGTCTACCTGTGGCAGTCTTTGGGGAACTGGATGGGCACATTCGCCTGGATAGTGCTGGTATTCGGTCTCTCAGCGGGTGAATTTTGGTGGCAGGCCCGCCGCCAGTCCATCCATAGCAAACCTTACTCTGCTAAACACTCCGTCGCGAGTGCCTTCTTTCAAAGCTTTCTAATGGGCTTTGGATTGAATCTTCCCCTGGTTGTCGTTTCGGGGGGGGTTTGGTGCTTGATCATCCCGTTTGTTCTGGCAGCTTGGATGGGAACCTGTGCCCTAATTACTCGACTACACAGGCTTTATCTGGGTGACACTACGATTTGCTGCCAGCAGTGCGGTAGTGCGATGAAACAGCTCTACGGCAGGCATTTTAAAAACAGCATTCATGGAGAGCGGCAGACGTGGCACTGCGCCACCTGCTTTCCAGACCCGCTGCCAGCGTCTGAAAACTTTCACGTTCTTGAGAAGCGGAAAACCTAGCAAAGTGGGGCCGTGGGTGTCGCAAGCGGCCGTTTTTTCTCGTGGAGAAAGAGTTGAAGGAAGCTCCTGATACTGCTGCTAGTGCGAAGGCTAACTTAGGTGCAATGATTTTTTTACTGCTAGTCGGAGTCTGGATAATACTGATAGATATTGGAGCAGCAAGGTTGCTCATCAGGGCTATCCGGACAGGCGTACTTCCCCATGTACGGGGGCATAGAACCTATCGAAGTCAGGAGCCTCTCAGTTATTGGTGTGGGGTCTTGCTGATTCTGGTTGGAATTGCAATGACGTTCTACTTTGGTTGTCTGTTTATATTGAGCGGGATAGACGCGTAGGTCTGGCGAGGCTGAGAGCGCACCCCTGAACCTGCCGCAATTCCCACAGCTCTCAACTTTTGCCATAGCCGTGCAACCTCGACCTGGCAATCTGATCTCAGTGCAGGTCACTTTCTAGGGGGTGTCACTCTCCAGTCCGCAGGCGAAATTCGTAAGGTATAAGGGTGGCCGGGGTTCTTGGATAGGCGCTGATTTTTGGGTGGACCAACAACTCTACAGGCAAGTTTTGCAAACTGTAGGGGAGAACAGTTAGAGGGTTACTGTTCGAGCATTTGAAAGCTAACTTTACCGTCATGCTCGGTCTGTGGGGCAAAGGTCCGCTCGAAGAATGCTTGAGTGCCTTCAATGTCGGTACCGCCCTTGAGTTGATAGAACGCAGTGCAGCGCTGAATGGCCTCGTCGCGCGTAACAATGCGAACGGCTCGGGCTGCGCCTTTTTGGTCTTTGTAAGGATTTTCTAGCCAGAAGGCGTCGGATAGGCCTAGCGCGGCGATGAGGGGTGTGACCTCCTCAGTGCGGAGGCGGTTAGCGACAGTGGTGGGCAAACCTTGCAGGCAGGCGTCGAGGGTTAGGGCTGGCTGGGTGCTGGGTGTTGCAGGTGCTTGGGTTGTCATGGCGATATCTATCGTGGGTGCGGTTGATTATCGGCCATGCTTGTTGAAACCTCAACCCAACTTCGATATTTGTAAAAGCCGTCAGCTAGACTCAGCTAACTGCGTTCAATACCTGCGCAGCAGTTAGCTGTAGGTCGGGGAAGGTTGCAGAGATGATCAGACGGTCATCTCTAAACTGATCAATCGCGTACTCCTCATCCGCTAGCGTACAAATCGAGAGTGTAGGGCGTTTGGGTTTACCAATGTGGCGGGTGCCGCCTAGTCCAGCGTAGTCTGCAATCCAGTATTCAGGAATGCCCAGCGTTGCGTAGTCTTCGACCTTGCGGGCGTAGTCGTTTTGCCAGTTACTGCTGACGACTTCAGCCACAAACTTGATGGAGCTGCCCAGCATGAGAATCGACTGTTCGGCCCATAGTGGTTCGTTAACCAATTTGGTGCGGTCAACTACGGCAACGTCAGGACGAAAGGCGGTCATTTCTGCGTTGTCTGGACGAAGCAGTCCCCGCTGAAGTACAACCCAGGGAAGTCTCAACGCATCGATCTGGACGCACAGCTTAGCAGTGATGAAGGCTGCCACCTCTTCATGAGGACCAGTTGGTTCCAAATCAAAGACTTCGCCGTCGATCAGCTCATAGTGCTTATCCTCGCTGTAGCGAGAGAGAAATTCGCCAAGGCAAAGGGCTCCCTGTTGCGTCATATCGGTTGATCTCACAAAGTATCGGAGTGCCTGTGCCTTTAGCCGAGCACTTAGCTTCAGTCTTGCAGGCCAGCAACTAGGGGCGAGAATATATTCCTGTCCAGAATCTCAACTGTCGTAAAAGCTACCAGGTGTAGAGCTTCTGCCTCAAGCAAAGCAACCTCAGCGTCTACTGCACCTGATTCCTCATTGATAATCATCAAGAGAGAGCCTTCAGCAGTTTCCTTCCAGAAAAATGACCAATGAGCAACACCATTTCGGACTCTTCTGAAAAGGTCATGGTTAAGCACGTCGCGAGCATACGCCAAAGTTCGATATTTTGAATGTTCTTGCTTCAAGAGAGCATTCAATGGAGATGCTGGCTTTGTGAAGAAGTAGCCTAGCGGTCCTTTGACTAGGAGGAAGGTCGGCAGCCAACGGTTGATATGCCAACCTCTTCGAGCCAAAATTTGAGCAGGCATGGGAACATCCTGCCACTTTGTCATAGTAGACATTGAAAAGGCAGCAAGCGTTGTTTCTACTGTTTCTCGAACAATTGGATTGGCCTCAAGGTAAGCCAAGAAACTAGCTTTGTAAGCCGGGTCATTTAAGAGCTTCTGGCATTCCTCCAAAAGATCAGAGTGAGGTCGTGGCGAGATAGACCATTTTTTCGCAATCCCACGACGAGCCAAGACTTTCAGTAACTCGTGAAGTAGTTTGTCTTGTTTGGTGTTGGGCATGCTTGTGAGTAAGAGCCTCTACTTTTTGCTTACAACATGCTTTCTGCTCTATCTAGATTGAAAAGATATTCTTAAACCGCTGCCCCGTTTGTCTCTGCGGCCAATTCCTCTAGCTGGGCCTGCTGGTCCTGAGTAATGCAGGACTGGATCATGTCTTCGATGTCACCCTCCAGCGCCGGGGTGAGGCTGAAGTTTTGGCCGAGGCGGTGGTCGGTGATGCGGTTGTCTTTGTAGTTGTAGGTGCGAATCTTTTCAGCGCGGGAGCCGCTGCCGACTTGGGAGCGGCGCATGTCGGTGATTTCGGCCTGCTGCTCTTGGAGCTGCATTTCGTAGAGCTTGGCCCGGAGGATTTGCATGGCGCGTTCGCGGTTCTGCAGTTGCGATCGCTCCTCTGTACAAAACACGCGAATCCCGGTTGGCTTGTGCATCAGGTCCACCGCCGTCTCTACCTTGTTCACGTTCTGACCGCCCGCACCGCCAGACCGGGCCGTGGTCATTTCAATATCTTTCGGGTCAATCTTGACCTCCACGTCGTCAACTTCAGGCATGACGGCCACCGTTGCGGTGGAGGTGTGTACCCGCCCGCTGGCTTCGGTGCTGGGCACACGCTGTACCCGATGCACGCCGGCCTCATACTTCAGCTTGCTGTAGACCTGGTCCCCCTGGATCTCTAGCATGGCGGGCACTTCGCTGATGGTTTTCACCTTCCAGCTTTGACCGTCGGCATAGCGCGTGTACATTCGCACCAAGTCGTTAGCCCAGATCCCTGCCTCGTCACCACCGGTACCCGCGCGGACTTCGAGCATGATGTTCTTTTCGTCGTTGGGGTCGCGGGGCAGTAGCAAAATCTTCAGCCGGGTTTCGAGCTGTTCGCCCTGCTCTTCCAACGATTTGACTTCCTCAGACGCCATCTCCTTTAGTTCGGGGTCGCCTGCTGCTTCCTTCAGCACTTCCTGCGCGCCCTCGCGTTCCTCCTGCACCTGCTGCCATTGGTGGTAAGTATTCACCGTTTCTTCTAGTGAGGCACGGGATTTGGCAATCTTTTGAAACTCGTCAGGGGAGCTAGCGACATCGGGGTCGGCCATGCGGCGGGTTAGCTCTTGAAAGGTTTGCTCTACCGATTGGAGCTTGTCGAGCAGGTATTGTTCAGCCATGATTCGGTTCCTTGGTGGGGTGGGGCAGCTACGCAGGTGCACAACATGTTGTGCACGTAGGGCGATATTTTGGCCTACGCCTTATTTTCTGAGGCAAATTAAATAATTGCGGATATACAAAAATTTCCGGGCAGCCGAAGCCACCCGGAAACCTATCAAAGAATGAACTGGCTAATTGTCGCTGCTGGCCTGACTGTCGTCGGTCATGCCGTACTTCCGCAGGAAGCGCTCTACGCGACCCTCAGTGTCGATGATCTTTTGGGTGCCGGTGTAGAAGGGGTGATTACCAGACCACACGTCTACGTGCAGCTCGGGCTTGGTGGAGCCCACGGTCATTACCAGCTTGCCGTCGCAGTAGACCTTAGCTTCGGGGTACCACTCGGGATGGATGTCAGACTTTGCCATGATGTTTGACTTGAACTTGAAAAGGGTTGTGGTCTTAAAAAGAGCTTAACGCTTCGAGAACTGGGATGCCTTACGGGCTTTCTTCAGACCGTACTTCTTCCGTTCCTTACTGCGGGGGTCGCGGGTGAGGTACCCCTCAACCTTAAGCGGCTGACGGTTGGCGGGGTCTAGCTCGCACAATGCGCGGGCAACGCCCAGCTTAATGGCGTCGGCCTGACCGGTGAGGCCACCGCCGCGCACGTTCACCAGAATGTCGTAGTCGTTCTCTAGGCCCAGCGTCTCTAGGGGCGCTTTGGTCGAGGACAGGTAGGCGGCATTGAACTGCAGGTGCAGGTCGCCGGGTTTACCGTTGATCTTTAGCTCACCGCTGCCGGGTACCAGACGGACACGGGCTACGGCAGACTTACGACGGCCAGTGCCCCAGTAAACTGCGCGATCGGACTGCTCACTCACTTGATGGTCTCCTTAAAGGTTGTTACTGGGTTGAAACTAAAACGTTTGAATCGTCATCGACTCAGGCTGCTGCGCCTGGTGGGGATGCTCGGGGCCAGCGTAGACTTTCAGCTTGGTAAAGAGCTGGCGGCCCAGGGCGTTCTTCGGCAGCATGCCTTTGACGGCTTTCTCAATGATGCGCTCGGGAATGCGGTTCTGTAGCTCGTCGAAGGTTTCGGTCTTCATGCCGCCGGGGCGACCGGAGTGACGACGGTAGAGCTTATCGAAGCGCTTGTTACCGGTGATATCCACCTTCTCGGCGTTGATGACAACAACAAAGTCACCGGCATCCAGGTTAGGGGTGTAGGTGGGCTTGTTCTTGCCGCGCAGGACGGTGGCAATTTCAGTTGCCAGACGGCCCAGGCGCTGGTCGGTGGCATCGACTACGTACCACTTCTTTTCGATTTCGTTTATTGGGGGGACGTAGGTCTTAGTCATCTCAGTCCTTTGGCGGTGACGGGCACCGATAACAACAGAAAAAGGTCAGCTATCAGCCAACGATTCGGACGGGGTGCGCTCTGAGGGTATGTACTCTTGCGCATGAAAGGGCGGCGCGTGGGAGGGGGCTGTCTGGGAGGCGGCCATCTGCTGGTGCAGTGCGTCGCCCGAGGACAGCAATAGCCGGGGCTGGGTATCGACCCAGACGTCCGGCGAGAAGGGAAAGTTATCGTAACCGACCCGAAGCAAGCAAAGCCCCTTGGCAGGAGCGGAATACTTGACGAGATCGCGACGTTGGGACCGCCAGAGTTCTGTAAACTCGTCTGGTGTTACCCGACCTCTGCCCACCTGCACTAGCAGGCCCATAATGAGGCGAACCATTCCATAGAGAAAGCCTTTGGCCTGTAGCTCTACTGTGACGAACGGTCCGGTGCGATCGCACTGCACCCCTTGCATGTCAACCCAGGAATGTGCCCGGCCTGACCCTGCACGGTGAAATGCAGCTAGATCATGATACCCCACCAGAGGCAATAATGCCGACCGCATACGGTTGGCGTCTAACGGCTCGTGGTAGAAGTGCCACACGGTCGGCTGCACAAACAGATTCGGCAAGGAATCGGTGTACAGCGTGTAGCGGTAGCGCCGCCACTTGGCCGAAAACTGAGCGTGCCAGTTGTCCGGCACCTGCGCCGAGGCGCGAATCACCACATCATCCGGCAGGCGGTGATTGAGAATTGAGGCCCAGCGATAGGCCGGGATCATCCTTGGGGCGTCAAAGTGCGCCACCTGTGCCGCTGCATGTACTCCCGTATCCGTGCGGCCTGCACCGTGAACGGTGAGAGGGTAGCCAAGGATTTGCTGGATGACACCTTCAATCTCAGCCTGAACCGTCCGCTCTTTGACCTGTCTCTGCCAGCCACAGAAATGAGTTCCCTGGTACTGGATGACTAGCGCGATGCGCTGAAGCTGATGTTGGTCAGCCGGTGCGGCACTGAGCTGGTCACTGAGCTGGTCACTGATGGGGACGGGCATTGAGCCTAAGTCAGCTCAATAATTGCCATTTTGGAGTTGTCGCCCCGGCGGCTAATGGTCCGCACGATGCGAGTGTAGCCACCAGCTCGGTCGGCATAGCGATCGGGGGCCTGGGCAAACAGGGCATGCACCAGGTCCTTGTCATAGATGTAGCCCAGCGCCCGACGACGAGCAGCTAGGGAGCCATCTTTGGCAAGGGTGATAATGCGCTCGGCTTCGCTGCGAACAGCTTTTGCCCGAGCCTGGGTGGTCTTGATTCGCCCGTTGCGAATCAGCTCAGTCGTGAGGGCTCTCAGAAGCGCCTTACGCTGGTCAGCGGGCTTATTTAGTTGAGGCACACGACGACGATGGCGCATGGGACCCTCCTTATGGTCTGGTTTGTTGACTTTTGTTTATCTGCCCGATTTGGGCAAAAAAATCCGTCGTAGCGGCGCAACAGGTTGCGCCGCTACGACGGCAAAAACTTGAATCGCTAAGAGGACTTAGCTGGCTTCTCCAGCGGCAGCATAATGCCTAGCTTCTCTTGCAGGGCTTCGACTACTTCTTCTGCCGACTTTTGGCCGAAGTTCTTGATCTCTAGCAGGTCTTCCTGGCTGTAGTCCAACAGGTCGGAAACCGAGTTGATCTGCGCCCGCTTCAGACAGTTATAAGCCCGAACGGAAAGCTGTAGCTCTTCGATAGGAATCTGGTAGGTCGGATCCTCTTCTTTGACGTCTTCGTCGCGCTTGGGCTCCAGAGTAACGTCCTTGAGAGGGCTGAATAGATCGACCAGCACATCAGCAGCCTGACTCATGGCCTGCTGAGGGGTGAGGCTACCGTCGGTCCAGATTTCCATGATCAGGCGATCCTTTTGGCCGCCCTCCGTGGCAATCATGTCCTCGACGCTGTAGTTCACCTTGCGCACGGGCATGAAAATCGCGTCGATTTGCATGAAGTCCAGTGCGGTGGCTTCATCTTTGTTGCGGTTAACGGAGCGATAGCCGCGACCGCGCTCGACTCGAAATTCCATCTCTAGGGTGTGACCCGCAGAGACGGAGGCAATGTACTGATCGGGATCGACCAGTTCGATTTCAGCCGGTAGCTCGAAGTGGGCTGCAGTGACCTTGGCAGGACCCTGCACCGTTAGGCGACCAATCTGGGGCTGGCTGGAATAGCTTTTGAGTACCACCTCTTTCATATTGAGGAGGATATCTAGCACGTCTTCGCGAACACCTGGAATGGTGGCGAATTCGTGACTGGCACCGGCAATTCTGACGGCGGTGACAGCTGCGCCCTCTAGGTTCGACAGCAGTACGCGCCGTAGCGAGTTACCAACGGTAGTACCCTGACTGCGCTCTAGGGGTTCGATTTGAAATCGGCTGTATTGGCTCTGATCGTCTTCGACGATGGATTCTACGCATTCAACCTGAAACTGTGCCACTTGGCTGACCTCCCTGGATGTCCGGAGTACGACTTAACTTCTCAAAGGTGCTTTTATGAAAACGGGTAGACACCAGCCTGCCCGAAAGATTCAAAAATCTACACAAGATACTGTGTGGGAGGACTACACCCGGCGGCGCTTGGGAGACCGGCAGCCGTTATGGGGAATGGGCGTCACGTCGCGAATCAGAGTGATTTCTAGCCCTGCGCCCTGAAGTGCGCGAATGGCAGTCTCGCGTCCTGCACCAGGGCCGCTGACCATGACTTCGACTTGGCGCATGCCTTGATCCATGGCGCGACGGGCGGCACTGTCAGCAGCGGTTTGTGCGGCAAACGGTGTACCTTTCTTGGCACCCTTAAACCCGCTGGCACCCGCAGAAGACCAAGAGATGGCTTCACCTTTTACATCAGTGATGGTGACAATCGTGTTGTTGAACGTCGATTGGATGTGAACCACGCCGTTAGGGATGTTCTTCTTAACCTTACGCCCGCCGGAGCGCTTTCCACCTTTTGCCATCGTTCGTTGTTCCTAGAAGTGTCCTTGAATTTGAATCTTGAGAGCCTTTGAAGCTTGGGGATGAATGTAGAGCTGTATATCAGCGTCTGTAAAAAGGGTTTTTAATGTTGGGATGTTCAGCGAATCATGCTAGCTCATCCCACCCGAATTGCGTACCGACTTGTCTGGACCGATCTGTCTGGGCCAACCTGTCCGCGCACAAAAGCGCCGCCGTATGGCAAAGCATCTATTGCTAGATGCTGCCAGCCCAGCAGCGCTCGTTTGTGTTACTTCCGTGGAGCCTTCTTCTTACCGGCCACTTGGATGCGACGACCGCGCCGGGTGCGCGCGTTGGTGCGCGTGCGCTGACCGCGAACCGGTAACCCTGCTCGGTGACGACGACCGCGATAGCAGCCAATATCTTGCAGCCGCTTGATGTTCATGCTTTCCCAGCGACGCAGATCACCTTCGATCTGATAGTCACCTTCGACAACTTCCCGCAGCTTAGAGACGTCGGAGTCTGCCAAATCTTTGGCGCGAATGTCGGGGTTGACGCCCGTTTTCGCTAGAATCTCTTTCGACCGACTTAGACCAATACCGTAGATGTAGGTCAGTGCGATCTCAATTCGCTTGTCTCTAGGCAGGTCAACGCCCGCAATACGTGCCACCGATACTTCTCCCGTTTCTGATTGCTAATAGCCAATACCTGGCTGGTACTTTTCTGGCTGCTGTGTCTGACCAATGCTGTTGGCGCCAAGCCTGTGTGCTTTTGCGGCGCTCAAAGTGCTGATACTGATGCTGCGTTCTCGCTGGAGAAGGCTTTGCTACTTGTCCGCGAACCCGTCAAAGCGACTCCGCAGCGCCTGCGCTTAACCTTGCCGTTGCTTATGCTTGGGGTTTTGGCAAATGACCATCACCCGCCCGCGACGGCGAATAACGCGGCACTTGTCGCACATTTTCTTGACGGATGCCCGAACTTTCATGCCTGTTAATTAAATACAAATTCCCTACAGAAGTGTAATCCTAGCAAGTAGAAATGGCGAGAGTCAACTTATTTGTTGACGTTTAGTTGTGGTGTCGTTGACATTTCAGCAAAATCGCAAAACAAAAGGCCCGTTACTGTTGCAAGTAACGGGCCTCTGGGGATCTAGATTAGCTGCGATGGCTAAGCCGCTCCCACGGACCATCGCAAGCCTTCTATGCTTCTCGCTTCAGAGCCATCTCGACTTGCTTGAACTCCTGCTCCAGGCGGTTTCTCAGCTTCTCAGGAACGGGGCGATTAGGGTAAGAGCTGTAGTGACCTGCCAGGGCGTTTAGGGCAGTCCGCATGGTGGCAAAAGAACCCAGGCTAGCCGCAGAACCGCGACGGTAGCGGGCGGCGAAGGCATTGATTTTGTCTTTTGCATCGGCTTGGGCCTCGCTAAGGCCAGGCGCGTCTTTCGGCAGGTTGATAGCTGTGCGCAAGCTATCGATAACGGCAACAGTGTCTTCGCGGTAGACGCCGCTGAGGCCATCGGCACCCACGCCACCACCACTACAGCCCGTTAGCCCGATAACGGCGACGAGGGCAAACGCCACTAGGCGTGAGAGGATGCGAGTCATAAACGTTTCCTAAAGCGATTTGCCCCCATCCTATCGAAATGAGGGACCGGGGCAAAGTAGCCGCACAACATGTTGTGCCCTGAGATAGACATTCCAACATTGGTTTAACGCCGATTCAGCGACGATTCTTAGGCCGGATAGATGCGCAGCCGCCGGTTAGGTTCATCCCCAAAACTGAGAGATTTTAGCCGGTAGTGTTCGGCTAGCTCATGCTGCATTTTGCGAATCTTGGGCGATCGCGGCAGTAGCTCCACCGGCTGACCTTTGGGAATCACAATTTGTTCTACCGCCAGTCGAGCCTCTTCCAAAGCCTCTAGTTCATCATCATCTCTGCTGCGGCTATATAGCTCTAGCTTGATGTTGTCGGGCTGGGCTCCGTCGTCCATGTCGAGCAGGCGACGCAGGGCACGGGTGATCTGGGGGATGCTGTTGGATTTGACGGTGTAGATCGGGATTTGGCGGGAACGGGCCAGCTGCTTGAGCTTGGTGTGGTTTTTGAGGTGCGATCGCAACGCCAACACCGCCTGAGCCTGGTCCAAATCCTTCGTCATCCGCACCGACAGCCCCAGCGTGTCAATCACGTGGCCCAGCGGATCGCGGCTGATGCCGTAGGGGTACACCAGGGTTAGCTCTTCGCCATGGGGGCCAAAGGCAGGCTCAACTTCGGCCTGGGCCATCAGGTCTGATGGCACCACGTCTTCGCTAAAGGTGTCGTCCAAGAGGGACTCGAACTGCTGCTCGGGGGTACCGCTGGGTACCGCACGCAGGTTGCGGCGGGGCGCAGGTGGGACAGGCGCTAGGGGTGTCATTTGCCCAGAGGCCCGCCAGCCCTGACGCTTTTTGGTGGTCAGCATCGGCGGCGGTTCCGGCTGGGTTTCGGTAATTTGCACCTCGCCATTGGCATCGGTAGTGCGGACCTGGGCGATGGGCTGACGGCCCCGCAGCAGGTTATCCACCGTTTCTGCCACATTTTCATGGACCACCCAGCGGCTGCGCTCGGTCATCTCAATGGCAACTTCAAACGTTGGGGGAGCCTTACGCTCTAGCACGCTTTTTTGGGTTCGGCGGCGACGGGCTTCGTCGTCCCCCAGGGTCACGGTTTGAATGCCGCCTACCAAGTCAGAGAGCGTGGGGTTCTTCAGCAGGTTTTCCAGCTGGTTGCCGTGGGCTGTGCCGATGAGCTGCACGCCTCGCTCGGCAATGGTGCGGGCTGCTAAAGCCTCTAGCTCCGTACCAATCTCATCAATGACGATGACTTCTGGCGTATGATTTTCTACCGCTTCAATCATCACCTGGTGCTGCTGCTCGGGGCGGGCCACCTGCATGCGGCGGGCACGACCAATGGCGGGATGGGGAATGTCGCCGTCGCCAGCAATTTCGTTGGAGGTGTCGATGATCACCACGCGCTTCAGCAGGTCGTCCGCCAGCACACGGGCAATCTCCCGGAGGGCAGTCGTCTTACCCACACCGGGGCGACCCAGCATGAGAATGGAGTCGCCTTTCTCTACCAGGTCACGAATCATGCCGACGGTGCCGAAAACGGCGCGACCGACGCGGCAGGTCAGGCCAATAATTTCGCCCGAGCGATTACGAATGGCGCTGATGCGGTGCAGGGTGCGCTCAATGCCGCCTCGGTTGTCGCCGCCAAAGTGACCCACCTGGTTAACGCATTTCAGGAGGTCGTCTTTGCTGACCACCTCTTCAGACAGGTACTCTGCTGCGCCAGGGAAGCGGGCTTCGGGGCGACGGCCCAGGTCAAGAATAATTTCAATTAGCTCGCGCTTACGCGGATGATCCACCAAGGGAAGGCGGATATGCTCTGGCAGCAGGTCGAGGAGCAGTTGTAGGTCGTCAGTCGTCGTGTCTTGAGTCGGATTGAGTTCGTCAGTCACGCGAGAAGCTAGGGGTGTCATCAATAGCTGTCTAGTCAGGGCTGG
>CAWUKV010000031.1:0-32421 GCA_963923025.1 uncultured bacterium
CCACCAGCGGCACGACCGGAGGAGCAGGAGCAATGCCGCTTCTGTGCTTCAAAGGATCTTCATTGAGGTTGAAACCCTTGATGGACGCGTCACTAAGCGAAAGCCGACATGGGTCGTGCCAGTATCTAAAGCTTGAGATTCGCGAGCTGCCGGACGATAGCGACTGCAATAGTTTTTAGCACATAGGTATGAGCCGCCCTTGATGACATGCATTGCTCCATCCATCGGCTTTTTGGGGTCGTAGCTGGCCTCCCGAGTCGGGCCAGTAGGGTCAGTACTGTGCGCCATATCGTCATGCTGCACCGTGAACCAAGTAGCGGTCAATTCCCAGACATTACCAGCCATATCGTAAAGCTCATAGCCGTTAGGCGTAAAGGACATCACAGGAGCCGTGCCTAAATGCCCATCCTCCTGGGTATTGAAGAAGGGAAACAGACCCTGCCAGGTATTTGCTTGCTTAGCAGAATACTGTTCGCCCCAGGTATAGTTCCAGCCTTCTTTGCCGCCACGAGCCGCGTATTCCCACTGGGCTTCGGAGGGCAACTCTCGCCCTTCCCAATCGGCGTAGGTCGCCGCATCTTCATAGGCAATCTGGACGACGGGATGATCGCCTTTACCCTGAATATCGCTGTCAGGACCGAAGGGATGTCGCCAGTTGGCACCGGGAGTCCACTGCCACCAGCTTAAGTAGGCGGCCTGTTGAATGCCGTCTTTCGGCGGCTTAAAGACTAGGGAGCCAGGTGACCGTTCGTTGTCCGATAGATAGGGGAATTGCGCTTTTGAGAGCGGACGCTCGGCAACCGTGACATAGCCAGTTGCTTTAACAAATTGGGCAAATTGGGCATTGGTGACTTCATGGCGATCAATGCAGAAGCTGCTGACGGTGACATCTTCTGCGATTTTTTCTTCGACCAAGTCGGGGTGATCAGATCCCATGGTGAAGCGACCACCCGGAATGTACACCATGTCGCTGGGACAGGAAGGAGTTGCTTGGGCTGCGATCGCCATCGGCATAGACAGAGCCCAACAGCACCCAACAATTAACACAGCCGCGAGAATTGCGGCCGACAGAACCCCTGCTACCGATTTCATGCTTTCACCTGGCGGTGCTGACGCTCTTTCGCCTGCCGCCGCCGCCAGAGTACGCCCAGCAGCAGCAAGACCACCGGAATCAGAACAAAGGGCCCGTAGTGCTGGAGAATGTATACCACCGACTTGCGCGTCACTTCGCCCTCCGCAGAGTAACCTTCTGGCATTTCAATCACGCCGACGTCTTGGGCGTAAGTGTCGTAGGCGGCCATCATGGCCTGAAATCGTTCCGGCTCTTGTTCAGCCAGGTCTTGGGTCTCACCAGGGTCGGTTTTAAGGTGGTAAAGATGCCAGGTGTTGTCTCCGAGGGGAATATTGTTCTTCACGATTTTGTAATCGCCAAGAAAGTAAGCGGCGGAATTGGCGGCTTCCAATCCTACCCCTTCGTCTTCAGCGTAGACCGGCACCGCTGGGTTTTGGATATGCCCTAGCAGACTCTTGCCGGTGATCGGCACCGCCTCATCGCTACTTGGAGTCGGCAGTCCCGCCAGATCAAGCATGGTAGGCACCACGTCTGTGACAAAGCAAAAGACATCGCTGGTACGCCCCTGAGGAATGTTAGGCCCCGAGACAATCAGGGGGGTACGCACACCTCCTTCGCCGGTATAGTACTTAAAAAATGAAAAAGGAGAAGACAGCGCTGAGGCAAATTCAGGACCAATATCCCCATAGTAGTCAGCCTCGCCGACGCGGTCGGGATCTTTGTGGTAGCCCATCATCCTTTGCCAGATCTGGGCCAAGCTTACTTTGTAGTTGGCCCCATCGGGGCCATTGTCAGACGTGATCAAAAAGACGGTGTTGTCAAAGCGTCCGCTGTCTTTGAGGTATTGAATATACTCGCCAATGTAAAAATCCATGGCCTCCAGCATGCCCGCTGTCACGGCCATATCGGTGACGTATTCTGCCTGCAGCTCAGGACTGATCTCATCCCATTTTCTAAACTGTGGAAAGATATCGTTCATAGCCGCATCCGCCGGGATGATGCCGAGATCTTTCGCCTTTTCATAGCGCTGCTGCCTCAGAACGTCCCAGCCCGCTGTATACACGTCTCGATAGGGCTCGACAAAGCGTTCAGGGGCCTGAATTGGCGCGTGAATGGCTTGAAAGGCGATGTAGCTGAAAAATGGGGCGTCGGGGTCGCTCTGGCTTTCATGAAAGGCAATGGTGCTTTCAATGTAGTCTTTGGATGAGTAAAAATCCTCTGGCAAATCCGTTTCTTCACCGTCACGGTACCAGTAGGCTTCGGGCTTCATCGGCACATAGCCCCGGGTGTCGTAGTTATTGGCCCCAGACCCCCCGAGAATGAAAGAGTGATCAAAGCCCTTTGCACCCGGCTGATTCGTCTCGCTGTATCCTAGATGCCACTTGCCCGTGGCGTAGGTCTCGTAGCCTGCAGCTTTCAGCCGGGTAGCCACGGTGGTTGCGCTCTCATTCAGCTCCCCGGCATAGCCAGGCTGATCTGCGTAGCCCTCCGGCAGCATTTCCGGTAAATTGGCTACGCCAGTCAAATGACTGTCGCTGCCGGTGACCAGCATCGCCCGCGATGGGGCACAGACCGGAGAGGTGTGGAAGTTGTTGAACCATGTGCCATTTTGAGTCAGCTGATCCAGGTTCGGCGTGCGGGCTTCGCCGCCAAATGCGCTAAAGTCCATCAGACCTGAATCATCGACGAGCATGACAACAAAGTTGGGGGGCTGTTGCGCCTCAGCTTCTGTTGCTACCGCCTCTGCGTTTTGTGTTGCCTCGGCAATTCGAAAAGCAGACAGATCTTGTGGAAGATCGTGCTTCACTCCAGAGTTGTCAAAATCGGGTGCTAACTGAGTGGGGCGCTGCCCGGTAGGCAGTGCGCTGCCCAGCGCTGTGTGTTGTGTCAGTGCTGCACTCAGAATCAAGGCGACAGAAAAAGCCAGTGCCAGGCATAATCTTCTAATCTTTCGCATCATTTTGCGCTCCGTTGTGAGAGCAATTCCATCATCTTTTGGGCGGTTTCATGCCCGGAGTTCTGGTTCTGGCCAGTGACAAAGCGCTGTTCATGATCCACAACGGTTACGGTTGCAAAAATATCGGCTACCGGATGGTGATTGGCACGATAATCCGCCCCGGCCTTCCTGAGTTCCTCTTCTGGGTGCTTGGGCGTGAATTTTATGCCAAAGAAATCGAGCTGTCCCTGGGTCACGCCTGTCATCTTGCGTCCCGCAACCAGCGGCTTGCCTGCGGCATCCTTCGCACTGACAAAGGCTAAAGCACCATGGCAAACCGATCCCATAATCGGTTTGCCAGCGTAGTAGGCCTCACTCACCCTTTCTGCCAGCCGTTTTGACTGGGCGAAATCATAGGATGGCCCCCACCCTCCCACGAAGAAAATTAGGTCATAGTCTGTGAAGTCAACTTCGTCGATGCTAGGCGAGTTTTTGATCTTGTCCTGAAAGGCCGGATCCTTTAAGTAACGTTTGTCTTCGTGGGTAATTAAGAAGTAGTAAAACGACTGAGGATCGATGGGGATTTCGCCGCCTTTGATGCTGACCACGTCCACCTGCATGCCTGCGTCGAGAAATTCATAGTAAGGTACGGTCATTTCGGAGCCGAAGGCCCCGGTTGGTTTACCCGTTGTTTCACCAGGTTTACTCAGTACACCGTGGCTGGTCGTGACCACCAGCGCTTTTTTGCCCCGCAAATCGTATTTTTGTCCCGCGTCATAGTCGGGATGCATGCCGAGGGCTTTCATGATCTTTGGCAGCAGAATGGCAATGGCCACTGCAATGCCAATCAGCCCGACTGCAATGATAATCGCTCCAACGGTTAAAATCTCCGTTGCTGAGGCTTTTGCGACAGCTGTTATTGCCAGTGCCTTAGACGGTGTTGCTAAAGCCAGAAGCGCACCACAAATAAATAAAACAACTGTTGAATGCAGATTGAATTGCATGTTTCAGATTGCTGTAGAACTTGGTTTCTCACCTTAGACGTCAAGCATGCTTCGCACATCGTCCTACCCTAACTAAATCAACTTATATCAGGTCCTATTTTTTATAGGAGGGTCCTAGGACCGTTGACAAAGAGGTTAGTACCTCAACTAGGACCTTTGAACCTGGAAAAATAAGTAACTTTCCCCAATACTTCATCATAATTATTCTGGCAAGCAGAAGAACCATCACTGAGAGAAATCGTGTTGAGCAGTTTACAAAAATCAGCTCTAGTACGGCGGATAATCATCGTAGTATTACTACTCAATTCGATCTTGCTGATTGGCTGTCAACGCATTCCTCTTGCAGGATCAGTTACAAGCACAGAACAAGGTGACACGACTGCCAATTCGGACTTGCCGCGAGAGTTAGATGGACGTTCTGCTGAGTTACTCTCTGCTTTTTTCGGCCTTGATAATGGATTGCCCCTACGGTCTGAGGGCATCTGTCGAGGGGCAAGGGGCGCTGACGGGATGCCAGTGATCTTTTCCCACGAACTGGATGTGGATACGCTCCAGCCCGGTGACTTTCGCGTGACGACGGCCAGCGGCAGCGTGGGTCAATTAATCTGTGTGACCATGCTTCCTGCAATTGACCCTGGTGAATTGCGAACTGCGCTGCTGGTTGGGGACTATGGTTCCGCTCAAACTGACCCACCCGTCACGGTTGAGATTGTTGGAAACCTCCACTCAATCGACAACACAGTCAACTTCAAAGGAGCCTCGATTGAGGTGACGCCATTGGATCCAGGTCCGACGCTGATCCTCGCTGAGACATTACCCAAAACGACATGGCGATTGGGACGTGAATCCAATGGCGGAGCCGGTTCTAGCACAGGATGTCCTACAGAGGGAGTTGAGCAAATTGTGCGCGTTGTCTGGGCCGGTGGCGTGACTACTGTCAACAACGAGGAGCCGGGAGAGTTGGAGCGTAATGCCTATAGCGTCACCGTGAAGGACGCCAACGATTCAACCACTGATGTTACTCCGTTTGCATTGGGAGACTTGGCAGATAATGACAACAATCATGAACTTTGCCTAGACACAACTGATGTACCCGTTTCTGTTTCATTTCCTGCGGGCTATCTCACCGATCCAAACAACGACTTAAATCCAGTCACTAGTATCGAAATCATCCAGCGTTGACCAAGATGATATTGAACTTGCAAGCGTTCTATGGAAAATCTCTTCCCCGTCAAAATTCAAAAAAATCTAATGATGCGTTTTAGATCTGCTCTCTTTCCATCCACGCATCAATTGCTAAACTCAACAGCAATCAGTATCTTATCTGGGCTGATTGCACTGTTGCCTGCCCGCGCGGCAGACGAAATTCACTTTGACTTTGGTCCATTTAGCCGTTCCCTTTCTGTCGAATCTTTAGAGGCATTTGTAGAAGAAGGGACGATTGACACCGATCTTGCTCGGTATCTGAGGCTCGTGCCCCCCGAAAGACACCAGGACCTTCGACGCATTTTGGGCACACCACTCTCTTCTCTAAGTCCGGATATTCCTGATAACTTACTAGATCCTTTTGTCATCTCCCAATGGCTATATTCTCCTATGGGAGAGACTGTTTTGACAGCTCTAGGAGGAAAAATAATTCAAACCGAAGGGCGTCAAAATGGGCAGCAAGCTATCCGTGCGGCTTTGATTTTGGCAGCGGCTGATCCAGAAGGCCTCTCTATCATAAATGTCATCCGCTTTTATCCTACAGGTGGGGTACGGTTGGATATACAGGAAATCTTGGCGTTATCCAGAGCACGTGACACCAATTTTGATACGACGCAGCAATTGATTGCCTTTGCTCGTCAAGAATCGACAGCAGCAACGACAACTGAGCCCATTCTTGACTACAGCGCCTTGCCCGTTTTGGCTGAAAATAGTCAGTTCAGTGTGAGACAACAAACGCTGCTTTTACAAGATGACCAACGAAATCGAACATATCCCGTCGATATTTACTTACCTGATGATCTTAATGCCGTTTCGGGGCCGATTCCCGTAATGGTTTTCTCCCACGGCTATGGCGATACGCGAACTAAGCCGGAATTTGTTGCAGCAGCTCAGAGACTGGCTGAAAATGGCTTTTTCGTTGCTTTGCCAGAGCACGTTGGTAGTAATAAAGACTACCAACGTGCTTTTGTTCGGGGCCTGCATAGCGAGTCTTTTGATGTGATGGAATTCGTTAATCGCCCCTTAGATATCCATTTTCTCCTTGACACCTTGGAGGAGCTCAACAGCACTGAATTTCAAGGACGGCTTCAGCTAAGTCGCGTGGGGCTTCTGGGCCACTCGTTTGGTGGGTATACTGCTTTAGCTGCGTCAGGGGCAACGGTTAACATTGACCGTCTGCAGCGTCTGTGCACATTAAAGACCGATATTGCACCCGAAAAAATTAATATTGGGCTGGCACTTCAATGCAGACTCTTAGAACTGTTGGAATCACCTGATGTCGTCGAACAATTAACGGATGGTAGCTTAGCGGATGAGCGAGTGGGTCTTGTTGTGGCAGCCGCTCCTGTGAGCAACTTGTTTGGAGAGGGGGGAATGGCTCAGATCCGACATCCCGTTGTCATCATCGGGGGAGCCAATGATATGGCAGCACCGGTTGTGCTAGAACAACTGGTTGCCTTTCAGGACCTAAACACACCACAAAGATACTTATACTTAGGCGAAAATGCTTCTCACTCGTCCGCCCTGACGGAACTTGTCTTGGGCGTGACGGATGCGGATAATGAGCTGCTCGCCACAATCAGTCAGGTCAGTGAAGTATTCACAAGTTTGGTCTTAAGTCTGACGATTGCCCATGGGAGAGTTTATCTGCTAGATGATGAGTCATATCTCCCCTACCTGACGGCATCCTATGTTGAGGCTGTGAATAGCGTTACACCGATCAGCTTTCACCTGTTGAGGTCTGCCCCATCAGGAAACCCCAACGAGACTTGAACTCGTGACCTCTCCCTCAACAGTTGGTCGGTCATTATTCTGGGAAGCTCTGCCCTAAAAGGATTTGGGGGCTAATAAATTATTTGATGTGCTTTTAGATCAATCCTTAGATCAACGCTAAAAAATCCTAAATAACGGACAAAAATATATCATCTTTCCTTGCATTAGATGATACGTGCATCACATTTAGGGTGCTTTTTGTGGAGGTGCAGGGATGCCCAATTGATCTAAGAATCTGTGATTCTGAACTTTTTAGATCAATGAGCGTGCGAAGGATGATTTGAGGAGAAGCCTACTGCGTGGGGATTATGGCAATCAATCACCTCGTCTTAATACGCGTCACCTTTGATATCTCCTGATTTTAGTTAGACGTATCACCTTCTTAAAGAGGTGATATCTTAAAAGCCCTCAACGAGACTTGAACTCGTGGCCTCTCCCTTACCAAGGGAGTGCTCTACCGCTGAGCTATGAGGGCAAAAAAATTTGGATGTGGGTTAGTCCCTACAAATGGGTTCAAGGGACTAACTCAGTATCCAAAAGTGCAAACAGTATTGCAGTGGGCCAGGCTGGATTCGAACCAGCGTAAGCATAGCTAGCGGATTTACAGTCCGCCCCCATTAACCACTCGGGCACTGACCCACGTTTGTCTGCGGTTATACAGCATAGCATAGGCGTGCATTTGGGCAGACATTTTTGATCAGGTTTCTACCCATCTGCTTAGGGTGCTGGATCGGTCTGATGCCAGAGGCAAAGCTAAACCGTCTGGAGCGCAGTCAGAACCTTGTCATGAATGATTCCATTGCTGACGACAACGCCTCGGTTGTCTTCCAGTCGGGCAGCCTTAGAGAAATCTAACGGGCGACCGTGCATATCGGTGACGCGACCACCAGCTTCTTCGGTAATGAGGACGCCTGCTGCGTGGTCCCAGATCTTTTCTTTGTAGTTGGGGTACTTGGCAGAAGGCAGGCGCAGGTACAGCACCGCTTCCCCGGAGGCGACGGCGCAGTACTTGGCTTGGCTGTCCATGCGAATGGCATCAGACTTGATGCCAACGGCCTCGGCAATGTTGGCGTGGAGTTCTTTATCACCGTGTTCAACGCTTTCGACAAAGCGGAAGTTGCCCGAGTCGGCGGCGGTGGTGACGGCAATCTTTTGAGGGTTGGAGCCGTCTAGGGCCATGATGGTTGCACCTTCCCCCCGCACGGCAACCAGCAGAACGCCGTTGTAGTCGCCGATAGTCAAGGCCGGACAGCCCAGGACGCCGACTTTGATGTCGCCGTCTTCGACCATGGCTAGGGCGACGGCATACTGGTCGCCGCGTAGGAACCCCTTTGTGCCGTCAATGGGGTCCAGGGTCCAGTAACGTGGGCTGACCTGGCCGTTGCCGTGGTTGATCCAATCAATGACGGTATCGCTGGTGGCTTCGGGCAGCACAGACTGGACATAGTGGGTGACCTTGCTGAGTTGGTCAGCCAGCTCGGGTGTGGCAAGCTCAGCGGCGCTTTCTTCGCCGACGACGGGGTCATCAGGGAAGACTTCGTTGAGGACTTTACACACCACGGCCTGAGCGCCAAAGTCAGCGATGGTGACCGGGCTTTTGTCTTTCTTTTCAATTGCCTCGGGCGTAATTTCGTTACGAACCTGCTGGCAGATGACGGTCGCGGCAGTGACGGCTGCGATCGCAACTTCTTTTTCCTTTTCGTAAGCCATAGGATTATGTGTAAGTCAGATCTATATGAACATGGAGCTGGAACCCTTTCCAGATCCCCATACAGTCTAATCGCTATTGAATCCCTGGGATTTTGCAACCGAGGATTTTTATTTAACCCTTATGGCAGTAGCCCCATCAACAGGCCCATCAACAGCCCTTTCAGCAGGAACGCTTTATCTGGTGGGGACGCCCATCGGTAACCTGGAGGATATGACCTTTCGGGCGGTACGGGTTTTGCAGCAGGCGGACCTGATCGCGGCGGAGGATACGCGCCATACCGGGCGGCTGCTTCAGCACTTTCAAATCAATACGCCCCAGACCAGCTACCACGAACACAACCGGCAGCAGCGTATTCCTGAACTGCTGGCACTGCTGCAGGCTGGACAAACGGTGGCGCTGGTCACCGATGCGGGCATGCCCGGTATCTCTGATCCGGGCTATGAGCTGGTGTGTGCCTGTGTTGAGTCAGGGGTGCCGGTGGTGCCGGTACCCGGACCCTCGGCGGTAGTAACGGCGGTGGCAGCAGCGGGGCTGCCGACGGAGCGATTTGTCTTTGAAGGGTTTTTACCGCTTAAGGCTAAGCTGCGACAGGCTCGACTAGAGGAGCTGAAGACAGAGCCGAGGACCATCGTGCTATACGAAAGCCCCCATCGGCTGGTAAAGACGCTGGGAGAACTGGTCTCGGTATTGGGGGCAGCGCGGTCCGTCACCCTGGCGCGGGAATTGACCAAGCGTTACGAAGAGTTTTGGCGGGGTTCGCTAGGGGAGGCGCTGGCCTGGTGTGAGGAAAAGCCGCCGAAGGGGGAGTTTGTAGTTGCGATCGCGGGTGCCATTCCCGAATCGGACGAACTCTCCGATGCCGACCTACTTAAAGCCCTGGAAGACGCCCTCTCAACGGGCCTATCGCCGTCTCAGGCCAGCCGCCAGCTGGCAAAGGAAACCGGCATTTCCAAACGGCGTATTTATGACCTGAGCCTGTCGCTGGGCGACAGGCTCTAGCCTGGACCAAAGAGACTACTCTTCACTCAGCTGCCCACGCAGCCGCTCCAGCAGATCCTGGGCCTCGTCTTCGCTGAGGTCTAGCCGCCCTTGGGAGTGTTGCCAAAACTGTTCCCACCAGTCTTCGGGTTCGGTATGTTCGCCCTCGTATTCGGTGGGGCGATCGCGCCGACCATCGACCACTAGGCTGCCCACATAGTCTGCCTCTTCATAGACGCGCTGGATCTGGTCGTTGATGGCTTCCATGTCAGCCTCGGAAACCACACCGTTGCTGGTGGCTTTGTAGAACTGGACGGTGACGCGAATGGGAAAATTAGGGTCACGCTCAATGGCTAAGTTATCGATTTCGGTAAAGGGACCCTCGACTTCGCCGTGGCCGATGACGGCAGCCTCTACGTTGCTGCGAGCGGCTTCGCTAGCTACTGCACCGTCTGCCATCGGTGCTTCTAGGGCAAAGGCTGGAGAGGGCTGGGGTGAGAAGGGTTCTTTTTGCTTCAGCGGCACCTGGATTAGCATGACCATATTTAGACTCTCTTCTGTGGGAGTAACGCCTTCTTGAGAGGTTGAACCGTTGGCAGTGTCTGTCTGGAAATCGCTGAGGCGCTGGCCTGTGAGGCTGGCACGTTCACCATTTTTGTTGAAAAATAGCCGTTGTCCCCAGGTACGGCCCGCGTCAAAGCCGTCGCGCTGGTTGTCGATAACCGTGATGCTAGTACCCTCTCGGGTAGCGAGAATGGTAAGTACGGCTGGGTCGCCGGGGTAAGACTGATAGTTAAACAGTACGGGGTTGAAGACGGCTTCTTCACCTTGGGGGATAGGCAAAAAGCTGGCTTGGGCGCTGACGAGGACATGGCTGTCGCGCTCGGCTAGAAGGGAACTGCGGCGACCTGCCCAGGAATCGGGTTCGCTCAGATAGTCGCGCAGGTTGTCTAACAGCTCTGCTAGGGGCACTTCCTCTAGGGCTTCTCCCTTTTCATTGCCGGTGAGAACATAGAAATTCTCAATGGGAATATCGCCGGTTAGGTCGGTGAAGTTAGGATGGCGGATGACCGGCATGAGGCTGAGGCGGTAGTCGCCAGTATCCGGGTCCTGGGTTTGAACCTGAATGCTCATGTCGCTGATGTTGGGGCCGACAGCGGAGTTGTCGTAGCGACCCGTGTCTTCCCAGGTAATGTCGAGAATGTTGAGCCCCCAATTTTGAGCCAGGGCGGTAGCGGTACTGTCATAAATCATCGAGCGGGTGCGCTCAATCACCTGCTGGTATTGCTCAAATTGTTGTCTCAAAACAATTCTAGGAGACTCCTCGCCATCAGGTACGGTAATATCTGGCATGACCGCGTCGGGTTCAGTTGTGGGTGCAACAATGCTGCTGTCTTCGGTAAAGCCGATGGCAACAGCCAGTCGGGGCGCGAGCGTCGAGACAGCCAGTACGCTGCTTAATATGCCGCTGACTAGGCCAAAGAGAACAAATC
Organism: uncultured bacterium; assembly: GCA_963923025.1. GTDB lineage: Bacteria > Cyanobacteriota > Cyanobacteriia > Phormidesmidales > Phormidesmidaceae > CAWUKV01. Next base: position 11,174 of record CAWUKV010000031.1, read on the forward strand.
GGGTGCGGCTCATGGTGCGCCTCCAGTACAGGTCGATTGAGTGATATTGAGTGATAGTCACACCATACGGAGAAACTGAGTGCCAACGGGGACGGTTTCGAAAATCGAAACCGGTATTAGGAGCGAAGCGATAGTACGGAAAGTTTGGCGGTTGTGTGTTAAGGGCGCAGATCATGGAGTATTTTGTATACCGCGAGTGCTGGTGTGCGATTTAATACCGGGTCAGGCTGCGATCGCACCTCCACACCGCACTATCTCGGCCATTGGTCGGGACCGCACACGTTATCAGGGTAGTGAACGGTGAAAGCAATTGTGGTAGGCAGCGGCGGTCGAGAGCACACGCTAGCGTGGAAGCTGCTTCAGTCTGAGGCCGTTCAAGAGGTGGTGTGCATTCCCGGCAATGGGGGGACGGCCACCCTGTCTAACTGCCGCAATCTGGCCCTGAGTGCGACGGACTTTGAAGGTATTGCCCGGTTTGCCCTGGTCAATAACTGCGGCCTTGTGGTGGTCGGTCCAGAGCAGCCGCTGGCCGAGGGTATTACCGACTATTTGAAGGCTCAGGGGCTGACGGTTTTTGGTCCTACCCAAGCCGGGGCTCAGATCGAAGCCAGCAAGGCGTGGGCGAAGGCGCTGATGGCTGAGGCCGGGATTCCGACGGCGACGGCACAGACGTTTAGTGACCGGGCGGCGGCGCTGACCTACATCGACCAGCAGGGCGCGCCCATTGTGGTCAAGGCCGATGGGTTAGCGGCGGGCAAAGGGGTGACCGTGGCCCAGACGATCTCGGCCGCAAAGGCGGCAGTGACGGCAGCGTTTGATGGCGAGTTTGGGGAAGCCGGTCACCAGGTGGTGATCGAAGACTGTCTACAAGGGCAAGAAGCCTCGGTACTAGCGGTGACCGACGGGCAAACCATTCGCCCCCTGTTGCCCGCCCAGGATCACAAACAGATCGGGGAGGGAGATACAGGACCGAATACGGGAGGGATGGGGGCCTACGCGCCGACGCCGGTACTGCCGCCAGCGCTGATGGAGCGGGTCCAGGCCGAGGTGTTGGAACCTGCGATCGCAACCCTGAAAAAGCGCGGCATCGACTACCGGGGTGTTCTCTATGCCGGACTGATGATTAGCCCCAAGGGCGACCCCCAGGTGATCGAGTTTAACTGTCGCTTTGGCGATCCAGAAACCCAGGCAGTGCTGCCGCTGCTGGACACACCACTAGAACAGGTGCTGCTCGCTTGCTGTCAGCAAAGTCTGGCTAATCTGCCACCGCTAGCCTGGAAACCGGGCTATGCTGCCTGCGTAGTCATGGCAGCTGAGGGGTATCCGGGGCGCTACCCCAAAGGCATGGTGGTCAGTGGGCTGGATACTGTGGCGGAAGAAACCGCCGTATTCCATGCCGGGACTCGCCTACAGGATGGTGAAATCAAAACGACAGGCGGTCGTGTATTGGGGGTAACGGCAACGGGTGAGACCTTCCAGGCTGCTTTGGACGGGGCCTATGCAGGGGTTGAGCAGATCAAGTTTGACCAAAGCTACTACCGCCGCGATATTGGGTTTCGGGTGCAGCCGACCGCCTAGCTAGTTGATGTAGTCGTGAACGGGTTGAGCTGGATGCCCGTCACGGTGCGCTATGGACTGTGCGAAATAACCACACTTGGAGGCTCAAGCACAGTGACCAACGCTATTCACGGTGCGCTATGGACTGTGCGAAATAACCACACTTGGAGGCTCAAGCACAGTGACCAACGCTATATAATCTGATTACACCGCAGGTCGTCGGCTTCGAGGCGCATGATTCGTTTACTGGGTAACTTCCGCGATTTAATTGTTCGCTGGTGGGGCGACTTTACTCTACAGACACGCCTGATGGCCGGTGCCACCCTCGTCGTCTCGCTGCTGATGAGTTCTTTGACCTTTTGGGCGGTCAATACCATCCAGCAGGATGCGCGGATGAACGATACTCGCTTTGGACGAGACCTGGGGCTGCTGTTGGCGGCCAACACGACACCACTGGTCGCCGAGCACAACACGACGGAGCTGGCCCGCTTCTCCTACAGCTTCATCCAGAGCACGTCTAACGTACGTTACATGCTCTACGCTGACCCCAGCGGTGACATTTTCTTTGGTATTCCCTACGCCAACTATGCCGCGATCGCCGATCAAAACAGTCTGGCGCTGCGGCGACGGATGCAGATTCCAGAGGCTTACATTCGTAGTGCCGAGCAGCCGATGGTGCGCCAGCACCTGACCCCAGCAGGCGAGGTGACCGACGTCTTTGTGCCGCTGAACTACGAGGGTGAGTACCTCGGCATTCTGGCGCTGGGTATTAACCCCAACCCGACAGTGGTAGCGTCGTCTCATCTCACCCGCGATGTCACCATTGCCGTGTTCGTTTCCATCTGGGTGATGGTGATTCTGGGGGCAGTGTTCAACGCCCTGACAATTACTCAGCCGATCAAAGAGCTGCTGGCAGGGGTCAGAAACATCGCCAAGGGCAACTTCAAGCAGCAGATTGATCTTCCCCTAGGCGGGGAACTGGGAGAGCTGATCCAGAGCTTCAACGACATGGCCCAGCGGCTGGAGCGCTACGAAGAACAAAATATCGAAGAGCTTACCGCTGAAAAAGCCAAACTAGACAGTCTGGTCTCGACCATTGCCGACGGCGCAGTTTTGCTCAACGCCGACATGGAAATTGTGCTGGCCAATCAGGCGGCCTGTCGGATGTTTGGCTGGGATAATCAGCTGCCGATGGTGGGACCAGTGTTAGACCACCTACCGCTAGAAGCAAGGGTCCAGATGACCCGCCCGCTCTACCAAATTACGGCGGGCGACACTGCAGAAAGTATTGAGTTCCGCATTGCGCTGACGGAGCCGACGCCGCGAACCATTCGCATGCTGCTAAACCCCGTACTCGATTCGAGTCGAGATACGGTACGCGGGTTGGCGATCACTGTCCAGGACATCACCCGTGAGGTGGCGCTCAACGAGGCGAAGGGCCAGTTCATCAGCAACGTTTCCCACGAGCTGCGGACGCCGTTGTTCAACATCAAGTCATTTATCGAAACGCTGCACGACTATGGCGAAGAACTCAGCGAGGTGGAGCGCAAAGAATTTTTGGATACGGCCAATCGGGAGACGGACCGTCTGACGCGCCTGGTCAACGATGTCCTAGATCTGTCCCGACTGGAGTCGAGTCGTCGCTACCATCTGGCCGCTGTGGACGTGCATCAGCCCATCGAGCAGGTGGTTCGCACCTACCAGCTGAATGCCCGCGACAAAGGCATTGCGCTAGAGCAGGTGGTGGCGGATCAGCTTCCCCAGGTGCTGGGCAACTACGATCTGCTCTTGCAAGTTTTTGGCAACCTAATTGGCAATGCCCTCAAGTTCTCTGAGTCCGGTGGTCGTGTGGCTATTCGGGCCTATCGCTCGCCCCAGGCGGTTGCCCACCCAGACTTTGCGGCAAATATTCGTATTGAAATTAGCGATACCGGTTTGGGGATCGCCCCAGAAGACCAGCAGGCCATCTTTGATCGGTTCTACCGGGTGGAGAATCGGGTCCATACCTTAGAGGGGACCGGCTTGGGGCTATCGATTGTGCGCAATATTCTCGACAAGCACGGTAGCCGCATTGAGCTGGTGAGCGAAGTCGGGACGGGTACAACCTTTTGGTTTGATCTGCCCGCCTACGAAGTGCCAGATACGATGCCATCTTTAGATGTTGAGACGGTAGCTGAGGTGACGATAGCGGAGGCCGATGTTGCCACTTCTGGATAGCTCTACTGGATAGCTCTAGAAGAGGGCCTTCACATACTCGCGCCGCATGCGGGCAATGGCGTCAACCGAAATGCCCTTGGGACAGACAGCCTGACACTCGCCGTGGTTGGAGCAGTCGCCAAAGCCTTCGGTGGTCATGTGGGTGGTCATGGCGGCAACGCGCTGTTTGCGCTCGACCTGTCCCTGGGGTAATAGGGACAGATGGGCTACCTTGGCGGCTGTGAATAAAGATGCGGAGGCATTGGGACAGGCCGCGACGCAGGCTCCGCAGGCAATGCAGGCCGCATAGTCGAAGGCCAGATCGGCATCGTCTTTGGCGACGGGTACAGCATTGGCTTCGGGAGCAGCGCCGGTCTTGACGGAGATGTATCCCCCAGCGGCGACAATTCTGTCCAGCGCACTGCGGTCGACAACCAAGTCTTTAATGATGGGAAATGCTCTGGCACGCCAGGGTTCAACCGTGAGCGTCTGGCCATCTTCGAAGTGGCGTAGGTAGAGCTGGCAAACCGACGTGCGCTGCTGTGGTCCGTGGGCTTGGCCGTCGATCATCATGCCACAGGAGCCGCAGATGCCCTCTCGGCAGTCATGATCGAAGGCAACGGGTGGCTGGCCCTCAGCAATCAGCTGTTCGTTAAGCCGGTCTAGCAGTTCGAGAAACGACATGTCGGGCTGGGCATCGCTGACGGTGTATTGAGTCAATTGCCCCGCTGACTGAGGGTCTGACTGTCGCCAGATGTTGAGGTGGAGTTTCACGGTGGGGGGAGGTGACGGGTCGCCCTAGGCGTATTTTTCTCTATGGTAGCGTCGCTCAAAGGGCTCTGTGCTGTTGGTAAACCGACGTAAACTGGCCCTTGTTCCCCTTTCCCATTTTCCCCTTTGTCATTTTCCCCTTTGCCATTTGACGATCGCAAACTCGCTAGACTAGATCAGTTACAGCCTGCGGGATTATGTTTCAAGCCACTCGCCGCCGTTTGGCGCTTTGGTACACGACGGTTACAGCCGTGCTACTGCTGCTGTTTGCCAGCGGGGTGTACTGGTATGTGCGCAGCACCCTGGTAGAGCGGGTAGACGATACGCTCAATCACGTGGTCGAAATTGTCCAACGATCGCTGGTGATTGAGCCCAGCCCTGAGAGCGATCGCGTGTTGACCTCGGTAGGCGTCGTCGCGTCCCCACCGCTGCGGGTCAATGTCGAGGACAGCTTTCGCGACAATGCGGAAGCTGTGGAGGATGACCATATCGACCTGGAATGGTTTGCGCCCAGCGGGGCGCTGCTCTGGAGTACCTTTAGCGACCCCTTGGTGCTGCCGCTTCACGTTAACCCCGCGGGAGAGACGGTTCACCTCCAGCATCAAGCCAGAATAGACACAGACGACCCCGTCAAAGCCGATCAGGTGCTGCGTCAGGTCACCCGTCGCATCCAGCAAAACCATCAGGTCTTGGGTTATCTACGGGTGAGCCATCCCTGGTTTGAGGTCAGTAAGCCCAGTCGTCGCTTGCTGGTTGATCTATGCTTCTGGTCCAGCCTCAGCGTGTTGGCGACGGCAGCCATTGGCTGGCTGCTTTCGGGCCTGGCGATGGCTCCTGTCCTGACGTCCTACGAACAGCTGAAGCAGTTTACCGCCGATGCCTCCCACGAGCTGCGTAACCCCATTGCTGTCATCCAGACTAACGTGCAGGTCGCCCTGTCCGATCCAGAGCCGGATGTGGCCTTTCAGCAGAACCAGCTCCAGGTGATTGAGCGACTGACCCGACGACTCGGGCGACTGGTCGATAACCTGCTGTTTCTGGCCCGTCAGGAGAGCGGTCTGGTGCCCATGCAGTCCGATACTGTGATTTTGCAGACTTTGCTCAAAGAAGTGCTGGAGGAACAAACCCTCACAGCTCAGGAGAAAGGGCTCACCGTTATGACAGATCTGGCGCCTACCGCACCACTTCGGGGGGATGCCGATCAGCTCACCCGACTGTTCACCAACCTAATCGCCAATGCAATTCAGTACACCCCCGCAGGATCGATCACGGTCACCGCTAAGGCTGATAAGCTAGGCGGCCAGCCAGCCGTCAAGGTAACCGTAAAAGATACGGGAATTGGCATGACGACAGCAGAACAGGCCAGAGTCTTTGATCGGTTTTACCGGGTGGACCGGGCCCGCAGCCGTAGCCAACAAAAGACAGGGGGATCGGGGTTAGGACTAGCGATTGCTAAGGCTATTGTCGATAACCATGCCGGACAAATTACGCTGAGCAGTCAGTCGCAGCAGGGTACGACTGTAGTCGTTACGCTACCGGTTTCGTGATACCGACCTACTGACCAGTCAAGTTCATGCTGATGGGTTCACTGGGACTGAAGGTTCGTTCGGCAACCATGCCGGGCTTGCCCATTGCTTCCGGCTCGTTGGCGTTGTAGCTGACAATCACGCCGCCCGCATTACCGGCTCGAATGGTAATGGACTGTTCTGCCGATAGGGAGCGAGATTCCCCTTCTTGCAGGATGCCTTCGAATTCTGTCTGGCCGTCGGAGACAATGCGAACCCAGGACTGCTCTGTAAGCTCCATTTGAACAACCACAGGGCTGTCAAGGGGGAGGGGCGGCGTGGGTTCGGCTACAGGATCGGGTTCAGGTTGGGGGGCGGCCTGCTCGGGCATGAGCTGCTCCACGGCAGCAGGGTCGAGTAGCGGTGGCGCTGCTGCTTCAGGCGTTGTGCGCTGAAGCAGGTAGGACAGCCCACTGACCGAGACGGTAATTAGAAAGATGTAAGCGCCATAGAGATGAAAGGGACGAAGCTGGGGCTGGGGCAGGCCGATTCTCCAGTGGGATCCGGACTTTCGAGCGGTGGGGCGGGCAAAGTACTGGCTTGCCAGCATGGCCCCATCCAAACCCAGCGCATCGCCATAGCGTCGTAGCAGCCCACGGACATAGACCGGTTCGGGGAGCTCAGCCAGGTTAGCCGTTTCCAGTGCTTCTAACAGCGGCTGACGAATTAATGTCGTGTGTGCAGCCTCTTGGAGCGATTTGCCTTGGGCCAACCGTGCTTGGCGCAGCATTGCGCCCAGCGCCAACAGCTGTTCGGTGTAGTCCTGTTCGCTACTGTATCCCTTCTGTCTCATGTACTGCCCTTAGCCTGCCGCTTAGAAAATTATCATAGCTACCAAAAAATTATCTAGCACCCTGGTGAGCTTATAAAAGTGGTTCATGTAAATGAGGTTAAATACGAAATCTGAGGTGTTTGATGCTCCGTCAGATATGGGTTGAGCCGGACTTGCCCGATTGAAGCCGAGCCTAGGTTGGTTTGCGAGGTGTTGCCTGTTTGGACAACTGCCGAAGCTGAGCGATCTCTGTCATAGTTAACGACCGGTAATGACCCCGCCTGAGCGTCTTGACCTCAATCGGTCCAATGGCCTGTCGGTGCAGTTTGACAACTGGATGTCCCAGGTGGTCAGCAACTCGACGAATTTGCCGATAGCGGCCCTCATGCAAGATCACCTCGAGGACCGTTGTTGGGGCCGGTGAGGCGCTCAACTTGTCGGGGTGACCTTTGGCACTGTGACCGGAACGGTGGAGCCGAACCTGGGCAGGTAGCGTCTTCCGACCGTCAATGGTCACCCCCTGTCGCCAGCGCTGAAGCGTGGCTGCGGTCGGCTGCCCTTCGACTTCTACCTGATACACCTTGGGGATGTGGTAGCGCGGATGGGTTAACCGATGGGTGAGATCGCCGTCGTTCGTTAACAGCAGTGCCCCGGTGGAATCAGTGTCAAGTCGACCCACTGGATGGATTCCTGCACCTACCTGGAGCTGTTTGGGCAGTAGACCTAGCACCGTGCGCCGACCCTGTGGATCTTTACAGGTGGATACTACCCCTCTGGGTTTGTGCAGCAGATAGTAGTGGCGCTTGGGTTGGCTCACTGGATGCAGAAGCTTCCCGTCTACGGCCACCCGGTCACAGGTTGGATCGGCCCGTTGCCCTAACTGGGCGGGTTCTCCATTAACGGTGACTCGGCCTGCCACAATCAGGTCTTCAGCCCGACGGCGAGATGCTACACCCCACTGGGATAGCAGCTTCTGCAGTCTCTCTTTCATACGCCACCTTGAGACTACATCTCGCCTAGAGATATAGTCTCTAGAGACTATATCTCCCTTTGAGACACGTTACCGTGAGATTGTGGGGCTTGGTGGACCAGCCGTTAGTATCTCTACGATAGCTCCGTGAAAACTCGGGTGCTTTGATCTAGTTGTATTGAACCAGTTTGTTCCCAATGGTTGCAAGTACGGAAGTCTCTACTCATACAGAACTTTTAAGAACGTGTATGGGACGTAAGGCTGGGATTGGCTTATGGTGACGACACTGTAGGTAACCAAACCTTCAACCAGGCTCCGGCAGTGTCAGGATGGTTTTGAGCCGTAACATGACCCCGATGAACGGTGACAATTTTGCGCACAATGGACAGTCCCAATCCGGTGCTGGTACTGCCGGTGCCGGTCCGGGACCGACTTCGAGCTAAATCGGAACGGTAGAAGCGGTCAAAGACGAAGGGGAGATCCTTTTCGACAAAGCCTGTGCCTGCATCAATCACGTCTATTCGGAGTGCTTCTCGACTGGGAATGTTGCTGGGGATATTGGCGTCTGGAATGGCGGGATCTTGAATCTTGAAATTTTTGGGCTTGGGGATTTTGATTGTCGAGCCGTCAGGATGTCTGGACTGTAATGCTGAAGACTCCTGGGGATCTTGATTGGGTGGGCCTGCAACCACTGCTGTGACAGCATGCGCTTCAGGAAGTTGGTCTAGGGTCGTTCTGACCTGAATCTTGCTGTTTTCTGGACTGTATTTTATGGCGTTGTCCAGCAGGTTGATCAAAAGGCGATGAATCAGTTCACGGTGTAGCTTAAGCTGGGTTTGGGGGATGCCGCTATAGACCATTTGGATACGCTTTTGGTCGGCTAGGGGCTGAACGTTTTCCCAAGCTTGATGGATGAGGGCGACAATATCGGTCGATTCAGGTTCATGGGCAGTGGGACTAGCCTGATCGAGTTGGTTGAGATCGAGTACGTCATCAACCAGTTGGCTGAGTCGCATGACTTCAGACAAAAGCCGATCTACCCAACTCACCAAGCCCTGGTCGACTCGATTGCGCAGTGTTTCGGCCACGAGTCGGATGGACGTCAGCGGTGTTTTTAACTCGTGGGTAACGTCTGAGGTCCAGCGATCGCGCTGCTGGATGAGGGCTACGGCTTCACGGCGGTTTTCTAAAAAGACGGCAACATGCCCCTTGGGTAGGGGCACGCCGTGGCCCCTGAGAGGATAGGCCGGACGTTCGGACAGGTTCGAGGGATCGGGTGAGATCGAGTAGAAAACCCATTCCTTTGAACAGGTCTGTTGCTGTTGCCGGGTTACCTCAATCAGCTGGTCGAGCTCGTAGGAGCGGGCCACGGCCAGCAGGAGTCGGGGGGGGCTGTAGCTGACTTCGCCAATGTCCAGGTACAGCTGGGCTTTAGCATTGCAATCCAGGAGACGATTTTCTTCGTCGATGTAGAGATAGCCCAGAGGGGCCTGCTGCAGCATTTCGCGGCAGTGCTGGAGTAGCTCACTGACGTCAGTGAGGGCTTTGTCCTGGGTTGCGATCGCGCTAGCAATTTGGGACTCGTAGGGCATGTGAGGCGAGGCCGAATGCCGTTCGATGCGCCGCAGGAGTCGTTGGAGTCGCTGGTTGGCTCTCCACCGACTGATCCACATCCCCCCTAAACCTAGCGCCAACCCCATCAGAAAGCCGAACCAAACGTCGTTTACTTCGGTGATCACGCCGACCTCTGTCCCTTTTGCTTGTTCAATAGTCTAGGGGAGGAGGTCATTCCTGAGCAAAAAAAAGCACCCGGTGGGGTGCTAGTGACCCTCCAAAGTGTCTAAGTTTGGGGGCGTATTAAGCTGTAATCGGGAGAAAACCAACAGGGCAGGAAAAGCAGGCTGTCAGGTATACAGTTCTAACAGCCCCGCTCTTCCTAACAAAAAGCGTTAGCGGACAATGACGCCGCGGTACTTAAGCCCTTCAGGATGCGCCTGGGTAGCCCCATGGCTGGCCCGCTTGACGCGGTAGTTTGCACCTCGATAGGTGGCAGTCGTTTGGGCATCAACAACTTCAACAGCAGACTGAGGAGCGTTGTACTTGATACCGCGATAGGAGAGTTGCATGGATTTCGCCTCCGAAATTAAATGTGCTGTAGCGTAATCAGAGAGGCGCGTTCCTTCAGAAGCTTTGAGGGTTGGCGGGTCAGCCAACGCCAAAGGCAACCTACTTCCGTTCCGATAGTCACCGAGGCACCACTAGGAGAAAAACGCTCGTAGTGCTAGCTTCAGTTGAAAAGGAATGAACGATTTCGTTTCTGTATCTGATTATACGATTTATGGGTTGATTGATCAACCCGTCTGCCAATTTTTTCAATTTTTGGTCTGCCTACCCTGCTTAACACGGGTGTTGATTGGCTAGGGGCCAGGTGTGCCATTGGTTTTGCCCTTTTGGGTTTGTTCCTAGAGGAAAATTCACCATGCATGGTCCCATTCCACCCCACCGCTTTTTGCCCTACCTGAGCTGGCAGCAGATTCAGGCCCTGCCTGAGTTAGATCAGACGGTGGTGATTCAGCCGGTGGGCGCTATTGAGCAGCATGGACCGCATTTGCCCGTGGCGGTGGACGCGGCGATCGCCACTCACGTGGTGGGACAGGCCCTATCGCAGCTGCCTGACGAGATTCCTGCCTATGCGCTACCGCCTCTGTGTTACGGCAAGTCCAACGAGCACTGGCATTTTCCCGGCACGATTACGCTATCGGCCACAACGCTCATGGCTGTGCTGACGGAAGTGGCGGAAAGTCTCTATCGTTCTGGCTTTCGCAAACTGGTGCTGCTGAACGCCCACGGGGGACAGCCGCAAGTAATGGAAATTGTGGCGCGAGACCTGCACCAGCGCTACGCGGACTTTTGGGTTTTCCCTCACTTTGTCTGGCGGGCTCCGCATACAGCCGGACAGGTCCTGAGTGACAGGGAAAAGGCCCACGGCATCCATGCGGGAGATGCCGAGACCAGCGTAATGCTGTCGCTGTTACCGGATCAGGTCGATATGGCTAAGGCGGTTAAAGAGTACCCGCCAGCGCTGCCGCCGGACAGTCTATTGAGCCTAGAAGGGAAGCTCCCCTTTGCCTGGATGACGCGGGATCTATCTCGCAGTGGTGTGGTCGGGGATGCGACCGTTGCTACCCAGGAAAAGGGGGATCAGATTATGGCATCGGTAGTCCAGGGTTGGGTAACGGTATTAGAAGAAATCTATCGATTTGAGGGTCCGCAGCGCTGGCAAACTACGCGTGAATAAGGGCTGAGCTACCGTGGTTCAGGATTTTGTCGTTGCCCGTTGGGCAAGCGCCGCATATTAAAAGGGGGATCGCCGCTGTGGGACAGCCCGTTACCAACCAACCTGTCGCTGAGACGACCGCTGAGGTTGAGAGTTCACCTAAAGCCGCCACTAAAACGACGCTAGCGGTCGATATTGGCGGTAGCGGCATCAAGGTGATGCTGCTAGACCCGCAGGGGCAACCGCTGAGTGAGCGGTCACGAGTCAAGACGCCCCATCCCGCCGAACCCGATGTGGTGGTCGACGCGATCGCAACCCTCGCCAGTCAGCAGTCCGCCTTTGATCGGGTTTCGGTGGGCTTCCCTGGGGTGGTACGCAAAGGAGTAATCTACACGGCGGTGAATCTGGAGGGACAGTGGTATCGCTACGATCTGGCCCAGACGTTGACCCAGCGACTCGGTCAGCCGGTGCGCGTGGCAAACGATGCCGATATTCAGGGACTAGGGGCCATTCAGGGGGACGGGGTAGAGCTGGTGGTTACCCTGGGGACAGGGTTTGGCTCCGCCCTGTTTGTGGAGGGGCAGCTGGTACCCAATTTAGAAATGGGGCACCATCGCTTCCGCAAAAAAGAAACCTACGAAGAGCAGCTGGGACGGGCCGCCCTAGAAGATATTGGGCGACAGCGCTGGAACAAACGACTGCGCAAGGCACTGGCTAGTCTGGAGCATTTGTTTAATTACGACATGCTCTACATTGGCGGCGGCGAAGCGAAACACATTGATTTTGACCTGCCCGATAACGTCAAAACGGTGCCCAACGTGATGGGGCTGCTGGGCGGCATTGCCCTTTGGAAGGATACGGTTAACGACTAGGACCTACCCCTGGGGAGTCACCGTCGGTTAATCGCGGCTAGCCCAGCCAGAATAGCTACGAGCCCAACCCCGCCGTTCCAGGTGAGCCGCTCGTTGAGTACGACAGCACCGAGCAGCAGTGTGCTGGGCGGAATCAAGAAGGTGACCAGAGCCGCGCTGGTGGCCCCTGCAGCGGTCAAGATGAAGTAATAAATCAGGTAGGCCAGCCCGGTACACAAAATACCCAGGGCGATCACCGCCGCCCAGCTAACGCCATCGACCTGGCTGAGGTCGGGACGTTCGATTGCCCAGCTCAGCGGCAACATCATCAAGGCTGCAGCGGTGACGGTACAGGTTGAAATGACCACAGAAGGCTGTCCTCGAAACCGCTTGCCGTAGAGCGCTGCTAGGGCATAGGCGCAGGCCGCACCCATGACGGCAAACTGCCCCACTTCCTGCCAGCTCAGCCCCGTCAGCGCCCCCGGCCCAATCAGCACTACAACACCCAGAAACCCAAGCCCCAAGCCCAACAGTCGCGTCCAGGTCAGTCGTTCGTCTTGGGTGAGCCAGTGGGCCAATAAGACCGTGAAGATCGGTGTTGTCGCATTTTAGATTGACGCGAGGCTCGCGCTGATGTGGGTTTGACCCCAAACAATCAGGCTAAAGGGAATGACGTTGTTGAGCAGGGCCAGCCCCAAAAATGGACCCCAATGCCGAAGGGTTGGGAGCTTTTGCCGCTGTACCAGACAGACAACAAACAATGTAACAGCAGCGATTGCCAACCGGAAGAATACTAGCGTCAGCGGCGACAGCCCCCGCAGGGCAACGGCCACAAACACAAACGAGCTGCCCCAAATTAGCGACAGCAGCAACAGCAGCAGCCATTCTCGTATACGCATGGAGACTACCGAGAGAACAGGCCGAGCTGCCCGCTGTTGGCATTGTCATTGGCGGATGCGGGCAGGGCCACCTTGCCATCCACCAGCGCAACGCCTTCGTGGGCCAGCAGCCAGCGTTTGCGCTCTAGCCCACCGGCATAGCCCGTGAGCGTGCGGTTGGCCCCCACCACCCGGTGGCAGGGCAGCACAATAGAAATGGGATTCAGCGAGTTGGCCATGCCCACAGCGCGGACGGCTTTGGGGTTGTCAAGTCGCTGGGCCAGTTCGCCGTAGGTCCAAACGGTGCCGGGAGCAATGGCTTTGAGCTGTTGCCAGACCTGTTGTTGAAAGGCGGTTCCGCCAGTATTGACGGGCAGCGTATCTAGACTGGCCAGGTCTCCTTCCAGATAAGCCCGTAGCCGTTCACGCGCCCCCAGCGGATTGTGGGTTGGTACCAGCTCGAAGTCGCCGTGGTACTTTTGCAGGAGCGTCGTCATACGGTCTTCGTACCCTTCAAAGTCCACTGCGCAGAGGGCGGTACCGTCGGCCACTACAAAAATTTGACCGATGGGCGAGTCTAAGACGTCGTGCTGGAGCTGAATCATGCGGGTTGGCCCTCCGGTTGGGGCAGGTTGGGTAAGCGGATAGGGTTGGGGGCGGCAGCAGACTGTTTTTGATTGGCGGCCCACAGGTGCAGGGCTGCATAGGCCCGCCAAGGTCGCCAGGGTTGCGATCGCGCCTCCAATTCACCGCGCGTCATCGGGGTTTCTAGATTGGAGATCGCCCGCAACAGTCCCAAATCTCCAGCGGGAAAGGCATCGGGTAGCTGTAGGCCGCGCATAGCCACATACTGGGCCGTCCAGGGACCAATACCGGGCAGCTGGCACAGTACCGCTAAAGTTTGTTCTAGCGTTTCTAGCCGATCTAAGAAATCGGGATCGGCCACGACGGCAGCGGCGAGTGAGTGGATGGCGGTGGCTCGGTTGCGGGTGATGCCCACTTGGGACAGATCGGCGGTGGCCAGCTGCTGCGGGGTAGGAAACTGCCGATGGAGACCGGGCGGTGCGATGGACAATGGGGTGCCGTAGCGGTCGATGAGCCGGTTGCAGACGGTCGTGGCGGCAGCGACGCTGACCTGTTGTCCCAGGATGACCCGGACTGCCAGCTCAAATCGGTCCCAGCAGCCGGGGAGTCGTAGCCCTGGGCGGTGCTCGACCAGGGGACGCAGGGTTGGGTCAGTTTGCAAGTGGGTTGCGATCGCAGCGCCATCGGCCTCTAGATCGAACAGGCTGCGCAGCCGCTCAACCACCTGACCTAACTGCTCAACGGCGTCTAAATGGATGCTGGCTTGGAGGGCATGGCCGCTGGGGGCAGGCTGGACTTGAACCCAGCCGGTTTGGCTGCCGATTTGAATGACGCGGCTGTAGGTTTGCGCCTGGATACTTTCGACCCCTGTCATCAGGCGCGGCTGCCAGTAGGCCATCATCGCTGTCCAGCTGTAGGGCGGGGAATAGCTGAGGCGTAGGCGCAGGGCTCCGTCTACGGGGTGGGACTGTCCGGGCCTGCGCCAGTCGGACGGGGCATGGCCGTAGGCTTTGCGAATGGCATCGTTAAACCGGCGCAGGCTGTTAAAACCGGCCGCGATCGCGACGTCGGTCAAGGGCATATCGGTCTGATGGATGAGCTGCTTGGCAAACAAAATGCGTCGAGCCAAAGCCGCCTGTCCAGGGGATGTGCCCACATGGACGGCAAACAGCTGCCGTAGCCGCCGGTCGCTGACCCCCAGCTTGGCGGCTAGCTCTGCCGCAGTACCTAGGTCGAGTGCGCCCTGAGCAATGTACTTCAAGGCGCGGGCAACGGTAACGTCTGTGCCCACCTGTTGAAACAATCGTGGCGATAGCTCTGGGTGGCAGCGCAGACAGGGCCGATACCCGGCCTGTTGGGCCTGGGCGGCATTATCAAAAAATTCGCAGTTTTCGAACTTGGGCAGGCGGGCCGGGCAGATGGGGCGACAAAAGATGCCGGTAGACCGCACGCCCGTAAAAAAGCGTCCGTCGAAGCGGGCATCGCGGGTGGACAAGGCCCGGTAGCAGACCGCTGCTGAAAATGGTGAAGAGGTGCCTGTCATGGCTGACCGGGGCATCGCTGGCCTATCGTTGGCAACTGCTACAGCATATCGGGGTGGGCCGAGCCTGACTCGCCATTTTCGGAAGGGAGCGTTGGGGTGGGTTACGGCGCTGCCCCTTCGTAAATTCCTTACAGCAGATTCATTGAGGACATCGCTATAGTTGTTGAAACAGCTCCCGGATGTGGTTCGACGGCTATGCCTGCTCCTGAGGATGACTATTATCAGCGCCTGCGGGTGCCGCGCAACGCCAGCCGCGAAGAGATCAAGACAGCCTTTCGACGCTTGGCCCGCCAGTACCATCCCGACTTGAATCCGAATAATCCCCGAGCGCAGGAAACCTTTCAAGCCCTGCGAGAAGCTTACGAAGTGCTGATTGACAGCGTGCAGCGCCAGCGCTACGACCAGGGAAAAACGGACTGGATGCCTGCTGATGCTGTGCCTGTAACCGCACCGGAATTTTATGTGCGGGGAATGCAGCGCTTCTATGCCCGTCAGTACCGAGAGGCGCTGCAAGACTTTGATGTTGCCCTGCAGCAAAATAGCCAGTTTTTAGAGGCCTACCTGCGGCGGGCGCAGACGCGGTACGTGCTTGGGGACGATGCTGGGGTTCTAGCCGACTGCCAGCGGGCCCTGCAAATTGAGGACGAAAACGGTCAAGCTTTTTACTACCAGGGGTTAGCACGTTACCGTTTGGGCTACACCCAGGGCGCGATCGCGGCCTTCACCCTTGCCATTGACCTGGACCCAGACGACCCCCAACTGTACTACCAGCGGGGCATTGCCCACGCCGACCTGCAGGAGCAGGCCGAGGCCGTTGCCGACTATCGAACGGCGATGACCTATTTTCAGCAACAGGGGGACCGAGCGGGGCAGCAGCAGGCCAGGGCACGGTTGAGTGAGCTGGGGGCTGCGCCATCGCCTCGAAAGGCAGCGCCTCGTCTAGGCGGGTTGCGGCATCTGGGGCAGGGCCTCGGCAATACGCTGAGATCGCTGGTGCAGCTAATTCGCAACCCCACCGGAGAGCTATTTTTTATCTATTCACGGCTGTCGCCAGCCCAGGCGCTGCAAACGGGCTGCGGTTTAGCGATGGTTGCTGCGGCCTGCTTTACGCTGGGGGCGCATGCTCTGCGGTTTGGGCTGCCGGGGCTGGCGACGGCGGCGGGGCTGTGGGCCACGGCCAGTAGCGTATTTTTGAGTCTGGCGGTTTTGTTGGCCTTCTCGCGGGCCTGGTTTCGCCGTCCCAGCCGCTGGAGTGCGGATGTGCTGATTGCCGGGGCAACCGTGCTGCCTTTGGGGATCTATGGCTTGGTGGGGCCGTTTAGCGCCATTGTTCCGCCCCTGGGGCTGCTGGTCACGCTGATCACGCTCAGTCATAGTCTGCTGACCCTCTACAGCGGCTGTGTGCAAATTTATGATCTGCCCGAGCAAACCGCGGCTTGGATCACACCCAGCCTATTGTTTCTGAGCCTGTGTACGGGGTATCTAGCGCAACTGGTGCTGGTGACGCCAGCAGGATAACAGGGAACCGGACTGTAGGCAGGAGCATGGGTGTTCTATTCTGGCCAGCTGGCTTCGATGCTGCTGAGTACGTCTGCTGCGGACTCGCCGCTGGCAAAGTCCAACATGCCGGTCCAAAAGGTACCCGTGCCAACTGCTGCGGGCATTTGGTCGGAACCATCAAAGCGGATCGTGCTGGCCTGCTGCAGGATGTCTGCCTGCTGACGCACCAGATCGTTGGGATACACGGCGGGATCGACGGCCTGATGGGGTGATATGTAGCCACGGGCAGCCCAAATTTCATGGGGTTCTACAGTGGCCAAGTAATCCATTACCTGACGTCCAGCAGGCGTATCTTTGAGCAGGCCAAACACCAGTCCGCCGGTTAGTAAGGGCGGATCGGCGGTGTCGCCCGGCAGCAGAAAGACGCGCACGTCTTCGCCAGGGACAACCTGCTCAGGCAAAAAGTCGGCAATGAAGCTGGCCTGACGGTGTAGGTAGCATCCTGGCGGTTCGGCAAACAGCGGTGCTGGGGAGTCCCCAAAGGGAATGCTGATTAGCCCCGTGGTGCCGCCATAGATATAGTCAGGATTGTCAATGATTTCGCCAAACTGCTCCAGTGCCTGCTGCACAGGCTCGGCAGTAAACGGAATGGTGTGACTCACCCATTGATCGTAGACCTCTGGGCCAGCGGTCCGCAGCAGAATGTCTTCTACCCAATCCGTACCCACCCAGCCGCTGGCATCGCCGCTTTCCATACCCAAGCACCAGGGCGTTTGTCCTGCCGCCACAATCTGCTTTGAGAGCGCCATCAGCTCATCCCAGGTTTGAGGAATGGCGTAGCCCGCCTGCTCAAAGGCGCTGGGGCTGTACCACACCAGGCTCTTGGGGTCGGCCCGCATCCAAATGCCGTAGAGTGCTTCGTCTACCGTGCCCAGTTCAATCCAGTCGGGGGCGTAGGCTTGGGACAGTGCTGTCGCGTCCATCTCTAGCGGAACCATGTCACCGCTGCGGGCCAAGTCGGCCATGAGGCCGGGCTGAGGAAACAGGGCAATATCCGGCGGGTCACCCCCTTCTACGCGAATGGGTAAGACGGTGGCAAAGGCGTCGGTGCCTTCGTAGACAATTTCAATGTCGGTGGCTTCGGTTAGCGGTGCTAGAGCCTCTTCGACGATCTCCTGACCGACGCCGCTGAGGGAGCCAAGAATGACGATTTTTGGGCGGTCTGCATCCCCTTGAGAGGCCCTGTTGCAGGCCCCGAATAAGCCCCCAAATAGGAGGAGACCTGCCAGTCCTATCGCTGTTTTACCCATTGCCACCCCTCGACTCACTTGTATGCTGTCACCGTGCAGACGGCTTCAGCTTTTTATCCTATGGCATTCGCTGCGTTGCCCAACTACGTCCAAGTTGAAACCTGTAGCTTTCCCATCGGAAAAATTCTAGTTCTGGACGTGGTCAAGGTTTAGGAAAAACGCTGATGCTGAGACTGCTAGGTTCTTGGCCTGCAGGTTGGAAGAGGCAGTTGAATCGGACAAAAAGAAGCAAAGTTAAAGCTTTTTCTTGCTGGTATAAGGATTTACACAAACTATCGCGCTGATGTGCGTGCCTGGGCACCTTATAACTGGTTTATTGCTCGGACGCTATGTACTCTGTCAAGCTGCTCAAAGCTCTAGTTCACGGTTTAGTTTCAGGTACTACCGTAGCCATGGCTTGGGGCAGTAGCGTGGTTGGAGCAGACGGAGCGGCCGCGATCGCGGCCGATACCCCAGCGGTCCTCGTCGTTCATTCTTACCATGCTGACCTGTCATGGACCGCATCACTGACCGCCGGTATAGATGAGGGCTTTGCAGGCAGTGAGGTTGAGGTCTTTCATGAGTATCTCGATGCCAAGCGCTACCCTCAGCTGGAACATGGTCAGGCGTTTCTCGCCTATCTCAACGAGAAATACGCCGATGCGGGTATTGATGTGCTGATGGTATCGGACGACCCAGGACTAGACCTCGTCCTGGGTCAGCGCAGCGATGGACTGGCCGACTTGCCGATGGTCTTTCTTGGCATTAACCACGTCGACCCAGCGCTGCTGGAGCTGCCTGGCGTGACCGGGGTATTTGAGACCCATAGCGTCGTTGAGACTGCCGTTGAAGCGCTGCAGCAGCACCAGACTAATACGCTGATCGTGATCAACGATTCCAGTGAAACCGGGCAGGCCAAACTGGCTCGACTCAATGAAATTTATCAGCGGGCTGATGTCTCAGCGGAACTCGTGGTTCTAGAAGATGTGGACATCAGCCAGATCGAAGCTCGGTTTGAGGATGCCGCCGCAAACTGGCCGGTGTTTCTGGCGGGGCAACTGCGGCAGGGCTCTGCAGAGGCCCCGCTGGTCGAGTTTGTCGATGGGGTGGAAGCACTGCGATCTCATATCCCCAACCCCATCTATAGCGATTTCGAGAAGCTGTTGGGGCACGGTATTGTGGGCGGTAAGGTGCTGAATGGGGCTCACCATGCCGGGCAGGCTGTTCAACTGGCTCAGCGCATTCTCTACGGGGAGTCGGTGGACGATATTGAACCCATTCAAGTATCTGAAAACCTGTGGACGTTTGATGCCCAGGAGCTGGCACGGTTCGACATTGACTTGGCCGACCTGCCGTTAGGCAGTGCGCTGATCAACCAAGAGCTGTCGTTCTATCAGCGCTATCGCGGTTTGGTGTGGATCACAGTGGCCGCTTTCTCTGCCAGCGTATTGATCATTGTGCTGCTGATTGAGGTGCTGAGGCGGCGGGCGGTAGCAGAACAGATTCTGCGCGACAACGAGCAGCGCTACCGTGATTTGGCAGAATCAGGGGCTGATCTGTTCTGGGAGATCGATACGCAGCTGCGTTTTAGCTACCTATCGGGAGAGCTGCCGTTTCTACCCTTGGTGGAGCCAACCACCCTGGTCTCTGAGTCTCTGGCAGAGACGATGGGCAGCGTCCCAGAAATTGACTTCGACTATGAGGTTTTTCAGTCTCTGGTGGTTACCGGGAAAGCCATCGACGAGTTTATCTTTCGATATCGGGAGACCGAGAACACCGTTCGCATCTTCAAACTTAGCGGTCGGCCTATGGCCAACCGACGCGGCATATTCACTGGCTATCGCGGTATTCTTCGGGAGATGACGGCGGAGTATCAGCTGACTGAAACCATTGCCTATCAGGCGACTTACGACTCGCTCACCGGTCTGATCAATCGTAACGAGTTTGATACGCGCCTGAAAGAAGCCGTGGTGCGATCGCGCAAGCACAGCTCTCAATCGGTGCTCTGCTACCTGGATTTAGACCAGTTCAAAATTGTCAACGACACCGCCGGACACTTGGTCGGGGACCAGCTGTTGGCCGAACTAGCGCACCTGCTCCAGCAGTCGGTGCGTCAGGCCGATAGCTTAGGGCGTCTGGGCGGCGATGAGTTTGGCCTGATCTTAGAAGGCTGCTCTGTCGAGGCCGGGAGCAATATCTGCGAAGCCCTGATTCAAAAAATTCAGAACTATCGATTCAAGTGGCAAGAGCGCCAGTTTAATGTGGGCGTTAGCGTCGGCATGGTGCCGATTTTGCCATCGACGCGCAACCCGATTGAGCTGCTGAGTCGGGCTGACTTGGCCTGCTACAAAGCTAAAGATCTGGGGCGAGGTCGCATTTATGTGGCGGATGCCAATGACGCAGAGCTAGACCTACGTCAGTCGCAGATGGCTCGCATTGCCAACATTTCTCAGGCTATTGAAGAAAATCGGTTCTTTTTGGTGCAGCAGCCGATTCAGTCCCTGTTTGCCTTTAACCAGCGGCCCCATGCGGAAATCTTGCTGCGGCTCAACGACGAGAGCGGTGAGATCATTTCGCCCGGCCAGTTTATTCCGGTGGCAGAGCGTTACGGGCTGATCAGCATGATTGATCGCTGGGTGTTAGAAACGGTAGTCAAAAATTACGATCGCCTGTTTGGCGAACCTGGCACCCTGGTCTCGGTCAACCTGTCGGGGGCTAGCCTCAGCGATGACCGCTTTATCGACTTTGCCCAAAGCCTGATTAGCCAGTCCCATATCGACCCTTACTGTATCTGTTTCGAAATTACCGAGACGGCGGCAATTTCACACCTCGACCAAGCCAAGCGGTTTATTCGGTCCATGAAGGAGCTGGGTGTGCGGTTTGCCCTCGACGACTTTGGCAGCGGGGTGTCGTCCTTTGGCTATCTGCGCAGTTTGCCAGTGGACTACATCAAAATTGACGGCGGCTTGGTTCGCAACATTGTCAATGAACGCTGCGATCGCACCATCGTCGATCTGATTAATCAGGTGTCTCACATGCTGGGCATGCGCACCATTGCCGAATTTGTGGAAGACCCAGAAACGCTGAAGCAGCTGCGTCTGCTGGAGGTGGACTACGCCCAGGGCTACGCCATTGGCAAACCCACCAAGTTAGAGGGCATGGCCCCCGCCCAGGTGAGCGGGGCAGCTGTCAGCTAACTATGAGCCCCTCACATAAATCGACCGGCCATGCTGAGCATGTCGCCCATGTCGACATCGCCGTCACCGTCGCCGTCTAGAAAAGCGGTCATCAGGGGATTGCCGCCGCCCTGGACCCCAGCTTTAGTCGAGCCCTGGTTGAGGAACCGCATCACCAGCGGAATCAGCATGGGCAGCATGGACTGCACTTGCCCAGCGTCAAGGCCCGTACGCTGGGCAACGGCTTGGCTCATCTGCTGCTGCTGTGCCATGTTAAACAGCTGCGGAATCACTGACGCACCGTCGCGCGCGCCCTGT
>CAWUKV010000032.1:0-32192 GCA_963923025.1 uncultured bacterium
CAAAATGGCACTGCAATGCGATCTAGCACGTCATGCAGAAGCTGATGCCGGACTTCCGGCTCAGAGAGTAACTGCTGGTGGTCAGGATACTGACTCAGCGCCAGAAAAAATTCTTTGCGAATACTGAGCTGCTTGAGCTGGGACGGCGTAAAAGACATAGGCTTTAGGCTGCGTTACTAGAACGATGAATCGAGGCGCTAAGTGACACCCGGCTGGAAGTACAGTCAGGCAGTCACTCGTCTAGGGCAGCTATAGCAGCCAAACGGTCAGCTCGAGCGTTGGCTACGTGTCCTGGAACGCTATGAATTAACGATGTAGCTGGTGGGATGTTCTAAAGCGAACAAACGGCACTCGCAATGGCAGATCTGGCATCAGCTGCTACATCGAAACGGATAGCGCGCAAGAGATACAGAAAGTATAAGTCGGTCAGTGTGAAACCGTTCAAAAAGGTTATTGAAAAGTATAGCTAGCGCCACATAGGTTAGGACACCGAGTATGACGGTCCTGCTTGGCATCAAACCATGGGGCGTCGCAGCCTTGTCCTAAGGTCACTGGCGGCGGCTATAAATAGCGTCAGTAAGCAGAGTAGATTTAGTGTCAGTGAACAGAGCAAAACCTCAAGAGCGGTCACCCAATGATGACAGTCATGTGAACGTGTGAACGTTTGTTTCGTGATCGATTTGTCAGGACAAGGCTGCGCCTGTCTCTTTACCGGGCACTGCTGTTGCTTTGGGATGCTGCTGGGAAAAATTGAAGAGCCGCCGTGATATTTTCAGTGCTAAGGGTAACCGGGTCAAACCTCAACGCGAATACGTCTGCTGCTGCCTCAGCTAGGGTTGTGGCAACCCGCTCTTGCAAGGCACTCAGGGTTAGGCTGCGGAGTGAGCTAGGGAGACTTGTTTCCACTGTCTCTGCCAACACAGTTTGAAACAATATGGGGTCAGGCTGTAGGCGGATAGAGCCGTGCTGCAAGACACAATCTCCGTCATAGCGCTGAGCACTGCCGATGAGCTTAATATTTTCGGGTGTGACCAGATCAGCCGCCGTAGCTGAGCTAAAGCAATTGGGCGTAGAATGTCTAGACTGTCGGGACTGACCAAGCGTCAACGTTACCCCTAGCCGCTGCCAGCCCTCAATCAAAAATTGACAGAGCTGCTCGTAAACCTGACGACGGTTACCCTGCAGTCCGGACGTAATGATTGCGTAGGTCAACTCCCCTTGGTGCAGCACAGCACGGCCCCCGGTCGGTCGACGTACCAGCTCAACCGGTTGCCCCTGCCAGCGCAAGCTGTGCCAGTCTGCCGGATAGCGGCGCTGGTGGTAGCCCAAAGAAAGGGCAATGGGAGACCAGGTGTAAAACCGAAGGGTGGGCGGCGCTACCCCCAATCGATGCTGATGCAGCAGCCAGCGATCAATCGCCATGTTCTCAGCACCACAGGCAGCAGTCAGCGGAATCAGCCGCCACGTTTGCAATGCCATGCTTATTTAAACTTGAAGTATTGTGATCGAATCCGCAGCTACTGAGCTGGATAGGCAGACTGTAGCGCCTCATCTTGTTCGTCGGCCAGGCCAGCCACAATAGTAATCAGCCGCGATATCTCGCCAGGATTAATATCGGCCATGATGCGACTCGCCAAAATTAGGACCTCCTGATTAGAGATGCCAAAGCAGGCTTCAAACGTATTGCCACAGTTCATCTCAAGGAGGGTATAAAGCAGCTTGTCCTGATTTTGAACCGGCAGCTTCAGCACTGGAGACCAGACGGTTAGCGTATCGTCATCCGTCGTCCCGGTGAGCTGCACGTACACTTCGATGGTGCCGTACTTAAACTTCCAGAGATAGCCATCTTCATCATCATGGCTCACCATGGCGCTATCGTCCTGATCAAGACTATCAATTACGGTCTCAATCACTTCAGTGTGACTGGCCGTAAGTTCAGGCTCAGCAGGCGTCAAGGTTTCCACTTCTGACATGACAGGCTCCTATTTATAGCGTTTCTCACTTCGCTTGACTCAGTCCATCCAGGCAAGAGCCAGATAGAACAGCCGGTCCAGTGAGGCGCAAGTTTCAATCGGATTGAAACTTGCTACAGTCCTTTGGTGGGCGCAGGGCATCGGATCAACCCAGACGCTTGGTCCACCAGTCCAACTTTATCGCTGGTTCTGGGTTCGTCAAGCGTCTTATGGTTTTCTTTGTGTTCTACAGCCCCACTCAGGCTTCCCAAAAATATGCTGTGATAGTCAGATTTTGGCAGTCCTATCTTTGGAAATAGAGAGATTGAACTGAGCCACCTACCCAGAGTCGATTGCTAGGAGAAGGCTAATAGGAGAAAGCAGGCTGGTGACGAATCAGACTTAAAAACTCTTCGCGAGTTTTTTGTTCCTCTTGGAAAACGCCCAGCATGGCACTGGTCACCGTCCAAGAACCGGGCTTTTGGACGCCGCGCATGGTCATGCACATGTGGCTGGCCTCCATCACCACCGCCACGCCTTGGGGGTCTAGCACTTCTTGAATCGCTTCGGCCACCTGACGAGTGAGGCGTTCTTGCACCTGTAGGCGACGGGCATACATTTCAACAATCCGGGCCAGCTTACTGAGACCAACAACCTTCTGGTTGGGGATGTAGGCCACGTGGGCACGCCCCATGAAGGGCAGCATGTGGTGTTCACACAAGCTAAAGAAGTTGATGTCGCGGACGAGGACCATCTCGTTATGGCCTTCGTCAAAGATGGCTCCATTGACAATCGTTTCCAGGGACTGGTTGTAGCCCTGAGTGAGGAAGCGCATGGCCTCAGCCACCCGCTTTGGCGTCTTCAGCAGTCCTTCGCGCTCTGGATCTTCACCCAGTTCATTTAGCATGGTGTAAACCGCATCCTTAAGAACTGTGTTGTCATGGGAGGGATGGTGCTTGGGCTCTTGACCGTTCTTTTTGGCGCGGTCCGGACGAACCTGTGTCGACAGGTCGGCTGTGAGCGGGTTGCCGTTGGCAGTAGTCGCATCGCGGTTCAACGTTGAACCACTGGCAGAACCGTTAGTCGAGGGGGTCATGTTGGGATAAATCTCCAAAGGGACAAATTTTCAGAGGTGAAATGGGAGCGTGATCGCGCCGACAACACTTTACTCTGAGGAACTTAAAAGAAATAAAATCGCAGAAACAAACAGGTAGCTACACAACAACAACTCACGCTATTGCTACAGCGCTCCGCCACTGGGCGTTAGCGTCAATTCTTCAACAACAGCATCCGGCGGTAACAGCGCAGCCTGCAAGATGGTATTCGCAACTAATTCGGGGGTTAGCATACCGGAACGGTCAAAGTCAGCATGCACCGTGTCCGTATCCCACAGTGGCGTATTGACTGCCCCTGGCAGAATCGTGACAACACGGATACCGTGGGGGCGCTCTTCGGCCGCGATGGCCTTTGACAACGCAACTAGCGCTGCTTTGCTGACGCCATAGGCCCCCCACTCAGGGAACGCCTGTCGAGCGGCAATCGAGGCAACGTTGATGATCATACCGCTACCCTGCTGTCGCATCTGCGGCAGCACTGCCTGGACACACTGAAATACGCTGGTCAGGTTGAGCGCCATGACCTGCTGCCAGTCATCCAGCGGCATATCGATCAGGGCACCGGTGTACCCCATACCAGCATTGTTCACCAACACATCCACCCGGCCAAAGTGGCTGATGGCATCGGTAACTGCTGTTTTGACTGCCGTTAGGTCTGCCAGGTCAATGGCAACACCACGAGCCTGCCCCTGCCCTAACGAGCTGATCTGACTGGCGAGAGTAGAGAGTTTGTCCTGGGAGCGACTGACCAGCACAACATCAAAACCTGCCCGTGCAAATGCCAGAGCCGTTGCTTTGCCGATACCAGTACTTGCGCCTGTAACCAGTGCGCAGGGGGTCGATGCGGTCATAGGGAACTAGCAGTCATAGTGAACTAAACGTCTACCGCTGTTTTGAACAGGAATAGGCAAATTAATTGTGGTACCAACAAAGAATTCAATGGTGACTAAGCGGTTGAAATCAATTCAGGACAACCGTCCTAGCCAACCTTAACGCTAAAGCCTTTCAATGTTAACAAACGTTAAGCAACTTGTGGGGCCCTGGTGCGCCGGATCTTGTGCAGAACAGTTCTACCGCTACGCCTGAAGGGGCCTAGCAGCAACGCGACCAAGGCTACGCGGCTTCAGAGAAAACGCCAATTTGTCTAAATTTGTTGTACCGAGCCGCCCGTCTTTGTTCAGGTGTGAGCTGAAGGAGCGTATTTAAATTCTCCGATAGGGCACCGCGTAAGGTCTCAGCAGCTTTGATCGGATTGGAGTGGGCACCCCCAATCGGCTCAGGCAACAGCTGGTCTAAAATACCAAGCTCCTTCAAGTCCCAAGCTGTGATCTTGAGCGCTTCCGCCGCCTGGGCTGATCGGGACGCATCCTTCCACAAAATGGCCGCGCAGGCTTCGGGGCTAGCGACGGTGTAAACCGAGTGCTCAAACATCAAGAGGCGATCGCCCACGCCAATGCCCAGCGCGCCACCTGAGCCGCCCTCCCCAATCACGGTGCAAATAATTGGCACATTAAGCTTGAACATCTCGCGCAGGTTGTAGGCGATAGCCTCGCCCTGGCCAAGCTGCTCGGCCTCTAGTCCGGCCCAGGCACCTGGCGTATCGATAAAGGTAAAAATGGGCATGCCAAAGCGGTCGGCGTGCTCCATCAGCCGCATCGCCTTGCGGTATCCGCTAGGAGAGGCCATACCAAAGTTGCGAGCCACATTGTCCTTAGTGTCGCGTCCTTTTTGATGCCCCAGCATGACCACAGACTGTCCCTCAAACCTGGCAATACCGCCGACGAGGGCCAGGTCGTCTTTACCGGCACGGCGATCGCCGTGCAGCTCGATCCATTCGTCAGAAATCGCCTGGATGTAATCGAGGGTGCTGGGGCGGCGGGGGTGGCGGGCCACCTGAATTCGCTGAAACGGAGACAGGCTAGTAAAAATTTCCTGCCGCAGCTGCTGGGCGCGAGATTCTAGCTGGTGAATCTGGTCGGACACGTCAACGTCGTTGTCCTCAGCCAGCTCACGAATTTGGATGATGCGCGATTCTAATTCAGCCAGCGGCTTTTCAAAATCTAGCAGGATGGGTCTGCGCTCTGTCGTCGCCATGATTCGGTCGAAATTGCAATAAGCCTAGACTATCGCAAAGTGGGATCGCTCATGTGAAAGACCAACGCGTTGCGACCCGCTGGGGCGTACGCTCCAGATCCCATGAAATTGCTTAGCCAGGTTAGACCAGCAGCGGTCGGAAGCCATGGCGAACAGAGGCTTCACCAATCTGCGCCATCTTCTCGGGGGTAATCTGATTGCGGCCCCAGGAGAAGTTGGTGTGCCACTTTTCAAATTCCAGCAGCATCGACTCAGCGAAGCAGGCAAACAGCTGGCGCGCCGGGGTGTCCATTGCCACAATGTTCATAATGTGCCAGTCGATATCCAGGCTATGCTCAACAATGCCGCCCTTGATCACGTGCACACCGGGGTAGTTAAACTTGGCATCCATATTTTTGGGATAGCCGCCATCTACCATCAGGCAAGGCTGCTTCAGCGTACTGGGGTCAACCTCAATCCCCTTCGGCAAGCTGGCGACCCACACGACAATGTCAGCCAGGGGGAGCGCTTCTTCTAGCGCCATCGATTTACCAAAGCCAAGCTCATCCTGAAGGTTTTGCAGCCGTTCCTGGTTGCGAGCGACTAGCAGCAAATCTTTGATGCCGGTACGCTGACTCAGCCAACGGCACACGCCGCTGCCGATGTCCCCAGTGGCACCCACCACTGCAACGGTCGCCGTGTTAAGGTCAATGCCATACTTGGGGGCAGCTTCCTCGACCTGCTTACAGATGATATAGGCCGTGTGGGTATTGCCCGTGGTGAACTTCTTGAAGTCCAGATCAATGTTGCGCACTCGACGAATTTGGTCGAGCTTGAAGTTCTCAAAAATAATCGACGAGAACCCACCTAGGGCCGTAATTTGAATGCCGTTCTTTTGGGCATGGGCCATGGCGTTGAGAATTTTGCGCGTTGCGGCCTTAATGCGTCGATTGGCCAGCATCTCAGGCAAAAAGCAGGACTCAACGTAGCGCCCTTCGATAGTCTGCCCCGTGGCACTAGTGACTTTGATGTGGTCTACAATCTGCGGCGGCGCACTACACCAAAAATCGAGCCCCTGATCGGCGTATTCGGGGTAGCCCAGGTCGCGGGCAACGGACTGAGCGTGATCAAGGCTGGTAAGGTGACCGATTAGACCAAACATTCTGCGCTATGTGGGGTTGAAGAGTGCGATGTCGCCAGCGCGACATCACGCAGGCTATACAAAAATTTACACCGCAACGGACCTGCGGTGAAGAGGGGAAATTAGGGAGGTTGGCCGCAAGGGGCAAAACGCTGTGCCCCTTGCGTTGCTCTCGGCTTTATTTCCTCTAGGCCATTGCCAAACCTTGGGCCGACAGCTTCATCACTTCGCGGCCGGTGAAACCGATGTTAGACAGGGCTTCGCCGTAGGTGATCATAAAGTCTTCGACCAGGGCGTCCTTTTCCATGCCCAGGACAGCGGCATCTTTCTCGACCTGGTTCAGCATCTTCCAGACTAGCGGCAGGTTTTGGCGATTAGCCTCTTCCAGTTCGGCCTTGGACGCCTCGAAGTTAGCCTTTAGCCACTCTTCGCCAAAGTTGAGGTGCATATACTCGTCTTTGACCACGCCCTCGGTAATCTTGCGTGCGAAGTCGTCGGCGACAGGGATGTAGATGTTGTAGGCTGCGATCGCAAAGGTTTCGATAATCAGCGACTGAATCAGCAGGCAAGTGACAATTTTGCCCTCTTTCCACGCCTCCTGAAAGTTGCCGTGGAGCTGAGAGAAGAATTCTTTGGCGAACACCATGTCGGGCGTCACAGACAAGTTACGTCCGCAGGCCTGGAAGCCCTTCATGTGACGGTGCTCCATCTTCGCCAGCTTATGCAGCTCGTCGTGGTGGTCGTTGAGATGCTCGGCAAGCTGCTTGTAGTTGCCGTTAGCCTCAAGTTCGCCCTCAATCACGATGGCGTTGATGCGGCTGTAAGCATCCTTGTAGGCGTCGCTTTGAAAATCTAGTGCTGGGATGGCCTCTAACTGCGGCATGTCTGTCTATTTCCTGCGTTACGATAAACCAGGCGGTGCCAACCGGGAGCGAACGGTTGAGATTTGGCCATTAGCGAGATTTGGCTGATAGACTGACACACCAACGCAGACTGCGCCAACGCTCTGCCCGCTCAAAAATTGACAAACACCTAGCACACATTACACCGTAGCAGATTTAAAAAGTCTGTCACCACCACGGCACATCGATTCTGTGGGCCTGATATCAAAGGATTGAGAGAATCGACGGAGCATCTATCAGGGATTTGTATCTCACAGTTTTCTATCTCCGGCATTGATAGAACCGGCATTGATAGAACCGGTATTGATCAGAACAGGCATTGATAGAACCGGTATCGAGGTTAAGGGCGTGGATAACGTCGGTACATCACTGGACTGGGGACAACCATGCGCGCGATGACGGGGGCCGTTGGCCAGACTATTCTGCTGGTATTGGCCGCAGGTTTAGTGCTTTGGCCCGCCTTTGAGGTGGTTCACGCGGCACTATCCGGGCCGCTAGCCCAGAACCTGCACCAGCTTTGGCAGTCGGGTGGGCTACTGCGATCGCTAGGCAATACCCTATGGGTTGGCCTCACGGTTACCGGACTACAGATTGCAACCTCGGCACTGGGTGGCTATGCCCTGGCCCGGGGCACGTTCCCAGGACGACGGTTGATTTTACTAGGGCTGGTGGCGGCGTTGGTGGTGCCCTTTCAGGTACTGGTCGTGCCAATTTTTCTAATTCTTAAAGCGGGGCACCAGATCAACACCTACGGCGCGCTGATTTGGCCGACGGCGGCCAGTGCCTACGGCCTCTATCTGATGACCCAGTGCTTCCGCAACCAGCCGTCTGAGCTGGAAGCCGCCGCGGCCTTAGACGGGGCGACCCGCTGGCAAATCTTTTGGCACATTTCGCTGCCGCTGGCGCGGCCTACCCTGATCACGCTGTTTCTATTGACCTTCATCGGAGAATGGAACGATCTATTTAAGCCCCTGGTGTTCACAACGAAACCAGCGCTACAAACCCTACAGCTGGCGCTCGCCGGACTGCAGCAGCAGTTCACCACTGACTGGTCCTTACTAATGCTGGCGGTTGTGGTCACCACGCTGCCCATGCTGGGGCTGTTTTTACTGGGGCAGCGCTATCTCGTACGAGGCATCGCGACGGCAGGCTTGAAGGAATGACACCGACCGTTTTGGCGCAGATTTAACACCCTCCCCAGATAGAACGCCCCGTAAAACTGACGCGCTACTCAGGCAACAGCCCCTCTAGGGCAGCCGCCACGACTTTGTGGTGAGGGTCTTGACGCAGTGCGGTGAGCGCCTGACGCGCCGATTCCCGGTTAAATCGCTTCAGGGAGTAGGCCACCTGCATACGGGTCCGCCAGTTGTCGTCTCCGACGAATGCCAGCACCGTCTCCAGGGCAGCATCCTCCTGCTCCGTTCCAACTAATGTGCTCAACACATCCAGCGCCGCCTGCACCACCGTCATATCGTCGTCTTTGACAGCTTCTAGACAAATATTCAGTAGCTCTGCCGGAGCATCCAGATCGAGCATGGCCGCCAGAATACTGCGACGCACCAGCCAGTTGTCCGTGTTGTAAAAAGCCCGAACCAAGGGCGTCACCGCCATTTTGCCGTACATCGCCAGGGAGTTAGCCGCTTCGGCTTGAACGTTGACATCTTTGTCCGATTCCATCATTTTGAGGAGGGCACCAAAGGCATCGGCACTTTGCTTACGCCCTAGCCCCATCGCCACAAACGATCGCACTAAGAACTCAGGATCCTCACGCTTGCTGAGCAGTAGCGGAATCGCCGTATCGGCATCGTAATCTTTGAGGGCCAAGATGCCCTTTTGTCTCCGGGTAGAGTCAGCGTGGTTGAGCAGTGCGTGGATGTCAGCGATATTCATCGAAGGCAGAGAGGGATTCAGAACGGCTAGGGCTTAGGCCCACATCTCTGCGTCTGATCTTCTCATTAAATTAACTACAAACGATAAAAAACAGGTCCAAAAAATCAGGCGAGAAAAAGACACCTGCTTTGTCCCAACGCACCATCTCGTCCCAGCGCAACCCTATGTCGACTTTTCTGACGCCGCAAATCAAAGCTCTGATCGAGAAATCGCAGATCGTTAGCTTTTCGGGCTGGCGAAATCGCTACCCCACCGATGTCATTGCCCAGCTCGAGCAGGCCAACCTCAACCGTCAGTACCTCAGCGACAGCGACCTAGCAACCCTAGAGCAAGCTGGCGCTGCCGCATCCAACATCGCCGCCGCTCGCCTGCTGCGTGATCATGCGTCTGCACTGGTTGACCAAGCTAGAGCAGATGTCCTAGAGACCTTTCCCGGCATTACCGCACCCAACGGCAGGCTCTTTCCAGAACTCCGCGCTGAAGCCTGCTGGCGAGATTTTTGGCAGTTTCTGCGGTGCGTTAGCTACGGCGTCGCTGCCCAAAGAACCGACTATACCGACGCGACCGGGCTGCATTATATGGAACAGCTCTACCAAGCGCTGCAGGTTCCTTTAGACGCGATGGTTCACGGATTGACAGCCCTTAGTGCCGCCAGCAGCGCCCGAGTCGAGCTAGACCTTACCCCCTACTTCGACAGCTTAATCAGCTCGCTGTCCAACTTTCAGGCGACCCCTCCCGCTCCATCACCGCCGGAGCCTGAATCATGACCACAGCCGCAGACGAAAAATTAGTCCAGGCCTGCATCGGTGGCAACGTGGCTGCAGTCCAGACCCAACTCGATCAGGGGGCCGACATCGACACCGTTTGGCGGAGCTGCACAGGGTTGATGTGGGCCGCAGCTGAAGGACATGTCGACGTGGTTGAGTGGCTACTGACCCAGGGGGCTGACGTCAACGCTCGGAATGAAGTGGGCTACGACGCCTTACTCTATGCAGCCGAGGCCGATCGGCGGTCGGTGGTCCAGATTCTGATTAACGCTGGCGCTGCTTTGGATAATCGCAACCGTTACCGGGAAACCCTACTGATGATTGTGGCCCGGTACGGCCACACCGATATTGTCGAGCAGCTGGTAGATCAGTACGGCGCGACCATAGATGAAACCAATCACATCGGCAATACTGCCCTCTACCTGGCAACCGAGAATGGACATGCTCACACCGTCGCCAGCTTGGCGCGGCGCGGGGCCAATGTGAACGTAGCCAACATTGGCGGCTGGACCCCCATACTAATGGCATCGGCACAGGGAGACTTAGCGACAATGACCGTGCTCATTGAACAGGGTGCAGAGGTCAATGTTCGCAACAAGTGGGGACAAACAGCCCTAAGCGAGGCCCAGCAGTCCTTTCGTGCCCGCCAGGCCGTAGCCTTACTAGTCGAGGCTGGCGCACAGGAGTAAGGGCGCTAGCTTCTCACAAACTCAGACTTTTTGCTGAAGTTTTGTAAACGCCCTGTACGAGCGACGATCCAAACCTGGACCTATTTCTGATACTTAGTAATGCTGGCATGGCCCACTCTGCCCGCAACTCAGCACTTTTACAAGGTTCATCCAGTCGTTGATATAAACGCATCAACCAACTGTCAACCGCAATATTGCATTCATAAAACTTGACGATTCTTGGTTGCTTTTATGTACGAATATGAGAGGGAAGCTAGCTTGGGGCCGGGTGCTGGACGCTCTGGACGCTATCGGGCCATCCAAAGCTGAGACCCAAATTTGAGCGCCAGCTTTAATAAAGCGCTTAACTTTAGCAGCCTTGCCGCTTGCTGTTGTCATCTAGGAGATCATAATTTAAATGGCTTTTGGACCCGCATCACGACTCGGCGTGAGCCGATTTGAAGAGACCCCTCCAGTCGAATGGACACCAGGGCTATCAGCTGACGATCTGGAAACGATTATTCAAGCCGTTTACCGACAGGTGCTGGGTAACGCTTACGTGATGGAAAGTGAGCGCCTTGTCACTGCAGAATCTCAGTTCAAAGACGGGACCTACAGTGTCCGTGAGTTTGTCCGTGCCGTTGCGAAGTCTGACCTGTATCGGTCCCGCTTCTTTGAGGTCTGCCCCCGCTATCGCTACACCGAGCTCAACTTCCGTCATCTGTTGGGTCGTGCTCCCAACGGCTACGACGAGATGAAGATGCACAGCAACATCCTCGATAGCGAAGGCTTTGAAGCTGACATCGATTCCTATATCGACAGCGACGAATACCAGGATAAGTTCGGTGAGGATTTTGTCCCTTACATTCGTGGCTACAAGAGCGAAGCGGGCAACATGGTGGAATTCACCCACACCTTTGAACTGGTGCGCGGTGCCTCTAGCAGTTCACTCAAGGGCAACATTTCTGGTACCAAGCCTCGCCTCAACGCATTGGTTATCAATGCCACACCAACGCCCATCGTTGCGCCTTCCGGTGGGTCTGATGGCTGGGCCTTCCAGGCAACCGATCCGGTGCGCGATCCGAAGGGTCGTCAGGGCGTTGGCGCAGGCTCCAACGGCAAGGTCTACCGTATCGAGGTCACGGCTTATCGGGCTAAGTCAGTCAACAAAGTTTCGCCGTTCCGCCGGTCTAACAAAGTCTATCTGGTACCCTATGCCAAGCTGTCGGAAGAGTATCAGCGCATTCACCGTCAAGGCGGTGTGATCGCCAGCGTGACACCGGTAAATTAATTTTTGTAGGGGGGTATGGCGGTGCTGTATCCCCCTACTGTTTTTAATCTGTGACCTTAAATAGGTCGTTGGATTGCTGTGTTTTGATTTATAGTCTTCGCCATTTACGTTAGGGCACTAAGTATGGTTATCTGCTGAGCCAAGAACGGAATGGCCTTGTAAAGGACTTAGGCAGCCTTGTCCTGACGGATCTAGTGGCTGCTATGACGACAACAAACGTTCATAAGATATTAGGAGAACTCCAATGGCAGAGATGTTTGAGCTGTGGCCCACCAGTACAAACGAAGACAAGCAGGTGATTATTCGCGCAGTCTATCGTCATGTGTTGGGCAACCCCCATGTCATGGAGAGTGAGCGGCTGACCAGTGCTGAATCTCAGCTGTGTGATGGCACAATCTCGGTACGCGAGTTCGTTCGCGCTGTGGGCAAGTCTGAGTTTTACCGCACCCGCTATTTTGAGAAGTGTTCTCCTTATCGCTTTGTCGAATTAAACTTCATGCATTTTCTCGGTCGCGCCCCTGAGAGTCAGACTGAGCTGTCTGAGCATATCCGTCGCTGCGTTGAAGAGGGATACGAGGCTGAGATTGATTCTTACGTCGACAGCGATGAGTATCAGAACAGTTTTGGAGAGAACGTTGTTCCCTACTACACAGCTGAGATCACTCAGGCAGGCCAGTCCCAGGTTAGCTACAACCGCATCTATGCGATTAACCGTGGCCCAGCTCAGGTGAGCAGTGCAGTGAAGGCAGCTCAGCTGGTTGGCCAGGTGGCTGGTGCAGAGAAGGGAAACAAGGTGAAGCCCGCTGCCACCAAGCTTAACTCTGGCACAACGAAGCGATTCAAAATTAAGACAACAGCCGCCAAGTTTGATCGCCGTCGCCGGGTTAGTACGGATGAGTACATCGTGTCGGCTGACAAGATGACGCCTCAGATTCAGCGCATTCAGCGTACGGGCGCCAAAATTGTCAGCATCACTGAGATTGCCTAACGCTGGTAAGTTAATCGGCTAGCGCTCGAAGTGCTGTGTCAAACTTTGAGAACCTCTGTTCCGTTGTGGGACAGAGGTTTTTTCTCAATTCATGCAGTGGAACAAATTGAAACAAAACGTTTGTTATATGTCGTTATGTTTCATGATTTTTAAGAAAAGCAATATTCTCTCATTTGGCACCCGAAATCCGATATCAGTCTAAATAGGATGTGCAAAATTGTGGCCTTCGCTACCGCTATACCCTCCGGGTTGTGAGCAGGTAAGGCGCGATCGCACAGCTTTCAGCTTTCAAAATTAACTTCAATCATCATACGGGAGACTTCATTCATGGCTATTTGGGTAACCAATGCCGATCCGGTTGAGCTGCGCGCCAACGCTAGCGAAGCGGACCTAGAGATCGTGATTCGGGCGGTGTACAAGCATGTGTTGGGCAACCACTACATCATGGAAAGTGAGCGCCTGACCAGCGCCGAGTCGCTACTGCGGGATGGCGACATCACCGTACGGGGGTTTGTCCGAGCCGTAGCAAAGTCTGAGCTGTACCGCCGTTACTTCTTTGAAGGCACCTCGCCTTACCGCTTCATCGAGATGAACTTCAAAAACTTTTTGGGTCGCGCACCAGAAGGTCAGGCTGACATTTCTGCCCATACCGTGATCTACAACACCCAAGGCTACGACGCCGAAATCGACTCCTACATTGACAGCGACGAGTACACCAACAGCTTTGGGGAGAACACCGTTCCCTACATTCGGGGGAGTCAGTCCATCACTGGCGTCAAGAACGTTGGCTACAACCGCACCCTGGCACTGGTCGGCGGCAATGCAGCCAACAATTCTGGGGCAAAAGCTCGCTTGATTACTGACTTAGCCGCTAATCTACCCACCAAAATTCAGGCTCCCCGTGGCGTGGGCTTTGGCAAGGCTAGCCGAGATGGCCGGTTCCGCATTCAGGTCACTCGTGCTCAGCTGGGCGGTCGTCGTACGCCCCGCAGCAACGCCACCTACGAGGTGGACTACTCCCAGCTCTCCAAGAAGGTGCAGAGCATCCAGCGCTCCGGCGGCAAAATCGTTAGCATCAGCGCGGTTTAGTGCCCCAGCGGTCTGTTGACGCTGCCTCGGCAGTTCACAACCCTTATTGGTTGGGGCCAAGGCCTAGGACTATACTGTGGCTCCCTGCTGTTTTAGGAGAACAATATGGTAGGCACGACAACAACTGGTACGGCGACCGTCAGCGGTCATGACGGACGTTCGGTGATTATTGATGTCACAGGCGTTGCTCGCCAGGACATTGCCAAGACCAGCAACTACCAGGTCAAGGTGCCCTACAGCCAAATCAACGCCAGCATTCGCAACATTACCCGCCTTGGCGGAACGGTATCGCGGGTGCAGGTGGTAGGGGTTGGCACGGCCAGCGGTGATGACAGGGGAGAGACCTCACCAGCGACAGGGGAGTCCCCATCGGCGGATAGTGCTAACAAGACCGCCGCCCGTAAACCGGCTCCCACTAAGTCACGCCGGGGCCGTCGGGGCAAGTCCAATCGTTGAACCAAAACGCATTCAGCTTGAACTCTGTCGCTTTTCCTAAGGGGAACCGACCATCTTGGACATGACAGCGGTTTAAGCGCCGCGATCGCAAGTCCCTATCGCAAGCTGCCAACAGCGGGAAGTACCGTACAGTACTTCCCGCTGTTGCGTATCGGCCTACCGATGTGCCGTGGCTCAGTCGCTGACAAGCGCTTCCCCCGGGCAGTAAGCTTAAACAGCGGCCCAATAAAAATGGCCCGATAAAATAGCCGGATAAAAATGGCCCCAACCCCTATGGATATTCAAACTTTTGTTACTCGCTCTCTAGGGCAATGGAAGTCTCAGCGCAGTGCGCATCATCTGGCCTTTAGCCACTTTGAAGAAATTCGCTCAACGATTGCGATCTCGCCCCTGTCCACTAACGACCCCAGGGTAAAGATCCTCTGTGACAACTACGGCATCTCTCCATCCCAAATTATCAGCCCCTTTCACATGAGCTGGGAAGGCGAAACCGACTGGGACGAGGATGAAACCGTCAAAGGTGAAACCGTCCTTATTCCCGTACCCAACCCAGCGCAGCCCGGCACAGGCAAACTTCTTCGCGACCAGGGCTACGCTGAAACCATCGAAGCCGCAGGGGACTATCGCTTTAGCGAAGACGGCACCTTTATTCTCACCACGGCTTACGATCGCGCTGCCGCCGAAGAAAAAATTTGGTTTGCCACTGACAACCTACGCTTCCGCGTCTCCCTGATCAAAACCAGCAGCGGTACCGGCGTCACCACCGCCTCCCTATCATCGGAAATTCGTCTCAACCCTGATGCCGACAACAGCTAGACCTTCTAGACTGTAACGATAGAAAGCGTTCGACTCGACAAAGGTTATGGCGTCCCCCTCCACAGCAGCCTCTGACAGCACTCAAACCAGCGAATTGATGGCCCTAGCCTCGCTCATGGCTGGAGACTTCAGTAACCAAAAGCAGTCCAGTCAGGACCCGAGCAAGTTTGCTCACATCCGAATCTTTTTCCGACCGCTGCCCTACGACTTTTTCTCCGGCGTGGGCTTTTACTCCGAGCAGGTCTACGACTACGACCTATGGGCTCCCTATCGTCAGGGCATCCACCGATTGGTTGACCAGGGCGATCACGTCTATGTCGAGAACTATGGCCTCAAGTCTCCCTATCTCTACGCCGGAGCAGGCCACAATCTAGACATCCTTCGCAGCATTCCCAATACTGACCTCACCCCGCGTACCGGCTGTGCAATGGTCTTCAGGCGCAACACAACCGGCTTCATCGGCAGCGTCGAACCCGGTCATGCCTGCCTGATTCCCAGAGATGGTCGGATGACCTATCTCACCAGCCACGTGGAAATCACAGAAACGACTTGGGTCAGCCTTGACCAAGGGATGGATGTTGAAACCCACGAGCATGTTTGGGGCTCCACTGAAGGCATGCTGCGGTTTGAAAAGCGCCAAAGCTTTGCATCAGAGCTGCCCGACCGGTAGACTTCTGGCCCAAACTGGCAATTGGTTCTAGCCCAAACTGGCAATCTAGCGTTCTCGCCAACCGAGTTCAGTATTCGTTAAATACGTTACAAAACATCAACATTCCTGTAAGGCGCTAGCGGCAAGCAACCCACTGGCACACCAGTCAGCATGCCCGCTTGCAACCTGTTCCAAGCATACCGACCGACCGATTGGCGGGTTTGACGGTCTGATAGCGTTGGTAGTAGCTAGCGCCATATAGCTTAGGACACCAGTACGGCAGTCCCGCTTGGCGTATAGCTATAGGTTGTCGCAGCCTTGTCCTAACGGATCTGGCGGCTGCTATAGCAGTCGTAGGGTTGGTTAAAGCATTCGACCGCGTCGAGGGGCGACCGTATCCAGTCAGCCAGACACTATCCCTGGCAACTCGACGAATGCAATAAGAGAAGGGACAGGTGTCCCGAAAAAATTTGCCTGAGAAATTGGAAATCACACTGGGAATCGAGGGTTTTCGCCCAACCTACAGCAGCAGTTTTTAACACACTAGGAGAAAAAAACAACCATGATTGCCACAGCTGACAGTCCCTTTCAGTTGCGTCGTCAAAGCCTTAACGTGTATGACGAAGCGGCACCTGTGGAATTGGTCCCTAACGCCTCTCCGCAGGAGCTAGAAACTGTCATTCGGGCGACCTATCGGCAAGTCATGGGCAACGCGTACGTAATGGAAAGTGAGCGTTTGGTCGGGCCAGAGTCTCAGCTTCGCAACGGCGCTAGTAGCGTACGTGAATTTGTTCGACAGGTAGCAAAATCTGACCTGTACCGCAGCCGTTTTTTTGACAACTGCTACCGCTACCGGGCTATCGAACTCAATTTCAAGCACCTACTGGGTCGCGCCCCCCAAAACTTCGAAGAAATGAGGCAACATAGCCACATCCTAGATACCGAAGGTTATGAAGCCGACATCGATAGCTACCTCGATAGCGACGAATATCAGTCTGCCTTCGGAGAGTTTATCGTTCCCTACTATCGGGGGCATCAAACCCAGACAGGGCAAACGATGCTGGGTTACACCAATCTGCTACAGCTGTTTCGCAGTGCGTCCAGCAGTGATAAGGCCTTGACAGAGGACAACGCGCCACAGCTCACCAAAGCCGTTATTCGAGAGCTGCCCTACGGCAAAGATAAGATTCGAAATCCTCAGGACATCATCACTGAGGCTTTACGCCCCAAAGCGTTAAGGTCCGTCTACAGCCTGACACCGCAGTCCCCGCCCAATGACGCTCCCCAGTCTGAGCAAGCGCTCAAATCAACCCTAGAAACACAAGCGGCTACGCTGGCAAACCTGCGCCAGCAGCTAGCCGATTTACGTCCGGCGTTAAGCATTGGAAACGCGATGATCCGTAGTAGTGCAATGCCCACTAGCGCGGAATCAAAGGTACCTTCGTCAAACCGTTCCATCGGCTCGGGCTTACAACAGCAGGTTGACGAACGAGCCGCCCAGATCGAAAAGCTAGAACAGGAACTTGCCTATGCCCGTCCTCTGGCAACCATTGCTAATGCCAAGCTAAACAAGTGGCGACAGCGCTACTTCCGTTAACTGCCCATAAACCCTGCCCGCGTCCAGAACTGGGTGTACCCGGTGAATTTTAAGCTGAACGTGGTTTCCCTCTAGCCTCCAACAGGCTGCCCTTGCTACCTTAAAGCTACGGCTAATTGCCACACTCATGGACGAGTGATGGACCTTTGTGGGGATGTGAGTCACCCTTCTATACCGTTTGATATGCCGTTAATACCTCAGTGCCCTGCTCCAGTTAGCCAAAGCGATATGTTGCCGCCCGAAGCACAAAAAAAGATGAAGGCTTGGGTCCGCAGCCGTCACCTGATCTGCTCTGGCAATTTTTTCATATTCGAAACGGTGGAATACTCCACTGTGGATAAGTTCCAGGATTGCGTTAAAGCGCTAGGGGGCACGCTCATCTCGGTTGAGCCTCTCAAAAAGATTTGGATTGGCAACCATCGCAGGGTGGTTCTATATCAAGCCAAAGCCAGCTTGCTCACCCCACACCATGACTTAAAGCAATACTGGATTAAGTACGGTAGCTTCCACACCCGCTTTGACGAGCGGGTTTGAGGTTTTTAAGAGTTCGCTACGCATCCATCCAAAGGCTTATGTAACGGAATATTGCTTTGTAATTAATAAAAGGGACTTGCGTCCCCGCATTTTTTTATTCTCTCAAATGTGAAGACCTGAGCTGTGGGTCTTTGCCGTTCTAAGACTTTAATATCAAACTAAGGAGAGCTCGATGCTTGACGCATTCTCTAGAGCCGTTGTCGGTGCTGACGCTAGCACTAAGGCCATTGGCGGTTCCGATCTAGACTCCCTCAAGGCATTCGTTAAAGAAGGCAACCTGCGCCTGGATGCTGTAAATGCCATTGCTTCTAACGCAAGCTGCATCGTGTCTGACGCTGTTGCTGGCATGATCTGCGAGAAC
Organism: uncultured bacterium; assembly: GCA_963923025.1. Taxonomy (GTDB): domain Bacteria; phylum Cyanobacteriota; class Cyanobacteriia; order Phormidesmidales; family Phormidesmidaceae; genus CAWUKV01. Next base: position 18,290 of record CAWUKV010000032.1, read on the forward strand.
CAAGGCCTGATTCAGGCCGGTGGTAACTGCTACCCCAACCGCCGCATGGCTGCTTGCCTGCGCGATGGTGAGATCGTTCTACGCTACATCACTTACGCACTGCTGGCTGGCGATGCCTCTGTACTGGACGACCGCTGCCTGAACGGCCTGAAGGAGACTTACGCTGCTCTGGGCGTACCTACTACTTCCTCCGTTCGTGCTGTTCAGATCATGAAGGCGTCTTCTCTGGCTCACATCAACGACACTAACACCGAAGCTAACGGCGGCAAGCGCTTCCGTCAGATGGGCGCACCCAAGGGTGACTGCTCCGCTATCACTTCTGAGGCTGCTAGCTACTTTGATCGCGTCATCTCTGCTCTGGGCTAAGTCTAGACACGACTCTGAAAATCAGGGTCACTTTGACTGCTCAAGCTAGATTGCTTTGACACCTCGATCAAATAAACACTGGAGAATAATCAATGAAATCTGTTGTAACCACTGTTGTGGCTGCTGCTGATGCAGCGGGTCGCTTCCCAACTTCTTCTGACCTGGAATCCGTACAAGGTAGCCTACAGCGTGCTGCTGCTCGCCTAGAAGCTGCTGAGAAGCTGGCTGGTAACCTAGACCAGGTTGCTCAAGAAGCCTACGATGCGGCGATCGCAAAGTACCCTTACTTGAACAACGACGGTGAAGCTAACTCCACCGACACGTTTAAGGCGAAGTGCCTGCGCGACGTGAAGCACTACATGCGCCTCATCAACTACAGCCTGGTTGTTGGTGGTACGGGTCCTCTGGACGAGTGGGGCATTGCTGGTCAGCGTGAAGTTTACCGCGCACTGAACCTGCCCACTGCACCTTACGTTGCTGCATTTACCTTTGCACGTAACCGCGGTTGCGCACCTCGTGACATGTCTCAGCAGGCCCTAGTTGAGTACAACGCTATGCTCGACTACGTCATCAACTCCCTTTCCTAAGGGATTGCTGACCCAGCCTTGACTCAGGCTAACTGACAAACCTGGGGGTTCTTTTTGAGCCCCCAGGTTTGTTGTATGAAAAGACAAAACAGAAGGTATACAAGGTTCGATCAGCGACAACCACAGAATGCGCGTTGACCGGACCCAATACGGAATATGGACAAACGGTTTGCTAACTTATTTGGGCTAGACGAAGCCCAATCGATTGCGCTTCTGGATACGCCCATTGACCAGCTTGCACCAGACGATTCTCGCTATGTGGCGGCAGCTCAGCTGGCCAACTTTGACTCTGAAGCTTCTGTCGCTGCGCTGATGCGGGCGATTCATACGGTCCACGATTCGTTAGACAACAAAATTACCCGCCGCAAGTCAGTAGAGTCATTGGGCAAGCTGAAGGCCAAGCAGGCCTTGCCAGATATTCGTGCCTGCTTAACCGACCCCGACCCCTACACGGTCGAGGTGGCAGCCTGGGCAATTGGCGAGATTGGCACAGACGACTCGGCGGTCCTGGAAAGCGTCGCCCAGCAGTTATCTCGTCCTGATCAGACCTATCGAGTAATGATTCATACACTGGCAAAGCTGGGATATAGCGAGGCGTGCGATCGCATCCGCCCCTTCACCCAATCTGACGACGAACTGGTTGCCAGCGCTGCTATTACTGCCGTCTGCCGCTTTACCGGCGACTACACCGACATGGAAAAGGTGGTGGCCTACCTCCAGCATCCTAGCGTCAATGCCCGCCGCGCCTGCTTGCAAGATCTGATCGACGCTAGATATTACCCAGCGATGGGGGCCATTGCCCGCTGCCCCATTTCTGTCGCGTTTCGGCTCCGGGCCATCAAGCTGATGGCGACGATGGGCCTTGCCGAACAACAGGTCACCGAGGCCGAGGTCCTGCCACTGCTTGATCAGGTACTGCGCGATCATCCCCAAAACCTCGATTTGGTACATGAGTATGACCAGCCGCCCACGCTTGAGTTTCTGATTCAGGAGCTGTATCAGACCGACTTTGGCCGAGCGTATCTGGCGATTCAAACACTGCTGGCCGACCATGCTGATACGGCTCCCGAAGCGGTTTTAGCCGCCTATGCGGGTGAAGCCCATAACGATTACGGGGCGCATTACCACGTGATGAAGCTGCTGGGCTGGCTAAAGCATCAGCCAGGGTATGACATTCTTGTCGAAGGGCTAGAAAATACGTCGCCCCAGTTTCTCAAGTCTCGGGCGGCAGCTGCGATCGCGCTGGGTGACCTGAACGCCGCCGAGGCCATCCCGGCCCTTAAAGCCAGCCTCCAGGCCCCCATTTGGACCTTGCAGTATGGCGCTATTCTGGCACTAGAACAGCTGGGCGAAACGGATGTCCTGCTACCTGACGGCACCGATAGCCTAGTGGCAGCAAGGGCCGCAGCCGTTCAAAAAACCGTTAGGGCAGCTTCATGATGCCGATTTTTCGTTTCTCTCTTTTCAAATCATCCGCTTTACACCCCTTAGACCAAAACATTCTGTTAAAACTGCTATGACCACTGACGCACTCTTTGACCAACTGAAGCATCCCAACCCCCACCTGCGTCAGCGAGCCATGATCGAACTGGCGGAAACCCAAGCCCCCGGTACTATTGAAAAGCTGCTGGCAAACTTGGGCGAAGCAGACGTCACCTACCGTCGCTCGTCCGTCAAGGCACTGGGGATGATGGGACGCGATGCTGTCCCCCCGGTGGCCCAACTGCTGCTCGACAGTGATGACGTGACCGTCCGTAGCAGCTGTGCTAAGGCACTAGCTCAGTATGCGGTGAACTATGGCGACGAAGTCTTTCCCCAGGCTGGGCTAGATGCCCTCAAAGCAGCGGTCACAGATGACAATCCGGTAGTGCACATTTCCTCCGCAATGGCGCTGGGTGAAGTAGGATCTGCTGCCCTGGATATTGTTGCAGAGGCTCTAGAGACCACTGAAAATCTCTCTCTTGCCGTATCGCTAACCAATGCATTGGCCGCCATTGGGACCCCCGAGGCCGCCGAAAAGCTCAAGGTCGTGGCAGAAGACGAATCAACCGACAGCTATGTCCGAGAATCGGCCAATAGTGCCCTGTCTCGGATTGATATGGTTGGGGAGTACAGCCGGTAATTTTTACTCGGCTTCTTTGCCCATCAATCCCAACCCGCTAATCCCAGCCGTCATCGTCGTCCTGCCGATCTAACTGATTGATCGCCAGTGTGTAGATTGGCTTGATCACCACGTCTGTTTCCTGTTCTGCTGCAGTCTTTAGCGGTTGCATGGCGCTGCTGTCGCCAACTTTCATTAGGGCCAACGCGGCAGCTTTGCGGGTTTGCGGCTCTGTGTGCTGAAGGAGCGCAATCAGGGCCGGAACGGCGGGCTTGTAGGCCAGGTTGCCCAGGGCTGAGGCAGCCTCGCTGCGGACGTCGCTGGCGGGGTCCTGTAGCGCCTGTACCAGGGCATCTGGATTACCGGCTTCGGGGTCCTCTTGTAGGATTTTTGCGATCGCGCCCACCACTGCCGACCGCACCTCCACATGGTCGGACGTCATCGCCTCAAACAGCAAATCTTTGGCAGCCGAGCCGATAAAGGCCAGCCCCCAAGCCGCATGCCCCTTCATGCTCTCTGACGTGGCTGGATTGGCTAGTATCGCTAGTAGCTCAGGCGCAGCGGCTTCGCCAGTCCTAGCCAGCGCCCCAATCGAAGACCCCTGCACTACAGTATCGGGGTCGTTCAGCGCCGCATAGACCAGGTCGGGAATGGCAGTTGGGTCCTCAATCAGGGTCAGTGTCTTGGCACAGGCCCGGCGGACCACCGGGTTATCGTGGTTGCGTAGCCCATCGATTAACACTTCGGTAGCTGGAGTACCGATACTGCCGAGCGTTTCTGCGATTCGCAACCGAGTCATGCCGCGCTTGTCAGCAAAGCTTTCGACCAACTGCCGCAACACAACCTGATCCCTAGCATCAAAGGTGTCGTTCTGACGCTGTTGGCTGACCATTTGCAGGAGGTCGTCTACCTGCGCTTGGGCAGCGGTATCATCCATGGGCTGGCTTGCAGCAGAGGTCATAGAACACCATTTCTCATTCGTACAGCTTTCTAATTTTCTAACAAAATGCGCGGTCCTGATCTGCTCCCTTTAGGTTGGCAACCGCTGGGCTGAAGGATAATGTAGCTAGCGCCATTGACGTGAGGACACCGAGTCTGGCTATCCCAGTGAGTCCAGAGCGATATGGCGTCAAGTAACTGTTCATTGAGTCGTATTAATTGAGTCGTAATCATGGTTGACCACAGTGGACTTGAAACAGCCACCTTTGGCGCTGGGTGCTTTTGGAAAACAGAGGAGGCGTTTCGCCAACTGTCAGGCGTTCGCCATACCTCCGTCGGCTACATGGGCGGCCACTTTGAGAATCCCTGCTACTTGGATGTCCTCTCCCGCATCACGGGTCATGCAGAGGTGGCCCAGCTTCAATACGATCCAGCAGTCATGACCTACGAGACACTGCTAGACACCTTTTGGCAGATGCACGACCCCACCAGCCTGAATCGTCAGGGTGCAGACCGGGGCGAACAGTACCGCTCCGTCATTTTTTACCACAGCGAATCGCAGGCCTGGGCAGCACGGCAGTCACTAGCAGCCAGAGACAAGTCCGGCACTTACAGCAAGCCCATCGTGACGCAGATTGAACCGGCGGGTGCCTACTGGCGGGCAACCGAAGATCATCAGCAGTATCTAGCCAAGCAGCGGCGGATAGCACGTTAATCCCACACACCCCGCCCGCTCACACCTGGAACAAGCGTTGCCCGCGCATCCCTCATTGGCTGACAGCAATGCCCTTTGACTTACCCACCTGCCGCGACCATTTTCTAGCCCATGCCAATCCCGCCAATGCGCCTGCAATGGAAAAATATATGCGGCATCAGTTCAAGTTTTTGGGAATTAAACAACCCAAACGTCGAGCGCTGTTCAAAACCCTGATTAAGCAGCAGGGACAGCCCACGCCCGAACAGCTACCACAGGTCCTACAACAGCTTTGGGCATGGCCCGAACGAGAGTTTCAATACATTGGCTGTGATTTGCTAGACCGCAGCCCGCTGACGCCCGACCTGCTACCCACAGTTGAGCACCTGATTATCCACAAAGCCTGGTGGGACACGGTCGATCCGCTAGCTACACACACCGTAGCCCAGATGGATCGCCAATTTCCCAACGAGGCCCAAACGTTTTTACAGCGCTGGCGAGGCACTGAAAACCTGTGGCTGCGGCGAACGGTCATCCTGTTTCAACTATCCTACAAGGCTGAAACTGACGTTGAGCTGTTGTTTGCCGTCATCCGAGAAAATAGGGAATCAACAGAGTTCTTTTTACAAAAAGCGATGGGCTGGGCGCTGCGAGAATATTCGAAAACAGACGCAGCCCAGGTTACTCAGTTTGTTGCCGAGCAGCCCCTACCGGCTTTGACCCAACGAGAAGCGCTAAAGTGGCTCAAGCGCCAGAAACAGCAGGGCTAGGTCCTGAACAGACCGGTAGGGACGTCTTATTAAGCACTTCATCTGTAAAAATCAGTAGATTTAACGATGGCGGCATGGCCTTCGCCCACCGTTAGTCAAAAACCGGCATGGGCACTATAAGTTAGCGGATTTAGTGGTAAGAACTCTGGCATCAGCCCTGAAGCACGGCATATCGCCCATACCGTTGTGCTGGAATATTGCGTTCATCGAGTTGCTAGGGACAGTTCCTGGCACTGAAGTCCTTAACGCTGGAGCCCCTCGATGCAGCTGCATGGGTCTATCAACCCTTCGACTGCTATAGCAGCTCTCTCCGTACTTAAAGTTTGGTTTTGGCAATTGACAATGGCTCGATTGACGATATCTCGTCTCAGGCGAAATGTGCCTTCTCGCTGGTGGTCTCGGTGGTCGCTGATGCTAATGACGACCCTGATCCTGATCTTGTTTGCCCCTCGGGCGATCGCCCAAGCAGATTGGCAACCTGCAATTGATCAATTGCAGGTCACCCTCGACACCATCTGGGTGATTGTTTCAGGCATTTTAGTCGTCTTTATGAATGCAGGCTTTGCCATGCTAGAGACGGGAGTTTGCCGAAGCAAGAACGCGGTCAACATCCTGGCTAAAAACCTCATTGACTTTGGCATCGTCAGCCTGGCATTTTGGGCCATTGGGTTTGGGTTAATGTTCGGGAACGGCAACGCCTTCATTGGCCTTGAGGGATTCTTTTTGGCTGGGCTAGATACCAGTCCGCTGACCAATGAAGCCTACCGAGGCGTGTTTAGTTCTCTCAGCTGGGCGGGCATTCCCCTGGATGCCAAGTTCTTTTTTCAGCTGGCCTTTGCCGGAGCAGCAGCAACCATTGTGTCCGGTGCCGTTGCCGAACGCATTTCTTTTTTTGCTTACTTCGTCTTCAGTGCCATTCTGTCAGCGTTCATTTATCCCGTCAGCGGCCACTGGATCTGGGGCGGCGGCTTCCTCAGCCAGTGGGGGTTTTACGACTTTGCCGGATCGATGGCGGTGCACGCAGTGGGGGGCTGGGCGGCGTTAATCGGGGCCTATCTACTGGGTCCCCGTCAGGGTCGATACGATCCATTGCGGCGCGGTCCCTTTCCCGGTCATAACCTTGCGATCGCAACCCTGGGTGGCATGATTCTTTGGATCGGCTGGTTCGGGTTCAACGCTGGGTCAACCATGGCAGCGGACCCAGCAGCCATCAGCCGCATTATCTTGACCACCAATATTGCGGCGGCGGCGGGAGCCGTGGGGGCAGCGGTAACCGCCTGGATTGTGTTTTCTAAGCCCGACCTCAGCCTGATTATCAATGGGGTCCTGGCTGGCTTGGTGTCCATTACTGCTGGCTGTGCTTTTGTCTCTGCCGGTAGCGCTGTGGCGATTGGGGCCGTCGGCGGCATGATTGCCGTTTTCTCCTCTAGCCTGTTTGATGCCCTCAAAATTGACGACCCGGTTGGTGCGCTGCCCGTCCACCTCGTCGGTGGAATCTGGGGCACCCTAGCCGTGGGACTGTTCAGCGTCGGCCCTGGCGTCAACCCCTGGCACACCGAAGGTGCTGGCCCCGGGTTGGGTGTCTTGCTAGGCGGAAATCTCCAGCAGCTTTGGGTACAGCTAGCAGGGATTGGCATCGTGAGCCTATTCGCGGTGATCACGACGCTGCTGGCCTGGTCAGCCATCAATCTGTTGTTCGGACTTCGTGTCTCGGCCAAGGCTGAGCAGCTCGGACTAGACCTCAGCGAACACGGCGCAGAGGCTTATCCCGACTTTCAGCCCCGTGCCTGACCACAGCGATAGTGCTAGTTATGCCGTTTGCGCCTCTGAGTATCGCTAGTCCTCTTAGCAGCAAGCGCTCCGCGACTCGCAACCTGGCTCAGCCGGTTCGCAAGTTGCTCCCCTTACCACTTTTTCGTCACGCAAAGACCGACATTTTTTTAACAGTTTGACGGCTCGAGTTTGATCTTCCGAATCGGCCAAAACCCGTCAAAGAAACTACTTCAGTGACACAGCTATGGCATCTTCCCGGACATCTAGTGGCGTCGCCATCCGCCAATTTACAACAGCCAAACAGGTCAAGCTGTTTGCCGCCCTCAAGAAGAACCAATTCAACGGCGTGCTTCAGCTCAAATCTAGGCAGGGGACCGCCTGGCAGATCTACATGTACTGGGGGCGGCTAGTATACGCCACGGGCGGTCGCCATCCCGTTCGGCGCTGGCGTCGTCACATGACCAGAGTTTGTCCCACGATCAGCTTAGAGGCCGCGGCCATCAAAGCCGCCTTAGCCCAACACTCAGCAGGGGTCACCTGCTGGGAGTATCAGCTACTCAGCGATTGGGAAAAACAAAAGAAGATTACCCATCAGCAATCCACTCAGGTCATCCTGGGGATTATGTCAGACATTCTATTTGACATTACTCAAACGGCTGAAGTGCTCTATTCACTTTGTCCAGGCATTTCCCTGGCTGACCAGCCAGTAATGGTTGACGTTACCCCATCCATCGCACTTGCCCAACGTCAATGGCAAGACTGGCAACACCTAAAGCTAGATCGCCACTCACCTGAGTTAGCTCCTGTCATTAAGTCTGCTGAGGCACTGCAGGCCAATGCCCCTCAGAAGGTGTATGCGACATTATCCAAACTACTAGATGGACAAAATACGTTCAGAGATTTGAGTATTCGACTCAACCGTAGCCTGACAGACGTCGCTAAGTCACTGCTGCCCTACCTCAAGGCAGGCATTGTCGGTTTGCGTGAGACACCCGATCTGTCACCGCCCATGGTGCAAAAGGTAAAACTAGAAAACGCCGCCAAGGCAGATCGCCCCTTGATTGCCTGCATTGATGACAGTCCTTCGGTGTGCAAAGCGATGAATCGTATCCTGTCGCGGGCGGGCTATCAGGTGTTTACCATCCAAGACCCACTACGGGCCTTGGCCGTGCTGCTATCCAAGAAACCAGACCTGATTTTCTTGGATCTGGTCATGCCTAACACCAATGGATACGAGATCTGTGCCCACCTCCGCCGACTACCCATCTTTAAGTCGGTACCCATTGTCATTTTGACCGGCAACGACGGCGCAGTTGATCGCATGCGAGCAAAAATGGTCGGCGCCAGCGCGTTTCTGAGTAAGCCGGTCAAAATCGCCACCCTGTTGGAAACCGTCCAACAGTCATTACCGCAACCGTCCACCGTTACAGAAACTGGCAAAGCCGAGCCGGTTCCCGCTGGCTGAGCAGCCCAGGTGTTTTGCCTTGCCTATGGGCCAGCCTGTTGATTGAAGAATCATTTTGTGAACTATGGGTACAGTCGCCCGCCTGAATTCTGGAGAACCCTATGCAAACCGCACTTGTTGTTGACGATTCCAAAACAGACCGCCACATTGTCAGCAGCTATCTATCTGAAAAAGGTCTGGTCGTGACGACCGCCAGCAACGGGGAAGAAGCGGTCTCTAACCTGAGCAACCAGCGCTTTGACCTGGTTGTGTTAGACGTTGTACTGCCCGACCGCAGCGGCTTTGATCTCTGCCGCTACATTCGAGAGGAGTCTAATCTACCCGAGGTTCCAGTGATTATCTGCTCCACCAAGGGCACAGATATGGACAAGTTCTGGGGGATGAAGCAGGGAGCCAGCGCCTACCTGGAAAAACCTGTAGACCAAGAGGAATTTACCGAAACCCTGGCTCAGCTGCTAGGCGTATAGGGGCTGATGATCAATGCAGGGCTAATGCAGGAGAAAAGGGTGTGCCAGTAGATAAAAACACAACAGTGTCAACGATACCCACAGTGTCTCAGGCCATACCTGGGGCATCAGTAGCATCGTTCTTAACCATTAGCCTGCCGCCCGATACGACAGCTCTGCTGCCCGTCGAACAGCTCAATGAAGTGCTTAAGGTACCGCTCGATAGAATTACCCCCGTCCCCCATCTACCGGGCTGGGTGCTAGGCGTCTACAACTGGCGGGGTGAGATTTTGTGGATTATCGACCTGGGACTCCGCGTCGGACTACGCGCCTGGCATGACCAGGAGATGTCCCCTGCCGTTGCACCAGTCGCCGTACTCCAAGCCCCCGACGAGAACCAGTCCCGGCAGGTCGGTCTGGTTGTTGATCGCGTTGAAGACATTGTTGCCCTCGACCTTGACCAGCTCCAGTCACCACCAAATGCTCTGGTGTCGGAACAGCTGGCCCCCTTCTTACGCGGTCACTGGCTCGATCCTAGCGGGCAAATGCTGACCCTGCTAGACGGTTTGGCTTTGCTAGACCGAATGCCTGCCTGACAACAGGTCCACGCTCCGCTATCTCAGCTATTCCATCGCGACCCTTGCCATGACTTCTGCCGCACCCGAGAAAAACGCACAAAATAATGGCCGCCTTCAGCGGCAAAACAACGGACAACGGCCCAACCGGACCCGGCCAGTCCCACCGCCGCCACCGCCCCGACGCCCCGCACCACCCAAGGCATCGCGTCCTGTTGCACCGCCCCAACCCACTGCACCATCAGGGCAGCAGCGACTGGCCGTGCGGTGGTGGCAGGGGCTGGGTCTACGATTCAAAACAACTTTGCTAGCAGGGCTAGTCGGGACTCTGCCGGTACTGGCGGTGGGCGGCATTTCTTATTATGTAGCGAACCGAGCAGCGATTGAGGAGATCTCAACGCTAGAAAAAGACCGTGCTATTGAACTTCAGGCAACGCTTAACCTGTTTTTAGCAGACCGACTTGCCGATATCGAAAACGTGGCTGATTTAGGAGTCATTAGCGACGCGACGTTGCGCCAGGATGCAACCAGCCAACAGATTTCAACGGCGTTAGATCGGTTCATGGCCAACAGCGGCGATACCTACACCAGTATTGCGTTTTTCGATTTGCAGGGTGATCCGATTGCCCAAACCAGTGCCGGTAGCCGTCTGAGCAACCACTTGGACCGTTCCTATATTCAGGCGGCAAAGGCAGTCAACGGTGCCGTGATTGGTGAACCCAGTTTTTCAACCACCTCTGGCGAATTCAGTTTTTACACCGCTACGGTGGTTAAAGATTCCAATACAGGTGTGGCCCTGGGCTATGTGCGGGCCCGCATTCCGATTACTAAGCTAGCGGATGTATTACAAACCTTCGCCATTGACGGTAGTGAGTACTACCTAGCCAGTAACGACGGCACGGTATTTCTAGGCTCTACGGCAGAATTTACAACCCTTGTGAACTCTTCAGGAGACGCAATCGAAACCAACGATGCAGACGTCACACTCAATATCGATTCGCTGTTCCCCGACCTAGCACCATATTTTGACATTGGCAATCCAGCCGCTGTCCGAGCAGACAATACCCTCACCCAAACCGATCAGCTGGCGGCCTTTGCCCCCAGTGAACCACTGGAAAACTTTGAGGGCCTGGACTGGACGGCGGTGCTGTCAGAGGACCTTAGCACCCTATTGGCACCGCAGCGCCGTTTGTTTATCGCGATCGCGCTAGGCACACTAGCCTCCGCAGTCGCCTCTACCGCGTTGGCAATTCTAGCCACACGGCGCTTCACCCGCCCCCTGCTCGATGCCAGTCAGGCCGTCGGCAAAATTGGTCAGGGCCAGCTAGACACGCAAATTGCCGTCTCGGGGGATGACGAACTGGCCCAGCTTGGCAACAACATCAACCGCATGGCCGACCAGCTGAAGCAGTTTACCGCCCAGCAGGAGTCCGCAACCCAGCGTTTCCGTCTGCTAGCCTCGGCCACAGCCATTGAGGCCGACCTATCCTCTACGGCAGGACAAGCCGAACTGAATCGTCTATTGGAAAATACCAAAGCCGTGCTGGGCACTGACCGCGTGGTAATTTATCAATTTCGCCCAGCTCGACGCGGCAAGCGCGAGGGCTACATCAGTCACGAAGCGGTCAACATCGGTCTGCCCAGCGCGCTAGAGCTGGGACTCAACGACGACTGCATTCCCCCTGAGGTGCTCAAAGCCTACACTGAGGGCCGTATCTTTGCGGCTGAAAACGTCGCCCAGGCCCAAATTAACGAAGAACACCAGGAACTCTTGGCACAGCTTCAAGTTAAGGCCCTGCTGGTGGTCCCCATCGTGAACCAGAATCGGCTGTTTGGCATCATGGTGACCCACCACTGCGATCGCACTCACCGATGGGGGCCCGAAGAGACCGAAACCTTCCGACAGCTAGGACAACAGCTCGGTATTTTGATGACCTCGCAACAGTTCGAAGGCCTAGCCGAAGAACAAAAAACGCTAAAAGAGCGTCTTCAGCGTCGAGCGTTGGAGCTAATGATGGAGATTGACCCGGTCAGCAAGGGCGACCTGACCGTTCGCGCTAAGGTGACAGAAGACGAAATCGGGACAGTAGCTGACTCGTACAATGCCACAATTGCCAACCTGCGAAAGATTGTAGACCAGGTGCAGACTGCTTCAGACCAGATGTCCACAACGGTAGTCAACAACAAGGCCCAGGTTCAGGCCCTATCGACCGGGGCTAGCCAGCAAACCGTTGAAATTGCAGAGGCATTGCAGCAGATTCAACAAATGGTTGGGTCTGTTAAAGCCGTAGCGGCCAGTGCCCAACAGGCTGAGGTGATTGTGCAGCACGCCACCGACAAGGTCAGCGACAGCGACGACGCCATGAACCGGACGGTCTCCGGCATCATGAATATCCGTGAAACAGTGGCAGAGACCGCCAAAAAAGTTAAACGACTGGGTGAAGCCTCACAAAAGATTTCGGGTGTGGTCAACCTGATTGGTGATTTTGCCGCCCAGACCAACCTACTCGCCCTCAACGCGTCCATTGAGGCGGCGCGGGCAGGCGAAGAAGGGCGCGGCTTTGCTGTGGTCGCAGACGAAGTTCGATCCCTGGCCCGTCAGTCTGCCGAAGCCACGGTAGAAATTGAAAACCTTGTGGCCACTATCCAGGCGGAGACCAATGAAGTGGTTTCGGCCATGGAAATTGGCACCGAGCAGGTGGTCGCTGGTACCCAGCTGGTTAACGAGACCCGCGCCAGCCTCGACGAAATTGCTCAGGTTGCCACCCAGATCAACGGCCTGGTGGAGACCATTGCCCAATCCACCCAGGCCCAGTCCACTAGCTCCGAGGCGGTGACCAAAGTGATTCAAGATGTTGCCCAAATTGCCGAACGGACCTCTAGCGAGGCTGATCAGGTGTCGAACGCGTTCCAGGTGCTCCTGGAGGTGGCACAGACGCTGCAAAACACAGTGGGACGATTCAAGGTGAGCTAGCGGCCGGTTGACCTATCGAAGCACGGACCCAGAACTATGGACCCAGACATTCGCGACCAGGCATATCAGTTTTTTGTAGAAGAAGCGCTAGAGCTACTGGAGGTGATCGAGGCTGGACTGCTGAACCTGCGGCAGGACAGTAGCCCAGCTCAACTCCATGAAATTATGCGGGCGGCCCATTCCATCAAGGGTGGAGCTGCCAGTGTGGAACTCAGCAGTCTAAAAACGTTAGCCCACCGTCTGGAGACTATCTTTAAGGCGCTCTACGGCGATCAGGTAGAGATAACCTCAGCCCTGGAGCGGCAGCTGCTGCTGGCCTATGACTGCCTGCGGGAACCACTGATCGCTCAAATTGAGACCGGGCATCACGACCCGGACCATGCGATCGCAACAGCTGAGCCTATTTTCAGCGCCATTGAAGCCGACCTCGGCCCCGCCCTAGCGCAGGCCGACAGCTTCATCCCTAGCGCCGCCGACCTGGGCGTGGACATGGTGGCGTCCATGTTCGAGGTGGATGTACAGCAGGGTATTGATCGACTCAGACACGTCTTGGCGACAGCCGCTCCAGCAGAGCAGCGGGGAGAGCTACTGGCCCAGGCGGAGGTGTTTTCTGGCTTTTCGGACCTGTTTAACCTGCCCGGCTTCGGAGCCATCTGTACCGCAGCAGTGCAGGCTGCTAAAGCCCAGCCCAAGCAGATCGCGGCTATCTTACAGCAGGCGATTGTAGACCTGGAGGCTGCCCGCAAGGCGGTGTTAGCTGGCGATCGCGCCCAAGGCGGGCAACCGTCCGAGGCGCTGTTGGCCCTGGCGACCGGAACAGTATCGAACCTGCTAACCGATGGGTTGGGTACAGATGGTGATGGACTGCTTGAGCGTGCTGACACGCTCAATCTAACCACCATTGAGGAATCACCGATTACAGCGGTGGACGCCTCAATAGAGACGACATCGTTTGATGACTGGACGCTCAACGGGCTAGAAGAAGGTGAACTAGCCGCGAGTGCTGATCCGTTATCGGACCTGATGTCAGATCTGGTGCCGGACCTGGCAACTGATGGGTTCGACTCAATATCTACAGACCATGTTGCTGACGATCTGGTTACGGACCTGATTGACACAGATCTGGGCGGTACAGATCTGGGCGGTACAGATCTGGGCGATACAGACCTTGCCAATCTCGATTCAACAGATAACGTCTTCGACCTGGACCTGG
>CAWUKV010000033.1:0-31475 GCA_963923025.1 uncultured bacterium
CGCACCTGCTGAGTTGACTAATGCTGAGTTGACTAAAGAGTTCGGTTAGAGGTTTGCATTCGGGGATGTTACTAAACCTTGGCCACGTCCAGAACTGGAGTTTTTTCGGCGGGGAAAGCCACAGGTTTCAACTTGCACGTGGTTTAGCACAATTTCCGATGACCAGTACTGTATTTTCGGAGCGTTAGTCCAGTGAAGATCTTCAATCACGATATTACGGCCAGCACCCTGGACACCTACAAGGGCGTGCATCTATTTTCGGGGCGGGCCCTAGGGCTGAGCCAACCAGGGGATATGGTACAGCTCCACCCCCAGCTTCAGGACAACTGGGCTGCCATTCAGGCCCATTACGACCAGGTTGGGCTACCCTATAGTGACGATATCATCTGGGATACTGATTTCTCTCTATTGTCGCAATACCCCGGTTATCAGCCATCGGTCTACTTTTTTGGCCATGCGCTTCACCAGCACAGTAGCTATCAGGTACTGTTCAACCAAATCGATAGTCGTTGGGCAAAAGCTGTTGAATTCATTAACTCAAAGAACAACTTCATTAACTTAGCCAAAGAACTAGGCATTCCTGTCCCCGCAACGGACTGCTTCAACCAGCGAAAAGAGTTGGGCAACCTTGAATCCTTTCCCTTTCCTTGTTATGCCAAGCTAGCCGTTGCTGACCACGGGGTTGGTATTTTTCGCTGCGAAAACTCCGCAGAACTGTTAGAGGCTGTTGAACACTTTTCGCCTGACAAGGCGTTCCAGATTCAGCAAGGTGTGACGGCTACTGCTTTCCTAAATTTGCAGTACCGCGTCACCGACTCAGGGCTACAGCGCTCGCTGGCATCGGAGCAGATTTTAGAGGGCTGCGTTCATGGCGGGAATCGTTTTCCCACTGAGCATCAGCCGTGGGACGTGATACAGCCGATGGCTGACTGGCTGTATGACCAAGGCATGAAAGGGATTTTTGCCTTTGATGTAGCCGTGGTTGAGACCGCTCTAGGCATTGAATACCTGGCAATTGAGTGTAACCCCCGCTTCAATGGCTCCTCCTACCCTACTGAAATTGCTGAGCAGTTGGGTGTTGCCGCTTGGCGTAGTAAAGACCTCTATCCTCACGTGCGTCAGCTGGCAGACCTCGATTGGGAAGGGCTAACGTTCGATCCAATCACTAAGACGGGGATTGTCCTGGTGAACTGGGGCACGATTGCTACTGGCAAGCTTTCTGTCTTAGTGGCGGGGAGCCGTCAGCAACAGGAGGTACTGGTTGAGCGACTAGAGCGGCAGTGGACGACTGAACCGGCTCTCGTTTGACAAACGATTGACCCGATAGCTATCACCGTTCACAGTAAGACATCAAATGTGACGATCCTGCTCAATGTGGGGCGAAATGGATTCAAATAGGTGGCCTGTGACCTTGTTCTAACGGATCTGATGGTTGCCACACTTAAAACCACGCATAAAAAAACAGGGTTGCCCATCGGTAACCCTGTTTTTGTTTCAGCTATCTTGTCATTGGGTTAGGCCATCTTAGGCAGCGCCATGCCTCAACTATGCCCCAATCAGTGCAGGCTGCTTTGCAAGGCTGACGGCAACCTGACCGGCTTCGTCGATGTCAAAGACAGCGGTATCACCATCCTTGATGCGACCTTCCAAAATGGCTTCAGCCAGATTGTCTTCAATGAGGCGAGAGATGGCTCGGCGCATGGGACGTGCCCCATAGCGCTGGTCATACCCTTCGTCGACTAGACGTTCTTTGAACGCCTCGGTCAGCGCCAGGGTAATACCACGCTCAGTTAGGCGACCGTTGACCTGCTTCAGCAGAATTTCAGCAATCTCAGCGATTTCAGGCTTCGTCAGCTGACGGAAGACAATAATCTCGTCCAGACGATTCAGCAGCTCCGGACGGAAGTACTGTTTCATCTCCTCATTCACTAGGTTGCGAATGTTGTTGTAACGAGAGGTGCTTTCGTCGTCGGTGCTGAGCTCGAAGCCCAGACCGCCACCGCCTTTCTCGATGACCTTCGAACCAATATTCGAGGTCATGATAATCAGGGTGTTCTTAAAGCTGACGACCCGGCCCTTGGCATCGCTCAAGCGACCGTCATCGAGCAGCTGCAGCAAGATGTTGAACACATCCGGATGCGCTTTCTCGATCTCGTCCATCAGGATGACGGTGTAGGGCTTGCGGCGTACAGCCTCAGTTAGCTGACCGCCTTCGTCGTAGCCAACGTATCCCGGAGGAGAGCCAATCATCTTAGAGACGGACTGGGGCTCCATGAACTCGGACATATCTAGACGGATCATCGCCTCTTCCGAGCCGAAGACAGCCGCCGCGAGTGCCTTGGCCAGTTCCGTCTTACCGACCCCAGTAGGACCGGAGAAGATTAGGCTGGCAATGGGGCGTTCCTGACTGCGCATGCCGACCCGAGCCCGGCGTACGGAGCGAGCTACGGCCTTAACCGCCTCATCCTGACCGACAACCCGCTCGTGCAGCTTGTCTTCTAGGTGGAGCAGCATGACCGACTCGGTCTCGGTTAGTTGGCTAACCGGCACGCCGGTCCAGGAGGCAACGATATCGGCAATGTCAGACTCTTTGACTACGGGAGAGGTGATGGGGCCAACCTCGTGCTCTAGCTTGTCCATCAGCTCAGCTTCCTTCTCGCGTAGCTCAGAGAGCTGGTCGAAGGCCTGCTTCTGTACGCGGTCTTGGATGTCTTTATGGACTTGGCGCAGTTCCTTACGGATTTCACCCGCAGGAATCTGCTGCGCATAGCGCAGACGCACGCGAGAACCGGCTTCGTCGATCAGGTCAATAGCCTTATCGGGCAAGAAGCGGTCGGTAATATAGCGATCTGAGAACTTAGCGGCAGCCTCTAGCGCTTCATCGGTAATCTCTAGACGGTGGAACTGCTCGTAGCGGCTCCGCAGCCCTTGCAGAATCTCGACAGTGTCTTCCACGGAGGGCGGGTTGACCGTCACGGGCTGGAAGCGGCGCTCTAGGGCAGCATCCTTCTCGATGTACTTGCGGTACTCGTCTAGGGTGGTCGCACCCAAGCACTGCAGCTCACCCCGTGCCAGGGCAGGCTTCATCAGGTTGGCGGCGTCCATGCTGCCCTCTAGAGACCCGGCCCCAATCAGGGTGTGAATCTCGTCGATGACCAGAATGATGTTCTGAGCTGAGCGGATCTCGTCCATTACCTGAGTCAGACGCTCTTCGAAGTCGCCCCGGAAGCGAGTGCCCGACACCAGCAGGGTCATGTCTAAACTAATGACGCGGCGGTCTAGCAGGGCCTCAGGTACGTCCTGATTGGTAATGCGTTGGGCTAGGCCTTCTGCGATCGCGGTTTTACCCACGCCCGGTTCACCCAGCAGGATCGGGTTGTTCTTGGTCCGACGACCCAGAATCTGGATGACCCGCTCAATCTCGTCAGCGCGACCCACAACGGGGTCCAGACCACCATCGGCGGCTTTAGCCGTCAGGTCGGTGCCAAACTCGTCTAGCAGGGCCGTCTTGGAGCGCTTGTCTTTAGACTTGGCTGCATCGCCCTTGCGCTTGCCACCACCAGCGGGGACGGCACTCACCTCGCCGATGGTACGAATCAGCTGACTGCGGACCTTTGCTGGGTCTACACCCAGGTTAGAGAGGACACGATAGGCAACGCTTTCGACGTTTTGCGTCAGGCTCAGCAGCAGGTGCTCGGGCTCAATGTAGGGATGGTCGAGTTTACGGGCCTCTTGAAAGGCCTGCTCGAAGACTTGCTTAACTTTAGGCGTGAAGGGTATTTCTACGGGGCCATTGCCTGAACCCCGGCCAATAATGGCTTCAACTTCAGTGCGAGCGTTGGTCAGGTTAACCCCAAAATCGCTTAGCACCCTTGCAGCAATACTCGATCCTTCCTTGACAATGCCCAGCAGCAGCTGCTCACTGCCAACGAAGTTGTGACCCAGGCGACGGGCTTCTTCCTGCGCCTGCATGATCACGGCGATCGCGGTATTGGTGAAATGTTCAAACATATTCAGATAACCCCTACCAAGGTATGAATCCCTAACCCAAAAAAGGTCGGGTAATGGGCAGAAGTCGGCAGACGTTTGTTAAAACAGCCACCGCCTTCGTGCTGACATTCTTAACAGCGTATTAAGAATGTAGCGACCTTTAAGCCGTCTTAGCAGTCAGGAGACCCGACACTAGGGGTGGGGTTTTCCTCGCTGCACTGACCTAAGCCTAGATTTCCCAGTATCTTCAAAAGATCGCTGGAAGCGTCCGCAAAAAGTCAGTGCCGATAGCAAAAAAAACGCAATACTGAACAGGCAATGACTAAACGTTAGGTCTTGTAACGATATTCAATCAACATATCTTAATTGGCCTCCCTCCGTCGTGGGGTTTAAGCCGAACTTGAGCCAGAATTTATCAAACGTGTTCGACTTTGGTCGAAGGTCGTCGACCAAAAATAGGCTACGAAACGAGTCAGCGTACGGGTTCTTTGGCGAGGCCCGTACGCTGACATCGATCTAATTCACTTTCTTCTGAGTGCTATTTATTACGTCGGATGATCGCGCTTGGAATGAGCGCGACTATGGAAATGCGCTACGCATACCGTCGCGGTTGTCTGACGGTACCTAAGGTCCTAACCGACTAAATCGCATCGACGTAGGTTGCCTGACAGGTACTTAGGAGTTCGTGCTCAAGGTCACCCGGTTGCCCCAGCGAGTAAAACCCAGCAGGCCCAAACGTGCCCGCTGCGCTACCTGCGACTGCTGCTGGGACAGTTTCCATCGCCAGGCTATAGGAATGGACGGCTTGGTCGTAGCTATCGGTAATGCTAAGCGCTAGCTGGTTGGGACGGACTTCGCCTTGGAAACAGTCGAAATTAGAAGACGGCAGATAAAACGCGCCCACAACTTGGTCGTTGGTGACCTCGAAGACAACGTACTCGAAACCGAGCTGGTCGCGCTCTGGGGCTGCGCCAAAGAAATAGAAGCCGTCTGCTAGGGCGCCACTAACGGTTGAAACGTCGCTAGGGGTTGTGATGTCGGTCGCGATAGTGCGAATCTGGGCAGGCGCTGTCTGTGTGGTTTGAAGCGCGGTTTGAAGAATGGGACGATGGGTGGGCTCAGCTTTGATGGGCTGCTTGGGGGCAGCGATCGCGCTGCTGCCGGAGATTAAAATGCCGGCGGTAACCAGCGGCAGTAATTTCCCCAGGCTGGGCATTCGGTAACTGATGAGGCGACTGGAATGAGCGGAAAACACGGATCGAACAGCTTGAAACATCCCTCAACCTCCTTCACACCTGGATGGTAGCTTCTACAGTACTCAGTATTCAGAAAAAGCACGCTCTATTCTGTGACAGCTTGCTAGTTGACCTATGACCTTGCTCAGTTCAGCGTGTGACAGCCATCACTCGTGGGTCTGTAGCCCTGCTGAAATGGGCTAGCAATCTGAGATGTAAACCCAAGAACTACAGAGAAGCCTAACTGCTATTTCTCCTGAGATAGAACCGTAGGATCCGCAGGTTTGACGATATCTTCATGCATAAAATCGCTGAGTGATCTTTATGACTGCTTCACAGCGGCTATACGACTTGCTCCATCGACTCGATGGCAATAGCTACAAAACGTATCGACAGGTCAAGGGCCAGTACGCTTTTGAGCGGTTTACCCTCTCGATTCATCATGTTCAAGCCGATCCGTTTGCGGCTCCCAGTCGTGTCAGTTTGTGGGTTCCGAAAGCGGCTGCGGGGTTGTCTGTGTCATGGATTGACAACGTCCGCCGTGTCGCCATGGCTGACTTTATCAATCGTCAGGTCTATGCTCAGGCGCTACGCCTGCAGCAGCGGCGGGGGTCGGGTAAAAGTGGCGCACTGGTTATTTTGCAGCCCAGTCAGGTGGTGTTGCCCCGCACCTCAGTTCAAATTCATGGGGACGGTATCGAGCTACGACTAGGGGTAGGGCTCCCGGCGTTTGGTCGTCGGATTGCTGGGCGCGCAGCGGCGGCACTGCTGTGCGAAGACCTGCCGCAGCTCGTGGAAACTGGTTTGCTAGCGGATGCCTGGCCAGCTGAGGCGGTGGAGCGACATTTGAATACGTATGAGGACGCGATCGCACTGCGCCAGCAGCTGGCCCAACACAATTTGGTTGGCTTTGTGGCTAACGGTGCCATGCTGCCGCGATGCAGCGGCGTCAGTGATGCGCCACTAACGGCTGCGGTGCCGTTCGAATCCCCGCCTAGTTTGGCGGTGACGCTGATGACACCCCACGGGGGTGCGGTGACGGGCATGGGCATCCCGGTTGGGGTAACGCTGATTGTCGGTGGCGGCTACCACGGCAAGTCCACCCTACTGCGGGCCTTGTCCGCTGGTGTCTATAACCATAGTCCAGACGATGGTCGAGAGCAGGTGGTCTGCGATCGCACCGCCGTCAAAATTCGGGCTGAAGATGGCCGCAGCGTCTGTGGCGTGAACATTTCGCCCTTTATTAACCAGCTGCCCCAGGGCATTTCAACCGAGCAATTTTCAACGGCAAACGCCAGTGGTAGTACCTCTCAGGCGGTCAATATTGTGGAAGCGCTGGAGGCGGGGGCCAAGGTACTGCTGGTGGACGAAGACACGGTTGCGACCAACTTTATGATTCGCGATCGCGCCATGCAGGCGTTGATTAGCAAAGAAAAAGAGCCGATCACGCCTTTTGTTGACAAGGTGCGGCAGCTCTACGAAGACCACGGTGTTTCAACGGTGCTGGTGATGGGCGGCAGCGGCGACTACTTTGGCGTGGCGGATACCGTTATTGCCCTGGACAGTTATCGGCCCAAGGATGTGACTGAACAGGCCAGGGCTCTTGCACCCTCGCGACAGGCCGAAGGCGGCACCCAGTTTGGGGCGCTGACTCAGCGTCAGGTTTGCCTGCCTGCCTTTGATGGGGGACGACGAGGAACACCCAAGCTTAAAGTTCACAGCGTCGATGGACTAGAGATTGACCGACAGCCGATTGACCTACGAGCGGTAGAGCAACTGGCTGAGGTGGGGCAGGTCCGGGCCATCGCTGAGGCGCTGGTCTACAGTCAACAGGCCAGTCTAGACGGGCAGCAGCTGGCTGACTGGTTAGCCGCTATTGATACGCAACTTGAAGCAGATGGGCTCGATAGCCTGACCGAATTTGACCGGGGCGATTTAGCGGCGTTTCGGTCGCAGGATCTGGCCGCTGCGATTAGTCGGTTGCGCAACCTGACGCTGGGCTGACCTTAAATCCGTACATCAGAACCTATGAAGATTGGGCTACGGCGTGAGCAGAATTCAGGCCGAAGATCTACTGAGTGGGGATGCGATCGCGTCAAATATGCTGATGCGTTGTTTGGACAATCAACGCCCTTGTTCAGCCAAATCAACAACTGCTGTAGTGTTTTGCGTGATACGGATGAAAAAGTTCCTATTAAAATCCATTTTTAATTAAAGGTTACGCAAATTTCCGTAGCTGTTTTGTAGAGAGTCTAGGTGGCGCTATCCCTTGCAGAAACTGGGTTTAGCGTGTTTAGCTCAACGTAGTAAAGGGCATTCTACGACTAATACAGAAGTTTTATTTGTAACAGCTTCTTTGAGTGCATCCGCGATACCTCAATTCACCCACTCTCTACACCCGAATCCCCAATGTCTATTAACGCACCTGACATCACTCCTTCCAAAAAGCCCGTTAAGTGGTCCTGGTTGGCATTAAGCTGCGTGAGCCTGCTAACAGGTGCACTGTACTTGACAACCGCTGAGCTAACAGGTTCAACGACGATTTCTCAGGTTCAGACTCAGCAGGCAGAGTAGGGCCGTTAAACGGCAACAGGTGGTAACAAAGTACGGTTTCCCCAATGGCAATCCTGGATGTAAAGGCTAGGCTGTAGGAGCCGCTCTATTGCTCGCGATGACTTTTCCTGATTCTTCGTCGGATGCTTTGCAGTCTGTGGACCGTGATAACCCGGGATGGTTGACCAAAGTACGTAGAAACGCCTTGCTACCGGCCTACATTCTGGCGGTGCCTTGGGCCCAGGAAATTGTCGATCAGGTCTTTTTTAGCGGAAGTTGGAACTTGCCGGTTCACCCGCGCAGCCTGGATGGCATTCCCGGTATTTTTCTATCCGCCTTTTCCCACGGCGGGTTTGCGCACCTGATTGGCAACAGCATCGGTTTTACCGTCTTTACCTGGCTAATTCTGACGAAGAGTAAGAATGATTTCTGGGTGACCTTTTTTGTGGGCTGGATCGGTGGTGGCTTGCTGAGTTGGCTACTGGGGCCAAGTAGTGCTCACGGCCTCAGCGGTGTGGTTTACACGCTGTTTGGCTACTTACTAGCGATTGGCTGGCTCGAAAAGCGCTTCTTGCCACTGGCACTGTCGGTCTTTGTGCTAGTGAA
Source organism: uncultured bacterium (assembly GCA_963923025.1). Taxonomy (GTDB): domain Bacteria; phylum Cyanobacteriota; class Cyanobacteriia; order Phormidesmidales; family Phormidesmidaceae; genus CAWUKV01. Next base: position 8,385 of record CAWUKV010000033.1, read on the forward strand.
CTATAGCTATTTCTTCTGGGGCGTGCTGCCCACGCAGCCTATGGTGGCCTGGTGGGGGCACCTGTTTGGCTTTGTCCTGGGCATCTTTTCGGCTTATGGGGTTTATCGAGAGCCCCAGCAGGGCTAGGGCAGAAGGCAGAACTCCTACAGCAGTTTGTCAAGACCGTAAAGCAGTGATTTTAGCGGCATGATTTTTCGGATTGCCAGCAGGACGCCGGGCATGTAGCAAGCGCGATCGCTAGTGTCGTGGCGCAGTGTATAAATCTGCCCGGGTGCGCCAAAGATGACCTCCTGGTGGGCGATCAGCCCCGGTAGACGGACGCTGTGGATGCGAATGCCGTCGTCGGTGGTACTGCCCCGTGCGCCCGTCATTTTTTCTGACTCTTCCACCTGGGGCGGGTTGAACTGCTGGTTGGCAGCGCTGAGGAACTGCGCTGTTTGGATGGCGGTGCCGCTGGGGGCATCGGCTTTCTGGTTGTGGTGCAGTTCAATGATTTCTACATGGTTGAAGTACTGCGCGGCCTGTTGTGCGGCTTGCTGCATCAGCACGATACCAATGGAAAAATTAGGGATGATTAGGCAGCCGACGCTGGCTTTTTCGGCAAAGCTGGCTAGGTCATGGATTTGCTGAGTGCTGAGGCCGGTAGTACCCACAACGGGACGGACGCCATATGCGATCGCAGCCCGCACTGTCTCGTAAATCGTGCTGGGGTGGGTGAAGTCCACCATGACAGCATTGCCCTGGCCCTGCGCCATCACTAGCGTGGCCTCCAGGTCGTTGGTGATCGCAACCTCTAGCGGCCCGCATCCGGCAATCTCACCGATGTCTTGCCCCATCAGCTCGGGACTACGCTCGACTGCGCCCACCAGCTGCATGTCATCAGCACCCGCTACGGCTTTGATCACTTCGCGTCCCATTTTTCCGGCTGCGCCGTTGACGACGACGGGAATAGGTTTGGCAGCTTCGGCTACGGGGTTAGTCATTACTTCTGAACATTCAAAGGACACTGCCCAGCGATCGCAGCCGCCGGTTCCACTAGGACAAGGCTGCAACGCCATATGGTTTTATGCAAAGCAGGACAAGCGCACTGGGTGCCCTGGCCTATATGGCGCTAGCTACATCTTATAGCGGTCTTGATCTTACGGTGACACCGTTACGCCAAAAGCCTCAGATTCTAGAGAATCTGAGGCTTGCAGATGTTGAAATGTGGCTACGGTCGGTGGCTATGGCGCGACAGCCTGCTGCTGGTTCAGTAACTCTGCCAGAGCCCGATGTTCCAGGGGAGGCTCGGCCATCACGGCTTGACGGGTATCGGTGATCAGCCAGTCTAGGGCGGCTGCCTTCATGTCGATGGAGGCTCCGTTCTTATCGACGCAGTAGCGACCGAATACCAGCTTGTCGACTAGGCGTACACCGGGACCGATGCGTGAGTATTCAAAGATGACGCTCTTATCGACGACGGCACCGCTGCAGATGCAGCAGTTGGGGCCAATCATGCTAGGGCCGACGATGGTGGCCCCGTCTTCGATGTGAGCGCGCCCACCGATATAGACCGGGCCTTCAATATTGATCTTGTCCCAGTTGGCTTTGACGTTGAGACCAGCGTAAACACCGGGTCGAATTTCGCGACCGGGAATGCCAACGCCTTTGACCTGTCCGGTGAGTACGTCCTGAATGGCCTGCCAGTAGTCCGGCACCTTGCCGATGTCTACCCACTCAAAGTCCATGCTGATGCCGAAGAACGGCGCGCCAGCGGCGACCAGTTTTGGGAATAGGTCGCCGCCAATATCAAACTCGCAGCCCGAAGGGATGTAGTCAAAAATTTCGGGTTCGAAGATATAGATACCGGTGTTGATATCTGTGCTGAGGGCTTCTTCTACAGCGGGCTTTTCCTGGAAAGATTTGATGCGGCCAGTGTCGTCGGTCACGACAACCCCATAGCTGGGCACCTGCTTCAGCGGCACCGACTTCATGACGATGGTGGCAATAGAGCCCTTTTCTTTGTGTAGGCGTACCGCTTCGCTGAGGTCAGTGTCGATTAGGGCATCGCCGCAAAGGACGACGAACGTATCGTCAAAGAAGGGAGAATAGTCTTGAATCTTGCGCATGCCGCCTGCCGAGCCCAGGGCTTGCCCCTTCAGCTCACCATCGGGTGTGATGTGACCTTCGAAGGAATAAGCCAGCTCGACACCAAAGCGCTGGCCGTCGCGGAAGTAGCCTTCAATTTCGTTTGCCAGGTGGCTGACATTGACCACAACTTGGTCGAACCCGTGGTGGCGCAGTAGCTCTAGCAAAAACTCCATTACTGGCTTTTGCAAGATCGGGATCATCGGTTTGGGAATGGTATACGTGATGGGGCGCACGCGTGTTCCCTTACCAGCGGCCAAAATCATGGCTTTCATAGATGCTCTCTCAATTCCTCAACTGCTTTAAATAGGTCGTTGGCATGGAGCCAGGGTGAAATACGACTAAATTCTAATTTAAGAACGTCGGTTAACAGTAGGATGCACGGTTGGCACATGCAAACTAGGTAATGCTAACAAGGCCAGACACAGTGTACCCAGGCACCTAATCCACTCTTCATTGGCCCCTTACAGATTGCTGAACGAAAACGAAACAACTTTAATAAATATGATGTACCCATTCCGTGAAGGTACTGACTAGGGAACTGCCGTACTGCCAGGCTGCTGATATGAAACCGATAGCCTTGTTACTAAGGCGGCTCTTTAGCCCGCTAATGCAGATTCAAATCGCTCAGGGGACTGGTGGCCTCTGACGATGGGCGTTGAGACTCATCCCAAATCTATCAAAAGAACTTAATCTGGTAGTACATAAGATGGCACATCCACTGATACGGTTCCTGGTTCCGTAGATAGATGGCGGACCTTTAGGTCTTGGTAGAATGCGTCCTGCCCCAGTTCGACTTTGGCCTGAGATGACAGGAAAAGCAGACCCCAAAAGACGCCGACTTTCTCGTGGCGATAGGCGTCTTCGGTGAGTTCTTCTTTGATGGGGCCACCCAGTACTTCCGGGCGAAACTGAGCCCAGTGGTCCAAAAGCAGCTCAAAATCAATCCAGTCTACAGCCTGATCCAACTCCTCCCAGTACTGGTCTAAAAAGGCAGACAGGGCTTCGGCAATTTCAGATAGGTTTTCTTGGTGGGCCAGCTGCGCGATCGCACGTACGGCCTTGCGTTTGGAATGGGGACGAACCCGCTGGGCCCGGCTGCGCTGGGCAGGGTTTTGCATTGCTTCCGCAATGGTTTCGAGCTGGGTGATCAGCTCCTGAAGGGTCACCTGACGTTTTTCTGGCGGTGCGGCAACGGCCCGTCGGTGGATATGCTGCTCTAGGTTGCGTGGCAGGGCGGCGGGCGTCAGTTCTTCTGGGTCAAAGAAGTCCTCGTCTTCGAACCCTAGCTCTTCTTCTTGAATTTCGGTACGGATCAGCGTGTCGGCTTTGAGCAACACCAGCATGGAGGCATACAAAAACGCCTGACCCGACTCGGACAAGCTCTGCTCATAGGGGGAGCGACCGTCTTTCTTTTCGGTGGGCTCGGGTGCGTCTTTGAGGGTTTTTAGGAAGCGGTCAATCACGTCGATGACGTTGACATCCCAAGGGTCAACCTCGCCCTTTTCGGCTAGGTCAATGAGAAATGCGATCGCGTTTTGGGCCAGCGATAGCGCCATAGGCCATCCCAATCTATAAAGACGATTTAGAACGACTGCACTATAGCTCAGCCCGTCAGATCGTGCAAATGTATTCAGACAGCGGGTTTGGCTAGAGTTTCTATACCAATAACCCCAGCCGATGATTCTTAGCCAGTGACGTTAGCCCATTACTTCGGAGGCAACCTTTACTGAGCGTAGGCTTCACTCTTGGCGTCCTCAGACGCGGGCAGCATTGGCTGCTGTTCCTCTAGCTCGACCCGATAGCGCTCAACGTCTTCCTCTAGCTGCTGGATGCGCAGTTCTCGCTGCTCAACCTGGGGGGTGACGCTAAAGTAGCCCTGCACCTGAGCCCAGACGCTAAAGATCCATGCCAGGGTGGCACCGATGCCGAGCGCCACCATCAGCTCAATACAAAGCGGGGCGTTGATCTCGACGCCTTGAACGATGTGAATAGTGGCCGTTTCAGTGTTCTCAATGCCGAACAGCACCAGGGCCAAACAGATGACAAAGATAACGACGAAGTTGACTTGACGCATAGCAAAAGGGCGGTCCATCAAAATCAGCCTCCACACTATAGCGGCAACCTCGTTCAGCAGCGGTCAATTGTTAAGCGGTCGATACCTGATGTTAAGCGGTCGATACCTGAGCCGGTTGAGGATGCTTAGAATCGTCAGTGACCTCTTCATTGCTGCGGGTGGACTGGGCCACACGCTTACAGGCGTGGACCGGCCTACAAGGGGTGCTAAAGCTGGGCGTAATTTGGAATTTGCCAGTAGCCTGTTAGCCGTTCTAAGCCCTACGGCCAGCGCTATAGTTAAAAGCTGGACCGACCTGTAGGAGCTTGCCCGTGCCCGTTTTGAATCCGCTGATTAGCACTGATATTGCTCGCCCTGCCCGCTACCTGGGCAACGAACTAGGGGCCGTCCACAAAGACTGGGACGCGGCGGCGGTGCGGTGGGTGCTGACCTATCCCGAAATCTACGAGGTGGGGTCCTCAAATCTGGGGCATATCATTCTCTACAGCATTCTCAATCGGCAGCCCCGGCAGCTGTGCGATCGCGCCTACCTCCCCGCTTCAGACCTGGCCGAAAAGCTTAAAACAACCCAAACCCCGCTTTTTGCGGTCGAATCTCAGCAGTCCCTGAGTGCGTTCGACATTTTGGGCTTTAGCCTGAGCTATGAGCTAGGGGCGACTAACATTCTAGAGATGCTGTCGCTGGCAGGCATTCCCCTGACCTGGAAAGAGCGGCAGGCTGGTGGGGCATGGAACGTAGCAGCTGACAGCTGGCCGCTGATTTTTGCCGGGGGGCAAACGGCCACCTCAAACCCTGAGCCCTATGCCGACTTCTTTGACTTTGTCGCGTTGGGTGATGGTGAGGAACTGCTGCCCGAAATTGGTCTGGTGATTGAAGAGGGTAAAGCTGCGGGGCTGAGCCGCGAAGACCTGTTGCTGGACCTGGCCCAGATTCCAGGGGTGTACGTTCCACAGTTTTATGAGATGACCGCCAGTGGTGCGGTAGAACCTACGCGTCCCGACGTGCCAGCCCGCGTGCTGCGGCGGGTGGCCCCGCCCATGCCCGACTACTCCATTGGTCTGGTGCCGCATATTCAGACGGTGCATGACCGACTGACGATTGAGATTCGACGGGGCTGTACGCGAGGGTGTCGCTTTTGTCAGCCCGGTATGCTGACCCGGCCCGCTCGCGATGTTGCGCCCGATCAGGTGGTGGACGCAATTGAGCGAGGCATGCGGGCCACGGGCTACAACGAATTCTCTTTGTTGTCGCTGAGCTGTTCCGACTATTTGGCGCTGCCTGCGGTCGGTGTCGAGGTGAAAAATCGATTAAAAGACAGCAACATTTCTCTCTCTTTGCCCAGCCAGCGAGTGGACCGTTTTGACGAGAATATTGCCCACATTGTTGGCGGCACGCGGCAGACCGGGTTGACCTTTGCCCCCGAGGCAGGGACCCAGCGCATGCGCGACATTATCAATAAGGGCCTGACCAACGAAGAACTGTTGCGCGGCGTCCGTACCGCCTACGAACAGGGTTGGAATCGGGTGAAGCTGTATTTCATGATTGGTCTGCCCGGTGAGACCGATGTGGACGTGCTGGGCATTGCCGAGACGGTTCAATGGCTGCGGCAGGAATGTCGTCTGGTGGGTCGAAAGCCGCTAGGCTTTAACATTACGATTTCGAACTTTACGCCCAAACCGCATACCCCTTTCCAGTGGCATGCGGTGTCTACGGCAGAGTTTGAGCGGAAGCAGGCGCTACTGCAGGAGGCGTTTCGTCAGATTCGTGGGGTAAAGGTGAACTTTACCGATGTGCGAATTTCGGCGATGGAAGACTTTGTCGGCCGGGGTGACCGGCGACTGTCTGCTGTGGTCCGCCGTGCCTGGGAGCTTGGGGCTGGGATGGATGCCTGGTGGGAGAGCCTGGAGCGGGCCTACAACGCCTGGACGCAGGCTATTGAAGATGCTGGGCTGGCATGGAAGTATCGTCAGACCGAGTGGGGCGTTTTTGATACCACGACTGACTCAGCAGCGGGCGAAGTAGTACAAGAACAAGCGCAGGAAATCGCGCCTCCCCCTACGGAACCTGTTGTGGAGCATCAACAACTGCACGCGCCGCTACCCTGGGACCATATCGACACCGGCATCGACAAGCAGTGGTTGATTGACGATCTGCTGCGGGCGCTGGATGCCGCGACGGTGCCAGACTGTTCTTTTGAAGGCTGTTCTCACTGCGGCATTTGTGGGCCAGATTTTGGCCATAATGTTGTTGTGCCACCGCCGCCGATTCCCTCCTTTGAGGGGCATTTTCAACCGAATCAAACGCGGATGCAGCGGCTGCGGGTGCGGCTGGGCAAGCAGGGCAGTATGGCGCTGTTGGGCCACTTAGACCTGGCGAGAATGCTAGACCGAGCGGTGCGACGGGCGGCGTTGCCCCTTGCCTTTACCGGGGGCTTCCATCCCGGTCCTCGCATTATTCCGGCCAACGCGCTGCCGTTGGGGGCCACTAGTGAGGGGGAGCTGATTGATTTTGAGCTGACTCAGTCGATGGCGCCCGCCGACTTTGCAGAGAAGCTGCGATCGCAGCTCCCCGATGAACTGCCCATCTACAGTGTGCAACCCGTTGCGCTTTCGGCACCCGCTGCCACTAAGGTTCTGGAACAGGCTGAGTACCTGCTGGTATTGCAGTCGCCCGTGACAGAACCGGACTGGTCGACCTGGACGCAGCAGGTCCTAGATACGGACGAAATCTGGTTTGAGAAGAAACAAAAAAAGTCTGGCAAGATCCGCAAGATCAATCTGCGAGAACGGCTGTTTCTGTTAGAGCAGCTTAATGGCGATGCTTCATCTGAATCAAAGGCTTTGGAGTCGCTGCCTGTCGCCATTCAGTCGGCCTTGGCCGTACCAGGGACGGCCCTATTCCACTACATCGGCAGCTGCCGCAACGACGGTACCTTGCTCCGACCGGAGCAGATTGCCTTCATGTTTGAGCAGGCCACGGGAGTTGCCGTTCAGCTGGTGCATATCCATCGGCAGCGGCTGATTTTGGCCGACGCGCTTGCCCAGGTCAGTGAAGCTTAGGCTGTGCTGAGCAAAGTCATAGAATCTTCCCCGTCGAGGTTGGCATTTACCTGAGCGGTGACTAGACTTGGACAATAGGATTTACACAAGTTAAGCCATGTCGCGATCGCAGCACTGGATGCCCGCTCTATTGTTTTGTGGTGTCACTGGCATCTTAGGGGGGGCAGGTTTAGCGACTGCGGCCTTCGCCCAGACCGTAGCAGTGCAGACGGTGCCGGCGGAATCCGATGCACAGTCGACTATTCCTGCGCCGCTGACGCTAGCCCAGCGGCGGGTACAGGTGCTCGACCTGGCACTGATTCCGCTGGATATGTCACCGAGCGAAGACGCGATCGCTCTGGGGCTGGCGGTGACGGATGAAACGCTGTCGGCAACCGACATGACCACGCCCAGCCTGTGGTGGCAGCAGGACAAGGCCAGTGAAATTGGGCCGTTGAACGGTCGGAGTATGGTGACCGGCTGGGTGGCCCACGCTCGTCCGAACGATCGGCAGCACCACATTGATGTGGCCGTCAACGGGCAGATTTGGAACATCCTAAACTACCTGGAACAGTACGCCTTTGTGACCCAGTTTGGGCAGTCGGCCAAGACCTACGGCTACCATCTGCGCGTGTTTAACGGCAATCGCTTGGTAGCAGGCTACGTTTGCGATTTTGATCAGACTTTGGACTTTAATGCCTACGGTACGCTGCCAGCAGAGCAGTTGAACGGCATCGCTTGTACTGTTGAGCTTGATTATCTCGGTCGTGGTGCAATTAGTGGACGGACAAGTCAGTCCCAGCCGTTCTAATCCTTTGGATTTTGGGAAAGGGGAAAAGGGAAAGGGGTGTTGGCTGGTACCCCATCTGGTGGCCCCTTCTGATGGTTATGCCTGGAAGGGGCTAGGTCCGACTACTCTGTCGTGCTGTCGAGGACGCTGCCGTTGGAGCTATCCAGTGCTGTTGAGATGCTCTGGAACACTTCTGTTAGGTCTGCTGTTTCTGTGCTGGAGAGGGGGCGTAGTGCTTCGCTCTGCTCCAGCATACTGGCGTCGTTGGGGAAGAGTAACGGCTGGCCTAGGGCGGGGTCAGCGTTACCGGGTTGGAGATATAGGGGCGAGATGCCCTGGGTTGAGAGGCTAATTTGTCGGGCTGTAGCTGTAGCCCAGCAGAACTCGATCCATTGGTTGGTGAGTGCCGGGTCGGTTTCAGCCCCTGCTGGCCGCACCCAAAGGTCGCTGGACCAGAGGGTGCCCTCTTCAGGAAAGCTGCCCTGTAGGTCTCGATAGCGCTGCAGCGTTGAGATCACATCGCCACTCCAGGTCACGGCGACCCAGACATCTTCGTTGATTAGCGCTTTGAGTGACGTGAGCGAGTCGAAGGTTTTGGCCTGCTGCAACAGTTGTGTCAGGTCCGTTTGCACTGCTGCATCTGTGAATTGCTCGGCGGCATTGGCAGACTGGCCCTGTCGCTTCAGTGTGAGGCCCATGAGCAGGCGAGGTGAGTCGGGTAGGGCAACGCGATCGCGCAAGGCAGGCTCCCATAGGTCGGCCCAGGTCTGGGGTGGGCGGCCCAATGCCCGGACAGCGCGATCGCTATAGGCCATAATCAGTGGCTGACTGCGATAAGGGGCCGCCCAGATTTCGCCGTTGCTATCTAACTCCCCCGCTGTGTTGCGCTGCACCAGCTGCTGCCAGGTGGGGGGCAGGCTTTGCCAGCCGTCTAGGTTTTCAATAGACAATGGCTGTATCAGGTTTTGCGCGATCGCGGCCTGTAGCCAGCCGTCGCCCAGGGTAAACAGGTCAGGGGGCTGCGGCTGTGGCTGATTGGGTAGCCAGCGTCGCCACAGGGGTGGTTGTGGCTGCGAGTCAGACTGCCAGGTTTGCAGTGACCGGAACAGGCCAGCTAGCTGACTTTCAGCCTCAAACGTGAGCTTGGGTTGCGCCTGGGTGCTACGAAAAACCTTGATGACTCCCAGCGGCAAAGATCGCTCTAAAAAACGGACGTCTAGCTGAGGACGCGACGCGGGGTTACAGGCACTGCCTAACGCTGCCGTTGTGATGGCGCTGGCCGTTGCGATCAATACCGTTCGTCGCTTCATCGTCGAAATGGGTTGGGTGAGGGAAATGCCCATAGCTTTAAGCACAAAACAGGGAGACCACTGGCCTCCCTGTCAACGTTAGTCTAGGGCGGCTGATGTCCGCGGTCTAGACTATCTCATTTTGATTGCCTTTATGGCTATGACTCGAGCATCACGAGGCCGGTGCCGAATAGCGGGCCTTACCACCACCCCACATGCTGCCCATTACCTTGGGCTGTAGCAGAATGTAGCCCGAGACGGCTTCTAGGTCGTCTTCGGTGAAAGAGCGCATCTTGGGGAAGATGTCCGTACTTTGGGTGCTGGGGTGCAGCTCAGCAATCTCAATCAGTCCATCGTAGGTGGTGGGATTCTTGAGGTAGTCAACCAGCGCCTCTAGGTTGTTGCGGTTGGGGAATGCACCCTCTAGGGCTTCGGGCTCTAGACCCACGCTGGGGTTAGTTTTGGTAATACCCTGAACGTGGCAGGTTGCACAGGCGTAGTTGAACTGCTTACGCCCCTGAGCAATCTGCTCCTGGCTGAGTACCACCGTGTCGCCCTGCTCGTTGAGTGCGACGGTTCGAGTGGCTTCGTCGAGTTCGGCTGCGATCGCGCTACCGGCACCCAGACTGGTGAAAAAGAATACAGCGGTTGCAACCAACCAGATGCATCGTTTGAACATTGGTTCTCCTCGAAAATGGCTCAATATGATTTGGCTTAAGGTTATGGGGCCTATGGTCATTGGGTTTGCACCATTAAACCCGCAACACAGCGTTGAGCCTTGTATGAATAGCGGCTTGCTCTAGCGTTTTCCAGGCTCTGTAAAACAGTCAGGGGACCAGCAATGGCCTCGACTGTTGGTCCAAGGTGTGAGGCATGGCGATAAAGTCTCGCGATTACCTTAGTCCCAGGACGGGTGGGCCGTTACGGCAACTAGGCAACAATACTTAGTTTTAATGCCATAACAGGTTTTGGTTCTTTTATCATGCCATGACAAGGGGCGTTTAGTTTGGTGTTTCTATGGGCGTTTCTACAGGCTGCCCCCACTTAGGCTAATGCTGGGGCTAATGCTGGACTGGCCTAATGCTAGGTTGGGCTAGCGCTGGATCGCTTCGTTAGCCGATAGGGTGTGCCCCAGCGTCAGAGGAATATCGCCATTGCCGTTGGTATGGTGGTGGACTGTCGGACGCTGATGCAGCCGGATGAGCTGACTGAGCGTGGCCTTGAGCTGCGTGCGAGGAACAATCTTATCGACAAACCCGTGATGCAACAGGTATTCTGCGGTCTGAAAATCGTCAGGCAGCTTCTCCCGCAGGGTTTGTTCGACGACCCGACGACCGGCAAAACCAATCGTTGCCTTCGGTTCAGCCAGGATGATGTCTCCCAACATGGCGAAGCTGGCGGTGACGCCGCCCGTGGTGGGGTGGGTGAGGATTGGCACGTACAGCAACCGCGCCTCACGGTGCTGATCTAGCGCCGCCGAAATCTTAGCCATTTGCATGAGGCTGAGCATGCCTTCCTGCATGCGGGCACCGCCCGAGGCGCAGACGATGATAGCGGGGCAACCGGCCTTGGTGGCGCGTTCGATCATCCGCGTTAGTTTTTCACCGACAACCGAACCCATACTGCCGCCCATGAAGCGAAAGTCCATCGCTCCAAGGGCAACCCGTTGGCCGTCAAGTTCGCCCAGGCCGGTTTGGACACCGTCCTTAAGGCCGGTTTTGCCCTGCATGTCTCGGAGGCGGTCGTTGTAGGCTTTGCGATCGCGAAACCGGAGCGGGTCCTGCGGCAGAATATTTTCGTCTAGCGGCTGCCAGGTGTCAGGGTCAATTAGCTGCTCAACCCGGTCACTGCTGAAGATGCGGTAGTGATAGTCGCATTCGGGGCAGACCATCTGGTTGGCCCGCAGGTCTTTGGTGTAGGTCAGTTCACCGCACTGGTCGCACTTTGTCCACAGCCCGTCTGCAATGTCGCGCTCCTGCCGGTCTTGACTTACAGGGCCGTCTTTTTTGCGGTTGGCGAACCAGTCAAACAGAGACATAGGGAGGACTCGCGGGAACGACTAAGGCAGTTGCAGGGGCAGTTGCAGGGGCAGTTGTGAGGCGTTTCGCAGATCGATTCGAACGTCAATCTTGAGCGAACTTGGGCGAATGAGACAACCTAAGGCAGCGGTAACAGGGGGATTAAAAGTGACCTCTGCTACAAAACCTTGTTTTCATCCTACTGGGTTGATTGTCGGATTGGGCCAATGAATTATAGCTTTTGCCGTTGCGTACAAGTTGTTCCGCATCATGCAGCCGGTATAAACAGTCGCAGGTAGCTATTAATTAACCCTGCTCCATAAAACACGGTCAGCGTTGCCCCTAGTGCTAGGAAAGGGCCAAATGGGATAGCCTGCCGCTGCTGTATTTGACGCAGTACGCGCCCGGCACCGCCCCATAGGGTCCCGATTAGTGCCGCCAAAAAAATACTCAGTAGCAGTCCTTGCCAGCCCAGCCACGCACCTAGCATGGCCGACAGCTTGGCGTCAGCCCCACCCATGGCTTCGGTACTGAGGGCGATGCTGCCAAAGATGCGGGTGAGCGAAATTAGCCATAGCCCCAGTAGACTGGCTGCAATGCTGGCTATGACGGCGGAAATGATGGCCGTCAGTGTAGTACTGGCCTGATAGGCCAGCCAACCCTGCCAAAGCCAGCCCAAAACCACACCCAAAACCATCGGCTGGTTGGGCAAGGTCATGGTGTCAAAGTCGATCAGTGCCAGCACCAGCAGCAGGCTGATAAATAGCCAGTAACCGGCAGTCTCTAGCGAAAGTCCAAATTTGCCGTAAAGGCTCAGGAACAGGAAGCCTGTGGCAAACTCTATCAGCGGATAGCGCAGTGACACCCGTGTGCGGCAGTAGCGACATCGCCCGCGCAGCCACAGCCAGCCCAACACGGGCACATTGTCATAGGGCTTCAGTCGTGTTTTGCACTTGGGACAGCGCGAGGGCGGGTGCAGCAGCGACAGCCCAGCTGGTAGTCGATAAATCACGACGTTAAGGAAGCTCCCGACAGCTGCCCCGAAGACAAAGACGAAGAGCGCAACGGGCCAAGCCGCACTCCAGTCTATCGGGCCTAAGCCCTGCGGCAGGGTAGCAACGTGATCCATATTGGTGCGGCGAAAATTGGTGCGGCGACGCTAGTTAGTGCAGCCCTGGCTCAATCTGGCTAAGTGGGATAAAGCACTCGTGGGGCAACAGTACCGGCTTTTCGCCAAAGATCAGCTTGCCGCGCCGGGTCGAGCGACCAATGGCAACTCCAATGGGTCGCTGCACCACTTCAGGATGAACCTCGTAGTAGGTGCGATAAATGTGACGGGCCGACTTCAATAGCGCCGGGTCTAGCATCGAGGGACCGCCAGCTGGCATGGGAGCCGATGGCGGTCCAGGCATGGGCTCTGTGGGGAATGGCATGCCGGTGTCGGGATGCGGGTAGTAGCTTGGCTGCTGATATGGTTGCACGGCGGGAACCCCACTCTAGCTAGGTTGATACAAGGATGTTGACGGGCTGAAGGCCAAATAAATGTGGGCCTGGGCAGGGCCAATGACGGTGCGTGAATAATAGGGGATGGCGGCTAGTCCAAGCGTATTAGTCACGATAATAGCCTATCTGCCCCACAGGTGTAGAGGACTTTGGGTAATGGGGCATGACGTTGAAAAATCTGAATCTGGCGGCTGTGGGACTTTCCTGGTTACTACGCTGATAGCGCTGCCAGCAGTGCGTCTCCCATAGACTTGCACCCCACTTGGGTCGTGCCCTCAGACCAGATGTCTCCTGTACGGTACCCGCTATCTAGGGTTGAGAGTACAGCCTGCTCAATTTTTTTTGCGGCAGTGGGCTGATTTAGCCCATAGCGCAGCATCATTGCAGCGCTCAACACCTGGGCAATAGGATTGGCTTTGTCTTCTCCGGCAATATCTGGCGCTGAACCGTGTACGGGTTCAAAGACGCCAGGACCGCCTTCCCCTAGACTGGCCGAAGGCAGCATGCCGATGCTGCCGGTGAGCATGGCGGCAGCGTCGGACAGAATGTCGCCAAACAGATTGCCGGTGACGATGGTGTCGAACTGTTTGGGCTGACGAACCAGCTGCATGGCGGCGTTATCGACGTATAGGTGGCTCAGCTCAACGTCTGGGTAGTCACCAGCGAGGGCAGTAATGCGATCGCGCCACAGCTGCGACACCTCCAGTACATTTGCTTTGTCCACTGAACACAGCCGTCCCTGACGCTTTTGGGCGGTTTCGAAGGCTACGCGACCAATGCGGTCCACCTCGGCGTCGGTGTAGGCCATTGTATTGACGCCCCGCTGCCCGCCGTCTCCCTCAAAGATGCCCCTCGGCTTGCCGAAGTAAATGCCGCCGGTCAATTCGCGCACCACCATGATGTCTACCCCTTCTACCAGCTCTCGCTTGAGCGAAGACGCGTCCACCAGCTGCGGCAAAATGGTGGCCGGACGCAGGTTGGCAAACAGTTCTAGCCCTGCCCGCAGGCCCAGTAGTCCAGTTTCAGGACGCTGGTGACGGGGCAGCGAATCCCACTTGTAGCCGCCAATGGCCGCCAGTAAGACCGCATCGCTCTGTTTGCAGACTGTCAGCGTTTCGTCGGGCAGGGGATTCCCGGTGGCGTCAATGGCACTCCCGCCGATCAGCGCTTCAGTAAAGTTAAACGCCAGGTCGCACTGTTGCCCCACTGCTTTAAGGATATCGACCGTGACGGCCATGATTTCAGGTCCAATACCGTCGCCGGGTAGCAGTGTGATGTTGTAGGTTTGGGGCATGGTTGATCGAGGTTAGACAAAAGCTCTGAGGCAAACCTGAGGCAAATCTCAGACAAAGTGGGGAATTCCACCGGCTCAGTATCCTACAGGAATTGCCGTCACAGCGGTGGCCGTCGTTTTATTTAAGGGATTGTGCAGTATCTTTACCTCCACGGCTTTGCTTCAGGACCACAGTCAACCAAGGCCCAGGCGCTGCGATCGCGGTTTCAGGCGCTGGGTCTCACGCTTCACATTCCCGATCTCAACCAGGGCGACTTTACCCATCTCACGCTGACCCGCCAAATTCAGCAGGTTGTACCGCTGGTGACGCCGGATACGGTATTGCTAGGGTCTAGCCTGGGGGGGCTGGTCGCCAGCTGGGTGGCTGAGCAAACGGCGGTGCAGCGGCTGGTCCTGTTGGCTCCGGCTTTCAACTTTTTGAGCCAGTGGCTGCCCCGTCTGGGAGCCGATGCGCTCGCTCACTGGCAACAGAATGGGCTATTGCCGGTTTACCACTACGCTGAACAGCGTCAGATTCCTCTGCACTATGGCTTTCTGACAGACGCCCGACAGTACGCGGACGCCAGTCTCCGTCGCGCTGTGCCAACGCTGATTCTGCATGGTCAGCAAGATGAGGTAGTCAGCTTTTCCGGTAGTCAAGCCTATGCTGCGACTCGCCCCTGGGTTACCCTCAAGGCGCTAACGACCGACCATGGCATGACGGATGTCATCGACCCAATTTGGCAAGCGGTTCAAACATTCTGTGGAATTGGCGAAGCCCTGTGAGCAGGCAGTAGCACTCGCGTTAAAATCGCTAATCGTTGAGCGTTGTATTTATAGCTAGCGCCATTTACGTTGGGACACCAAGTGCAGTGATCTTGCTTGGCATGGAACGAAATGGCGTCGCAGCCTTGTCCTCACGGATCTGGCGGCTGCTATAACAGATGCGCTTTGCCCCATTGCACCCGTCACCGTTATGCTGCCTTTTCTTCGCCCCGAACTTGCCCAACTCAAGGCGTACAAACCTCATCCGCCGAGCCCCCACCCGGTCGACATTCTCGATACCAACGAGAGTCCCTTCGACCTGCCTGACGACCTCAAAGCGAAGCTGGCAGACGACTACCAGCAGCAGATTCGGGCCCACCGCTACCCCGATGGTGGACATCAAGCGCTCAAGCAGCATCTGGTGGACTATGTGGGCGAACCGCTCACGCATCATGCAACTGCTACCGCGCCAGTGCTGACGGCGGCGCATGTTTCTATTGGCAATGGGTCCGATGAGCTGATTCGCGCTTTGCTGATTGCCACCTGCCTGGGCACGGGGCAGGGCATTCTGGTCGCAACACCCACCTTTTCGATGTACGGGCTACTTGCTCAGACCCTCGGCATTCCGGTGGTGACCGTGCCCAGACACATGGCCGATTTCTCTGTAGATCTAGGCGCTGCGCAGCAGGCGGTCGACCAAGGCACCATTCGGGCGGTGTTTATGGTGCATCCCAACTCGCCGACGGCAAATGCGCTGACGACGGCTGAACTCGATTGGCTTCGAGCCTTGCCAGAGCATGTCTTGGTGGTGGTGGATGAAGCTTACTTTGAGTTTTGTCAGCATACGACGTTGCTGGATGCGCTGACGCGGCCCAACTGGGTAATTCTAAGAACCTTTTCTAAGGCGTTTCGATTGGCGGCTCATCGTGTGGGCTATGCCGTTTCCCATCCTGAGCTGATCGATGCTCTGGAGAAGGTGCGTCTCCCCTATAACCTGCCTGCCTTTTCTCAGGCGGCAGCGCAGGTCGCGTTGGCCAATCGGCGGGTACTGCTAGATACTTTGGTAACGCTGCTGACGGAACGCGATCGCCTCCAACGCGATTTGCATACGATTGATGCGTTTAAGGTTTGGCCCAGTAACGCTAACTTTATTTATGCTCGTCTAACCACCACAGCCCAGGTAAAGTTTGGCGTTGATGAGCAGACAGCCCATACGGCTTTGCATCAGCACCTTTTAGAGCGGGGGACGCTAATTCGGCACACAGGCGGCGGGTTGCGAATTACTGTGGGCACACCTGAAGAGAATGGCCGGGCACAAGCGCATCTGGATGCGGTGCTCAAGACAGCTGGGTGAGATAGCTAGGTGAAGCCTAAGCAACGGCCCAATGCTCAGTATTTTGGCTGTCTAGGAGCTTGGGCTCCCTAATATCTTGGGCTTCTTGGTCCCTTCAGACCTGCCCCATCCGAACACGGCGGATAGTCCCGGGAAGAACGCCAACCATTTGTGCAAAAGCGTCATCAGGGACTAGGTCGACCGTGCTTTGGTCGAAGTAGGTCTTGAACTGCTCTAGGATCATTTGCGCCCGATCCGTTGGCGTGGGCTGATCGGTAAAGTTCTGGGTTAGCCTGATCCACTGGAGGCGAATCTTAAGGGCCTTTTGCTGCTCCTCTGGGTCTTCAGGGGTGAGGAGGGACAAATTGCCCAACGGAATGACGTACTTGCAGCCCGCATCGAGGCTGCCACCTACGGCTGCACCAGGACCGGCAAACTCGGCATAGAACTCTCGGAAGACAATCAGGCCATTGCGACGGCGTGTATTGACGACCCAGAGCTGGTCGCTGTTGAGCTTTTCTATCAAACTATCGACCGCTACGGTTTGATTCACAGGGAAATTTGCACTGGAGTCGCGGGAGGTGACCAGAGCATCGGCCCACCACTTACCGGCTGCCTCGGCAGACGTTGCGTTGGCAGAAATTGCCTCAGCCGACGTTGCGTTGGCGTGCGCCACAGACGAACCGACTGCTAGATCAGGATCAGAGTTGCCGCTCTGGGGCGCAAAGAAGGTTTCAACGCGTCTTAACCGGGATTGGGCATCCATTATCTTAAAGGATTAGACCAAAGAGAAGGGGGAATATACCGCTACCCCTTTACCTGATATCAGCATGACCCTCCCAGTCACAGAATCACGCGGCTTTTCACCCATTCTTTAGAGTCATCAACTTATCCTCATACAGACTACACACAATACTTCTAAGATCAGGACAAAAACCGTGAACACACCGGGTGGCGGCTGTTTTATTTGATACTGACTTTCCTCAGCCTGCCCGCGTAGCGTATTAATAGCGACACCCCCAGGTCAGAATTTATAGCTAGCGCCATATAGGTTAGGACACCGAGTAAGGCGATCCTGCTTGGCATAGAATCCTATGGCGTCGCCGCCTGTCCTAAAGGATCTGGCGGCGGCTATATTCGGGCTAAACCCGGGTGGATTAAGCAAATCTTGAGTCTGAAATGTCATTACGTGTGACGGCCCGGCTCTATTCGATGAATGCCGCTTTGTTCAGCCCCAAATCCTACACCAGCGGCTTGGCACGGAGCTGCTTTTGATACGGCAGCCCGAACTGCTGGGCAAGTATTTCGAGTTCAGATGGGGCGGCGTGATAGCCCAATTTTTCGTAGAGCTGCTGGGCCGGTACATTGTCGTTTGCCACGTGCAGGTAGATCGTCCGGTAGCCCCAGCTTTGTGCCAATGTCTCGCAGGATTGAAGCAGCTGACGGGCAACGCCCCGCCGCCGATGGGCGTCGCTGACGGCCAGGTTGGACACGTAGGCCCGCTGGGGAAACAGGGGAAAGGGCGATCTCAGGGCCACCTCTGCGGTACCAACAACTGTGTTATCTGTTGTGATCGCCGCCAGGCAGTAATAGTAACGACTATGGGACCTGAGCCGGAGCTTCAAATCTTCATGGATGCCTACCCGCATTACCGGGTAGAGCCAGCGGTTAAACGGATTGAGTGGATAGAAGCTCGTAATCAGGACCTCAACGATCGCGGCTAGATCGGCCAGGGTGGCAGGCCGAGTGGAATAGTCCGCGTTTGATTCTGATGGGTCTTCTGCAAAGGATGAGGCTGACGCCGGGTCGGCAGATGACGGCTGAAGGCTATCGAAATTGAACATGGTGCAGATGCAGGCCGGGCGGGAACTCTGGGTTAGACCTGAAAAAATGATGGTGCTGCTGCGGAGTGTTTGGGGGCTGTAATCGGGGCGGTTGCGCCTATAGCCTCAACAGTTTGGCAGTCAAGCATCCGGCTAGACCTAGAGTATGATGCATGGTGACCTCAGACCGTAGACAACGGAAGAATGCATCCAAACCCAAGCTGCTGGTCGTTGATGACGAACCAGACAATTTGGATTTGCTATACCGTACATTTTATCGACAGTTTAAGGTGCTGCGGGCCGAGAGTGGCCAGATGGCCCTTGATACCCTGGCTGACCATTCTGACATCGCTGTCATCATTTCTGACCAGCGCATGCCTGGCATGAGTGGCACGGAGCTGCTGAGGCTAAGTGCTGAACAGTATCCGAACACGATGCGGATCATGCTTACAGGCTACACCGACGTTGAAGATCTGGTTGATGCCATTAACGAGGGCAAGGTCTTTAAGTATGTGACGAAGCCCTGGGAGGAGGAGGATCTCCGGTCCATTGTCGATCAGGCGGCTGAGACCCATCGCATTTTGTCTGCCCGTACTCAAGAACTCAATCGAGTCCTGCGGCAAGAGACCCTGCTGAATGCCATTACCAACACCATTCGCAGCGCCCAAACGTCTCAGGAGATGCTGCAGACGATTGTTGAAACGCTAGGTAAGGCCCTGGAGGTCGATTACTGCATCATTCAGCCGATCTATGCGACCGAATCTGTCAGTGCCTTTTTTACCTATGTGGCTGACCCCGATGTAGCGGGCTCCTCTGCAGCCAGCCAGGATGAGGCTGAGTCGATGGGGGGGGGCAGCGAGGTCGCTCACCAGCTCACCCAAACGGTGTGGGAAACAGATGATCTAGTTCTCTTAGAAGACCTGGAAACGGATGCTGAGCAGCTTACCTCGGCTCAGCGGGAAGCGTGCCAGACCTTAGGAATTCGCTCCAGTGTGATGGTGCCTCTGGTGTGTAAGCACGATCTGATGGCGATGCTGGCGCTGCACACTTGTGATTTGCCGCGCACCTGGGATGAAAGCGAGCAACGGCTGCTGTCTACTCTGGCCAATCAGGCGGCCCTAGCGCTGTCCCAAACTTGGACCTACGAACGAGTGCAGGCGCTGGCCCAGCGCGAAGTCCTGATCAACACCATTACTCAGGCGATCCACCATAGTCTAGAACCCAAGCAAACCTTTGCTGCGATTACTCAAAAGCTGGGACAGGCTTTGCAGGCGGATGGCTGTGCGCTGTCGCTGTGGACCGAGGCAGATGAGTTTGTTGAATGCGTGGGCCTCTACGATGCTCACCAGCCCTTGGCCAGCCGTCAGGCGCTGCCGCAGTCTCGGGTTCCCATTGCCGAAAATCCGATTCTCCAGACGCTGCTGTTCACCCTCTCGCCAGTAGTCTTGGACAATCTGGACGAGAAGCCCAAAATGGCCTCCCACGATTTGCCGTTGCAGTCGTCTGCCAAGGCGCTACTGGTTATGCCGCTGCTAGCAGAGGGCAAGGTGATTGGCAGCATTAGCCTGCGGCAGGTGAGTCAGCCCCGCCGCTGGCAGAGTGAAGAAATTAATCTGGCTCAGGCAGTGGCCAACCAGGCCGCGATCGCAGTCCAACAGGCCCGTCTGTACCAAACCACCCGCGACCAGGCCGAGCAGTTGCTGGCGTCGGACCAGCAAAAAACGGCCTTTTTTCAAAACATCTCCCACGAGTTTCGTACGCCGCTGACGCTGACCATTGGTCCCCTGGAGTCTGCTGTCTCGCAGCAGCAAGGGTTAGACCTGGAGCAGTCTACGATGGCGCTACGAAATTCTCGCCGACTGCTGCGGCTGGTGAACCAGCTGCTGGATTTGCAGCGGCTAGATGCGGGGCGCATGCAGGCAACGTTCCGTCCCTGCAACCTGGTGGAGTTTGTGCAAGAGGTGGTGGGGCCGTTTCAGAGTTACTGCGATCGCAAGCAGCTAAATTTGATCAGCGATCTGTCGGACTGTCCCACGGTGTATCTGGACCTAGAAAAGTTCGACAAGGTGCTCTACAACCTGCTGTCGAATGCCATGAAGTTCACGCCAACCGGCGGCGACATCTGCGTCAAGCTCAAAACGGGTGTCGATCACTGCTACTTGTCAGTGGAGGACAGCGGCATTGGCATCCGAGACGATCAGATTCCGCATCTGTTTGAGCGTTTCCGCCAAGCGGACGGGTCGGCTAGCCGCAAATACGAAGGCACCGGTTTAGGACTGGCCCTGGTGAAAGAACTCACTGAAATCCACGGCGGTCACGTCCAAGTCGAGTCGGTTTACGGTGAGGGCACCGCGTTTACCATTGTTCTGCCATTGGGTAAGGCGCATCTGCCTAGCGATCAGGTCCTGGAGCAGCGAGCTGAGCTAGAATCCAGCCGGGCTGCGGTGGAGCTGGCCGACATTCAGAACGAGTCAGCGACGGCGAGCGCGGCAGATCCGGTGGCACCGCTACCTCAGTTAGAGGAGGCTGAAGAACTGAATAAGGTTGTCGGGGCAACGATTCTAGTGGTCGATGACAACCCTGATCTGCGCACCTATGTCTCCAGCGTGCTCCAGCGCCACGGCCACTCCATCCTTACGGCGGCAAACGGTGCGTTAGGGCTAGATCAGGCCCGCACCCACCGGCCTGATCTGATTGTGACAGACCTGATGATGCCGCAGGTCTCAGGGTTAGAGATGATTCGCCACATCCGCCACGACGCAATGCTGAAGGGCACGCCGGTCATCTTACTGACGGCCAAGGTGGACGACGAAACCCGGCTAGAGGGGGTGGAGCAGGGGGCAGATGCCTACCTGTCTAAGCCGTTTAAGGACCGGGAGCTGCTAGCCGAGGTTCGCAACTTGCTAGCCCTAAAGGCCAACGAACGGCGCATTGCAGAGTTAAACCAGTACCTGACCGAATCGGTGCTCCAGCGCTTCCTGCCGCCCTCGTTGGTGAAGAAAGCGGCAGCGGGTGATTTGCAGCTGAACCTACGCCCTGAGCCCAAACTGGTGACGGTACTGTTCAGCGATATCGTCGGCTTTACCCAGCTTTCGAATACGCTGCGATCGCGCCGAGTGGCCGAACTGCTGAACGAGTATCTAGAGGCTATGACCCATGCCATTTTTGAGGCGGGGGGCGTGGTCGATAAATTTATGGGCGATGCAGTGCTCGCCCTGTTTGGTGCGCCAGAAGAAATGAGCCCCAACGAACAGGTGCGGCGCTCAATTGCGGCGGCCCGCGGCATGTACCAGGCCCTGGAGCACCTGAACGACCAGTGGATTCAGCAGGGCATTTCGCCCGTTAAGTTCCGCTGCGGCATTCACCAAGGTACGGCCGTAGTGGGCATGTTTGGCGGCAACGAGCGCTCAGACTACACCGCCATCGGCCCCAGCGTAAATATTGCGGCCCGCATTCAAGAGGCGGCTGATGCAGAAAGCATTCTGGTGTCTGCCGCCGTGGCTGACTATTTGGGCGAAGACGAGATTGTTAAGTTTAGTCCTTTGCAGCTAAAGGGTATCGACGAAACCGTGCTGACTTTCAACGTTAAAACCCGGTTGGAAGCGGACGCTAGCCCGCCTGCTGAGACTCAACCGTTGGCAACACCCCTGTCATGAGCCCAACAAGCGCTCCAGTCTTGTCTCTGGTGCGACGAATGCAGGCAAATGCAATAGTATGGCTCTGATCTAGCAACCTGCGAACAGGTTGAGCCGAGCTGCGAGTCACGCAGCATGCCGTGTCCTGGAAACAGTGATACTGGGCGGCTCAAGCGAAGTATAGCTAGCGCCACATAGCTTAGGACACCGAGTACGGCAGTCCCGCTTGGCGTAGAGCTAGATGGCGTCGCAGCCTTGTCCTAACGGATCTGGCGGCTGCTATAACCCAAGCTATGTGTTGCAGCGTCTATGGCACCGCCTAAGCTGACCGTCGTTGACTGGCCCTATCACCGCGACCCCAAGAACCTGTGGCCGACGTTAATCGGGCTCTCGTTGCTGGTGCATCTGCTGCTGTGCCTGATTGGGCTACCGATGATCATTCGCCTTAATCAGGCTGAGGGAGAATCGGGGACGTCGGTGACGGTCCCGGTTGAGCTAATTGGTGATGCCGATACCAGTGAGCCGGTTGGTGAAGCTGAACAGG
This sequence comes from uncultured bacterium, assembly GCA_963923025.1. Lineage (GTDB taxonomy): Bacteria > Cyanobacteriota > Cyanobacteriia > Phormidesmidales > Phormidesmidaceae > CAWUKV01. Next base: position 30,601 of record CAWUKV010000033.1, read on the forward strand.
ACTCGACTGCCCCTGCGGCTACGCAGCCGTCCTCAGCTAGCCCGGTGCCCTCGACTGGGGATGCGATTGCGGCTACACCACCCAACCCCAGCAACGCAACGCCAACGCCGTCTCCAGTCCCAGCACCAACGCCCGCCCCGAGTCCTACTCCGACCCCATCTCCCACCCCCACCCCGAATCCGACGCCGACGCCCACACCGTCTGGAGGGTCACCAACCCCAACCCCTAGTCCCACACCGACCCCCACCCCGACGCCGACACCCACACCCAGTCCAGAACCCACGCCTACCCCTGTTCCTGGCGGTGGGGCTTTGCCGCCACCAGGTAACGGTAATAATCAAGGGGCGGTTTTTGTCAGCGTAGTCGGTCCGCTGAGTCCCGTTCCAGAAGACCGTCAGCGGGATATTCCCGATACCTCCCCAGAACTGCAAACACCAAACAGTAATGCCATTGTTATCAATGGCACTACCCAGCGCTGTTCCCCCGCAGATGGCCTATCGCTATCCGGTCAGACCTCTCTACAAGTGGACATTTCTGCCACGGGTGAGATTATCCAGGCGCTGAACGTTGGTTCAAGTGCCTTTGACCAGTTTGTGGCTTGCCTGTTGCCCCAGGCCGGGCTCCAATTTACGCCTGCTCAAATGGGTGGCAACCCGGTCAGGACGGACCAGTTTATCCTCACGGTTGACATCACCCCAGGTAGCTAAACCCCAGGTAGCTAGCGGCGACTTAACAGCCCGTAAACTCACGACGCCCACTGCTGTAGAACCGTGCTAACCTAGCAAAGCGTCTGGGGAAGGCATTCTTAAGGCTGCAAATCTGCGGGTGTAGTTTAGTGGTAAAACCTTAGCCTTCCAAGCTAATGATGGGGGTTC
>CAWUKV010000034.1:0-31346 GCA_963923025.1 uncultured bacterium
CATCTCAGATTTCATATCCAAAAGTTCATCCCTCAAATCGCCCTCCTGCGTTCTGAGGATCTGCTTAATAATTTTTTTTGACCTGTGACCTATCCCGTCAGTGAGCCGATTCCGTTTGTCGACCTGTCGCTTCAGCATCAGCCCATCGAGGCTGACATCCTAGCTGCCGTTCAGGCGGTGATTCGCAAGGGTGACTACATCCTGGGCCAAGCCGTCGCCGACTTTGAGCAGCGCTTTGCCGAGTTTTGTCGGGCTGCCCATGGGGTCGGGGTCGGGTCGGGGACAGACGCGATCGCGATCGGTTTGCAAGCCTGTGGTATCGGTCCCGGCGACGAAGTACTGCTGCCGGTTAATACCTTCGTGGCCACCCTGATTGGCATTCTAAAAGTGGGGGCCACACCAGTTTTTGTCGACTGCGAAGCGGCAACCGGGCTGTTAGATTTGGCCGCTACCGAGCAAGCAGTTACGCCCAAAACCAAGGCTGTCGTGGCGGTCCATCTCTATGGTCAAATGGTCTCGCCAGTCGGGCTCCAGGCACTAGCCCAGCGGCATAACCTGCTGATCTTTGAGGATGCGGCCCAGGCCCACGGTGCAGAACGAGACGGACAGCGGGCCGGATCAGTAGGGCTAGCCGCTGCTTTTAGCTTTTATCCCAGCAAGAACTTGGGAGCGATGGGCGACGGGGGCATGTTGACCACCCAGCAGCCGTTGGTGGCCGAAACCGTTCGGTCGCTGCGTAACTACGGCGCGACCCGCAAATACTTTCATACGGACCCCGGCGGTACCAACAGTCGGCTAGACACGATTCAGGCCAGCGTTTTAGGGCTGAAGCTGCCTCATCTGGATGGGTGGAATCGCGATCGCAACCGTCTGGCAGCACTCTACGACGAGCGCCTGACCCCGCTGGCAGACTACGGCATCGTACCCATGCAAAATCAGAGCGACAGCGGCCATGTCTATCACCTCTATGTGATTCGGGTGATGCCTACCTGCCCAGTTGACCGAACCGTCCTCCAGCTGGAGTTGAGCAAAGAAGATATTCAATCTGGGATTCATTATCCCGTCCCCTGCCACCTGCAGCCTGCCTTTCAGTCATTGGGCTACAAGCTAGGACAGTTCCCAGCGGCAGAACAGCTCAGCCAAGAGATTTTGTCGCTACCCATGTATCCCGGGCTAGCTGCTGAGCAAATTGATCGGGTGGTCAGTGTGATCCAGCAACTCGTGAAGCGCCAGCGCACTGCGGTACCCTCTGCCTAAAAAGATTCAAACACTGCGGAATTTTATTGCCGTTTTTAACTCAATCACCGTTACTAAACCGCTATGACCTCAACTTCTAAACTGACGCGCCGATCGCCCGCCTTTCCCCTCGAAGTCGTCGTCTTAGGGCTGTTGCTGGTTCTGTATACCCCTTTGCTATGGCACTGGGTAGAGGGCTGGCTCAACAAGTCCATCAGCATCCAGCACGAATATTTTAGTCACGGTCTTTTGGGGATACCCTTTGCGGCGTATCTGGTGTGGAGCGATCGCAAAAAGTGGCACAGCCTGCCCAATCAGCTTCATGGGGCGGGTGCCGTCATGTTTGTCGGTGCCCTGCTGCTCTACAGCAGCGGCCTGGTAGATTTGATGAATCTGTCCCTGCCGCTGATGCTGGCTGCCCTCTGCCTTTTATTCAAAGGGCTCCCCGGGCTCAAGCAGCAGGCTTACCCGCTGGTACTTGTACTGCTGTCTACCCCCACCCAGCTGCCCTACCTGATCGAGCCGTATATCCTGCCCTTGCAGCGGTTCATCGCCGCGATCGCGGGCTTTCTCTTGCTCCAGCTGGGCGTCAACGTGCAGGTTCGTGACATTTATCTCACCGTCAACGAGCAGCTGGTGGAGGTGGCTCCCCACTGTGCCGGGCTCAAAATGCTCTTCACCAGTCTGTTCATGGGGCTGATCTTGGCCTACTGGACTGGACTGTATATGTCTAAGCTGCGCACGCGGCTGTTTTTCGTGGGCATTATTGCCGTGGGCGTCATCGGCAACATTCTGCGCAATACTATCCTGACCTTTTTCCACGGCAACCAGATGGATGCGGCCTTCGACTGGTTACACGATAGCTGGGGCGGCGATTTATACTCAGCCGCCATGTTGGGATCTTTGGTCGTCCTGGTTCAGCTCCTGCAGCGCTATGTACCAGCAACGCTGAATCTTCGGCCAGACGGCTTTGCCGCCGGTGGTGGGGCCACACGACCAGCGCCCTCAGGAAACCAGCCTCCCCGTCGCCCGCTCGACTTTTAACCTATCGCTATGACTTCCACCCCGCAGACCTCGACCAAAAATCGCGTTGTCCTAACGGTGGTGGGGCTACTCACTGCGTTTATTGCCGTCATTGCCCTACCCGACTATCTTTCAGGCGGGTGGCCCTGGACAACGCCGCCCGAATCTCCCCACCTGAAAACGCTGCTCACCGTTCGGGAAGAAGGCATAACCTTACCCGGCTGGCAGGCGGTTTTCTATGAGGCGGCAGATTTTGGGGGTGACCAGTGGTCGGTGCAGCAGTTTGCCAAAACCAATACGCCCGAAAACGGGAGCCCAGAGAACGGGAGCGAAGTTTCTTCAGCCTTTGAAGACCAGATTGTGCTTTTGCTGAGGCCCCAGGCCACCAGTGTCGACCAGCCAGAGGTGGAGTGGATTGACCTGATGGGAGCACAGCGGTGGACGGTGGATTCGCAGCAGCGCCTGACGATTCCGACCGAAACAGGAACCGTGACCGTCAACTTTGCCCGGGCCTGGAACGACCAGCAAACCTACGCGATCGCGCAGTGGTATGCCTGGCCAAACGGCGGTCACCCCACCCCAGGACGATGGTTCTGGGGTGATCAGCTGAGCCAATGGCAGCACCGCGAACGTCTGTCCTGGATTGCCGTTAGCCTGCTGCTACCGATGCCGCCACTCAGCGCAGTTGACACAGCTCAGGCCCGCCTTGATCCAACCGTACAAACGGTTCAGGATGCGCTGCAAACCCAGGTATTCAATGCAACAAATGCTGCATCCTGAGTATTTTTTCGGTTGCTTCCAAAGCTTCATTGAAAGTTCAATGACATCTGAAGTCGTTGGTCATAGCTGCGGTTTGTTCAGTCAATCGGTTAGAGTGGCTAAAGATTAATCAAGTATTGTCGTCACTTGTCTGGTCTGCAAGGCTTAGGAGTTATCCCGCAGCACTGCAGGCCTGAGCTGAATCAGCTACTCGACGAGTAACGCACCTCAACGTTCCCTGAACTGCCCTGCCATCCCCTGTATCTGTATTAAGAGATACGCCCCGCTCTTGCAGGTGGTCAACGTTAAAACGCTATATTCCTCACTCACTTAAGCCAAACCCTTTTATTTTTGAGCGTATTTTCACTATGCCTAGCTATCGTGCCAAGCTGCCTTCGGTTCGTGCTGCTTTCACGCGTCCTATCTCCGTGTTAGGCGGACAGATAGTTTGGAGATCGGCCAGCCTGTTGACAGCTAGTTCACTGAGTATGCTGGGGTTAAGCTTGCCGGCCCTAGCTCAGCTGCCTGACTTACCATCATCCGGTGATGATGTCCCTAGCGATACTGCGGTACCCGAGCCCCCCTCATTGGAGTCGGTTGACACGTTAGAAGAGGGTACCGAGCCCAGCGTTGAATTACTACCCGGTGTTCCGCCAGAAACGCGATACCCCGAGGTTCCAGGTGCTGCTCTCCCTGTGTACGAGCCAGACTTCAACGAGTATCGTCTTGGACCTGGCGATTCTATCTTTGTCAGCGTCCAGCGCTTTCCAGACTTGAGCTTTCAGGCAACTCTTGATTTTGCCGGAAACGTGATTGTCCCCATCCAAGGTGCAGTGTCTCTGAAGGGGCAAACCCTGGATGAGGCTACAAATACTCTGCGCCAAATCTACAACCGATATGTTGTCATCCGCGAGGCACAGCCAGGGTTTCAGCCCGGCAGCGCCCCGCCGGACGTCACCTTAGCACTCACGGCGCAGCGAGGTGTTGAGGTCACGATTTTAGGTGAGGTTGAGCGACCCGGTTTTTACCCACTGCCACAGCCTCGCGTGTCTACAGCGCTGCTGCTAGCGGGCGGAGCCACAACGACGGCTGACCTCCGCAGTTTGGTGGTGCAACGTCGGATCGGTAATCAGATTGTTGAGGAAGAAGTCGACCTGTTTACACCGCTGAAAGAAGGCGGTGCACTGCCCGATCTTCGACTCGAAAATGGCGACGTCCTCATCGTCAATCGGCTCGACCCCAGCGACCTAGAAAATTACGATCGCAACCTTGTGGCCCGTTCAACCCTGGCCCAACCTGAAATTACCGTTCGGTTCATCAACTACTCAGGCGATACGGGCGAACGTCGCGGACGGGGTAGCACCCTGGGTGCGCTCAATGTCCAAAATGGCAGCTCGTTCGTTGATGCCATCACCCAGCTCGGCGTTAGCCCAGATCGAGCTAATATTGGCGAGGTAGGCCTGATTCGATTTGACCCTGAAACGGGGCAAGCTATAACCATGACGCTAGATGCGCGGGCTGCCTTCTTCGGTGACCCCACGCAGAATCCGCAGCTGGAAGACAATGACGTTATTGTGGTGGGTCGGAACCTGATTAGTCGTTTGACCTATGTTCTAAACACCATTACCCAGCCTTTTCAAGACGTCCTTGGCTTCCTCCTCTTCTTTGATGGCATTTTTGATACCGACATCTTCAACTAAATGCGGATGTAAGCTGAGCCGTCTAACAATCGGTCGCTCATGGACTAAGCTGCTACCCCTAACCCGTCGAGAATCTGCTTGCCGACCCTATAGCCAGCGCCATCTCCGTAAATGCCCCGATAGACTAGCGGTGGCGCTGTAAGGATGGGGCAGCGCCATCCCTAGAGCCGTCATCCTTGAGAGCTACAGCGGTAAGCCAATTCGCCAGCACTAATTCTTAGAGATATATAAAAGTCGTCTGACCCCCTCGAACGTTATGGTTTCTCCCTTTGTAAAACGATATTTACTAGCCGTTAACCGCTACAAGTGGGCTGGACTGGCTAGCTTTCTAGCTATCGTAGGTGCATCAGGCGTGGTGGCTTTTCAGCCGCCGCCGCCCGAACAGTTTTATACCGAAGTCATCTTGGCGGACAACGCGCCGCTCGTTACCTTCACTGCAACGGGTCCCGAGATTCAACAGCAGGGTCAGGGCATCATCAATGAAGACCTATTGCTGTCAGACATCTTGCTCGAGCAGGTGGCAGCTCAGCTGGCCCAGCGGGGCATTAACCTAACACCATCACAAATTCGTCAGGATACCCAGGTTGAGGTGGCTGGGGGTGACGGAGAGGGACAGCGGGTCGCCGTCCGCTACTTTGGTGACGACCCTGAAACCACCGAGACGGTAGTCTCCATTTTATTCCCCGGCATGATTGAACTCAGCCGGGCCACCAACAAAGCCCGCTTGCAGTCCATCATCGATGCCCTGAATGAGCGATTGCCCAGCATCGAAGGCGAGCTGCGGCTAGCTGAGCAGGACTTAGAGGCCTATGACCGCCAAGAGGGCCCGGCGATTCAGGCTGCGTTGGACGGAACGGTACTGGGCGGCATCACGGGTAGCCAGCAGCAGTTCCAGCAAAATCTGATCCAGCTCGCTGGGATTGAAGCCGAGATGCAAAACCTGCAGCAGCAGCTCGGCCTTACCCCCGATCAGGCTTATGCTGCCTCCGCCCTAAGCGCCGACCCCATCATTGCTAACCTCAGAGCCCAAATCTACGAAGCTGAGACCCAGGTTAATCTGCTGGTTAGTTCGGGGTACCGCGAGGAGCATCCGGCGGTACAGGAACTCCTGCGGAGTTTAGGGGCCTATAACGGTCTACTGGCCTCGCGGGCCGAAGAAGTGATCAGCGGTGGGGGACAAACTCGGGCCATTCCCAACGGGCGTCAGGTCCGGCGCGACAGTAGCCTAGACCCGGCCCGAGCAGCGTTGGCTAACCAGCTGGTTGGGCTCGATACTCAGCGCAAAGCCATCTTGCAGCAGCAGCGCGTTCTCCAGCAGACGGCCCAGCAGCTTACGCAGCAGTATGCCATTCTGCCTAACAAGCAGCTTGAGCGAGAGCGTTTAGCCTATCAGGTCGCGCTGAAGCGGGCACTCTACGACCAAATCCAGGCCCGCATTGTGGACGCCGAGGCTGCCGAGGCCGAGACCGTGAGTAGTCTGGACTTGGTGACGCCACCCGCAACTGTAGCGGCTGAGCCAGAAACCCCGAATCCGGTAGTGGTGCTGCTGGCAGGCGGCCTGATTGGTTTGGTGGTAGGTGGCGGTATTATCTTCCTGCTAGACATGCTGGATGGTACCCTCCGCACCTCCGAAGACCTCGAAGGCATTCTCCGCGAACAGGATATTCCCGTACTGGCTGCTATTCCGCCCATTCGGATGCGTCCGGCCAAGGCTGCGCCAATCCTGGTGCAAGCCGACACGCAGTATCAAGAAAGCTACGAGCGCTTCCTCAGCAAGCTGCGCCTAGCTAGCATGGACGGCAGCACCATTGGTCCCCGTGTCGTGCTGATTACCAGTACCCGGGACAACGAAGGTAAGAGTGTCAATGCTTACAACCTGGCCATTTCTGCTGCACGGGCGGGCCGACGGACACTATTGGTTGAGGCCGACTTGCGCTCCCCGTCAAAGGTTCAGTACGTTGGGCTAGATAACGACTCCCAGGCATTGTTGGAGCCGCTGCGGTACTACGGCGGGCAGCTTGGCGAAAACATCCGCATGGTCCCGTTTGTCGAGAATCTTTATGTTTCGGCTAGCCCAGGTCCTCAGCGTCAGGCAGCCGGCATTCTTGAATCGAGCGAAATGCGCCGATTTATAGAGGACGCCAAAGGTCGCTTTGACATGGTGATTCTGGATACTCCCTCGCTCAGCCGCTGCGACGATGCACTGCTGCTGGAGTCTCAGACCGACGGCATGATCTTGGTCACTCGTCCTGGCGTCACCGAGAAGGCCATTCTGACCACTGCACTAGAAGATCTGGAAATCAACGAGGACGTCACGCTTCTAGGGGCGGTCATTAACGACTCTGACACCTCCTTTGGGTTGGGGAACGACGACGACCCCGAAGACGATCTGACTGATGACGACATCATTCTAGAGCGTGAACTCAGTCAGGTGCCAGTGAGCCCGATCGATTTCTAACCATACAGCGCTGCTAGAAAGCATTGCGCTAAGCGCGTCTGGAGCTTGCCTGTGTCAAGTCTTTTTGCGCAATGAACATCAGCTGAAGCAAAGCCTGAGACAATAAGAAACTACAAGTTCGGCCTGCCTCCCGGTGGGCCGAATTTTGTGATCGGGCAGAGGGATCCAATTCATGGACCTGTGCCCGCTTTTGATGCGTCCATAACTCAAGTTCAAACGTCCCATAGCTCAAGCATCGGATAAAAATGACCACTTACTATTACGCTGTTGCCAGTCAGAAATTTTTGCTAGAAGAAGAACCCTTTGAAGAGGTAATCAAAGAGCGTCAGCGCCACTATCAGGAGCAGGAGAAGGCCTCCGATTTCTGGTTCATTTTAGATCCGGCTTTTCTAGACTCCCCTGACCTGGCTGCGGTCAAGGCTAACTGCCCACAGCCTGCGGCAGCAATTGTTTCGACTGATAAACGCTTTATCACCTGGCTCAAGCTTCGTCTAGAATATGTGGCGACCGGCGAATTCACTGCGCCGCTGACGGGCGTTAGCGATCCGCTAGCCTCACTGACGGCTGCTTGACCTTGCGCCTAACTTTATTGGGAAACGCCGCATGACCGGATTGGCTATCGTTTTGGACAGTTTGGTGCATCGTTGGTCCTGGCCTAGGCCAGACCCAAAACGTACCCAAAAACAATGGCTCACTGTCTGGGTCGTTGGGACAGCGCTGCTGGGCGGAGTAGCGCCCGCGATCGCACAAGATTTTCCCCCTTGTCCAGGTCCAGCTGCGGGGGAGTACCTATTGCTGGCCCGTGGGAGTACCGCCGCTGAGCGCGATCGCATTGCCGATGTCCTACCAGCGGCGAATCCTGTGCTGGTCTGCCGCTACAGCGAAGAAGTGGTAGTGCGCGCAGGCGGGTTTGACAACCTGGAGGCAGCCAATGCCTGGGCCTTGTACCTGCGCGATATTGAAGGGGTTGAAACCGTCGTAGCCGAGCCTGCTGCCGTCACCGAGCCTGCTGCGGATGAACCGCCACCCACTACCGTAGCCTATCAACCCCAGCTTTTGGCTGGCGGATACGCTGTTCTGGTGGACTACAACGACCAGCCAGAGGTTGCTGCTGCTGCTGCCCAGGCTATTGGCGGGCCGGTTGGGGTTGCCGTGTATCGACAGCAGCCTTACCTATTAGCAGGCCATACGGCTGATGCGGCCGCTGCCGCTGCCCTACTGCAGCAGCTCGCCGCTGCTGATATCGATGCTGTTTTGGTGGAAAGTCAGCAGGTCGTCCGACTGTTGGAGGCCGTTGCAGTGGATTAGTAGGTCGGTGCCGCCAAAAGCGCGATCGCAACGCCCAGCATTGACCCGGCAATCACCTGCACCGGCGTGTGCCCCAGCAGCTCTTTCAGCCGGTCTTCCTGCAATTCGTGTTCGGTAAAGAGCTCATCCACAATCTGGTTGAGCACTTTGGCCTGCTTGCCAGCGGCCTGACGCACCCCGGCCGCATCGTACATAACAATTACGGCAAACACAGAGGTCACGGCGAAGGCCGGGCTGGCCCATCCCAGGGTTTGGCCTACCCCCATTGCCAGTGCGGTAACCAGGGCAGAGTGTGAGCTGGGCATGCCCCCCGTTTCAACCAAGACTCTAAAGTTGATTTTGCCGTGGTAGACCAGTTCGATCACCAGCTTCAGGAGTTGTGCGCTGATGCAGGCAACCAGAGACACAATCAGGATGTGATTCTGAAAAATCTCGCCGATATTTTGCATGGCTTAGTGCGTTCGAGCGGTAATGTAATCGGCCAGGGCCAGGAGCGGCTGCCGGGCTTCGCTGAAGTCCGACAGTGCTGCTTTGGCAGACTGAATGAGCTGTTCGGCCCGCTGCTGTGAGGCAGCTAGACCCATCAAACTGGGATAGGTGGCTTTTTGCGCTGCTTCATCCTTACCAATAGACTTACCGAGTTCGGCCTGAGTGGAGGTGATGTCTAACACATCGTCCACAATTTGAAACGCAAGTCCGATATTTTGAGCGTATTGGGTCAGCTTTAGCAGCTCATCATCGTCTGCGCCAGCCAGCAGCGCCCCTGACACCACAGACACCTCTAGCAGCGCCGCAGTCTTGTGCATGTGAATGAAATTCAGCGTCTCTAGAGAAACATCGGGCTTGCCCTCTGAGGCCAGATCGACAATTTGCCCCCCCACTAAGCCTGCGGCACCGACGGCCTTACCCAGCCGTTGAATCACCTGTAGAACACGCTCTGCGGCAACGCCTTGGGTATGGGCAGCAATGAACTCAAAAGCGTAGGCCAGCAGCGCATCCCCCGCCAAAATAGCCACATCCTCACCGTAAACCTTATGGTTGGTCAGGCGTCCGCGCCGGTAATCGTCATTGTCCATCGACGGCAGGTCGTCGTGAATCAGCGACATGGTGTGGACCATCTCTAGGGCGCAGGCCGTGGGCATGGCAATGGCTGGGTCGCCCCCCATCAGCTCGCAGGTCGCCAAACACAGAATCGGGCGCAGTCGCTTGCCACCCGCCAACAGCGAATAGCGCATCGCCTCGTAAATTTGCTCGGGGTACACCACCGCAATGGATTTCTCCAAGGCTGCTTCGACCTGCTGGCGCTGGGCTGCCAGATAGGCATTGAAGTCAAAATTTGAGAAGTCAGCGTAAGCGGGGCTAGCTGTGGCAGGTCCAGCAGACTTGGTCGTTACCATAGGTTTATTGAATTTCTTCTTCCACAATATTGAATCGGCGGCAGTAGCTCAAGACGGTATTTTTGAGCAGCGTTGCGACCGTCATCGGACCGACACCGCCAGGAACCGGAGTAATCGCGCTGGCATGGGGTTCAACCGCTGCAAAATCAACGTCACCCACCAGTCGAGAGGTCCCCTCAGCCGTAGTCACCCGATTGATGCCCACATCGAGAATCACCGCCCCCGGTTTGATCCACTCTGGGGTTACGAGGTTGGGGCGGCCCACAGCCACCACGACAATATCAGCGCTGCGAGTCAGGTCGGGCAGATGCTGCGATCGCGAATGCGCCATGGTTACCGTAGCGTTAGCGGCCAGCAACATCATGGCAATGGGCTTGCCGACCAAAATACTTCGCCCCAGCACAATCGCCTGCTTGCCCGCTACAGGAATATCGTAGGCGGCCAACAGTGCCATCATGCCCGCCGGGGTGCAGCTTCGCAGTCCGGGCTCGCCGCGCAACAGTCGCCCCAAATTGACGGGATGGAGGCCATCCACGTCTTTATCTGGGTCAATGCGGTTGAGTAACGCCACTGCATCCAGATGGTCGGGCAGCGGCAGCTGGATGAGGATGCCATCGACCCGCTCGTCCCGGTTTAGCGTATCGATTAGTTCGCTCAGCTCAGCCGCTGACGAATCGGCCGGCAAGTGTTTACCATAGGAGGCGATACCGACCCGCTCACAGGCTCTTTCTTTATTGCGAACATAGGCGGCACTAGCCGGATTGTCCCCGACCATGACAACCGCCAGTCCCGGAGCCCTGCCGTACTGAGGTTTCCAGTCCTGAATGTGCGCTGCCAAACGAGATTGAATCGATTGGGCAAGGGACTTGCCATCCAAACGCTGAGCCATAGGGAAAAATCACGGGAACAGGCTGTCATCCAGATTACCAAAGCAGCCCACCGTTACTGAAGCAGCTTCAACACCAAACCGCTATCCTCAGTGCAGCCTGACCCCTGTCAAGTCAAAAACTCAAATCGAGAAATTGAGCCATTTGTTCACACTATCCGCTGTTTTGATCGAGGGTTTGTCATGGGACGTTCTACTCACCGTCACCCCACAAGAGCGATAGGCCGACGTTTAGGACGGTGGTACTGGTCAATGTTGACCATCGCAGGTCTGGCCTGCTCACCCATAGCCGAACCGACTGCGACACTCTCAACGCCCGCCGCCTCAACGGCGCAGCCTGCTGAGCCGTCGCGGACTATCGCCCTACCGACCCTGCCATTTACCAAGCAGACAGCGACCATTGACTCTGTCGGGCAGCGTAATGGCGAGGCTGTGACGGTAGTTGGCGAAGTGCGACGGCAGGTACCCCTCGTGGCGCAGCAGCTCTATCAGCTTCAGGACAGTACTGGCAGTGTTTGGGTGGCGGCAGCGGACGATTCAACGGTGACCGTCGGCGATCGCGTCACCATCAACGGCACCGTCATCTACAAAGACATTCAAATCAACGGCGCTAACCTCAGCGAGTACTACATTCAGGCAGACCGCCTTCAAGCTGAGTCCTCGATTGACGATTGACAAGTTTCAACTGACTTGTAACAGTTCAGCACAGGCGATGGAATAAGCCAAACAACCCGCGAGGCAAAGTTGATATTGGGCATTCTAAACGTAGGAGATATCTGCGTCCTGCTATGACCCATTCCGTTTCTTTATCCTCAGACGGTAACCCCTCAAACGATAGCCCCTCAGACAACATCCCCAAGGAAGATTGTCGCACCCAAGGCTGCCAAAACCAGTCGGCAGCTGTACCGCTCTTTCAGGGGCGCTACAGCCTGAAAGAAACCCTAGGTGTCCGCTTGGGTCGCCGGACGCTGCTGGGATACGACCACGGGCAGGACGCCCCGGTCATTGTTAAGTACCTCTGCGCTGACGATCCGCTGCGCCCGGCTGACCAGGCTCGGTTTGAACGAGAAATCAGCGTCCTCCGCCAGGTTGACCATCCAGCCATCCCAGACTACATCGACGACTTTAAGGTCGATACTGAGACTCACCGCGGTCACCTCCTGATACAGCGCTTTATGCCGGGTCAGTCGCTGTTCAGTCTTCTGGAGCAGGGGCGTCGCTTCTCAGAGGCTGAGCTAAAAGAGATAGCCGGTCAGGTTCTGAGGATCTTGCAGTATCTTCACCAGCACCCCACGAAGTGGGTTCATCGCGACATCAAGCCCAGCAATCTAGTGCTGTCTTCTTCGACCGACGGCAGTGCGGATCTCGTTTATCTGGTGGATTTTGGCCTTGTCCAAACGTCAGCAGTGTCCGATCAAATGACCATTGCAGGCACAGAGGGCTACCGTCCACCAGAACAGCTGGGCGACCAGGCCACTCCAGCATCCGATCTGTATGGGCTGGGTATGACGCTCATCCATCTCGCCACAGGCAAGCATCCGAATGACCTACCCCATCGCGGTCTCAAGGTGCTGTTTGCCCAAGAGCTGGGCCACCTTAGCCGTCCCTTCAAGCATTGGCTGCGGTGGATTACAGAACCCCGTCAGTCCAAGCGCCCTCAATCTGCCGACGAAGCGCTGACCGTACTCAATCGTGTGGACCAGGTGTTTGCCAAGCGCTACAGCGCCATCCGACTCAGTCAGACCGTCACCCAGCGGGCCAAGGCCCAGTGGCAGTTTTTTGAGACCGCAAAGCCAAAAGGGACTCAGGTACAGCTCGCAACCGGGAACAAGACTATAGAAGTGATTATTCCCGCCGCTCGCTTCCAGGGGATGGATGCGGGCATCTGGGCCAATGCCCGGAGCAGTGTATTGGGGTTGGTAGGGCTCGGCATGGTAGGGCTGGGATTGGCGCTACTGGCCGATATTGCTGTAGACGCTCTGGACATGCCCTACGGGCCAAGTATGATTGCGATCGCGCTTGGCTTTGGTCTGTGTTTAACCGTTGCCAACACGCTAACGGCCTGGCGGAGTTTGGCTAAGCTAACGCAGCGGTTCCGTCGCCGTGTTCACGTCCAGCTAGAGCAAGATGTTTTACTGGTCGGCTACGCCTCTCCGTTACAGCCCATGCAGTATGTGGTCAACGCCTGCCGCCAAGACGTTTTTGATATTGATCTCCGCCCAGACAAGACGAAGCTACATCTCTTCCTGATGCGCAACCGCACCCGCAGCGGTCAGCTCAACTACACGCTGTCTGCCCAAGAGCTAGGGCTGAAACCGTCGGAGATGCACTGGCTCAACGACCTGCTGCATGTTTGGCTGAAGCGGACTAGCCCGACCTTTTAGGCCCCTTGTCATTGACAGAATCGGGTGATCGTCACAGCTTGCCCAGCCGAAGCTGGCACGCCGTAGGCTTGAGTACTGCTCAAACTCTGCGGTAGACATCTCAATCAACAGAATCCGACGGATCTACCGGCTCGTTCTCAGATGAGATTGAAGCCCTTTGACGTCCTGGTTAGACCTACTCGTGAAAAAGAGGCTCTAGCATCTACAGCGGTAGCCAGGTTTGCACAGATTGCCCCCCTTGCTTTAGCCATTTCGTTCTGTGCCGACCAGGGTCACTGTATGGGGTGTCCCAGGTAAATGTCGCTAGCTATAGCTTTTGGGGTAAGGAGGTGAGCCAAATAAATCATGAGATAGGCAACTGTTTTTTGGATTCCCCCGGCTTCGCCATCCCTCTTGATAAGGGTGGCTTAGGGAGGATCTCCCGAACGCGTGATAGTCGAAATAATTCTGCTGATCTACTTTTTAACCCAATCTTCGAAAAGAGTGGGCTAACAGGGGAGGTCACAAACTTGGAAGTTCTTTACGGTTTATTCCCAAACAGGCACGGCTCAGCCGCCGAAGGGCCAGAAACGGTTGCCCAACGCAGATAACAAACTGCAAAAAAGGGAAGCCCCGGAGCCTCCCTTTTGAAATCGGATGTGTTGTCGCGGAAGCTAACTTAGTTCAGTGCCTCAAGATAGTCACGCACCCGATTACGACGCTTGGGCTGACGCAGCTTTTGTAGGGCCTTAGACTCAATCTGGCGAACGCGCTCACGAGAGAGCTCTAGCGTGCGGCCAATCTCGGCTAGAGAGTAGGGCACGCCGTCGCCTAGGCCAAAGCGTAGACGAATCACTTCTTGCTCGCGTGTGGTGAGGTCAGCCAGAAGCTGTTGTAAGTCACGGCGGAGAGAATCACGGGTCACCAGCTCCTCAGGGGAGAGATCTTCCGTTTCAATCAGATCACCCAGTTCGGTGTCGCGTTCCTTACCCACTTTGGTCTCTAGCGAAACTGAGCGGGGTACGCGGAGCAGCACTTCACGCACCTGAGGCGCGGTCATTTTTAGCTCTTTGGCGATGTCGTCTACGGTTGCCGTGCGACCTTTAGTCTGAGAGATTTTGCGCTGGGCCTTCTTGATTTTGTTGAGTTTTTCGGTGATGTGAACCGGTAGGCGAATGGTGCGACTTTGGGTTGCGATCGCGCGCGTGATGCCCTGACGAATCCACCAGTAGGCATAGGTACTAAACCGGTAGCCCTTCGTCGGGTCAAACTTTTCTACAGCTCGCTCTAGGCCCAAGGTCCCTTCCTGGATAAGATCCAGCAGCTCTAGTCCGCGATTCTGGTATTTCTTCGCAACCGATACCACCAGGCGCAGGTTAGCCTTAATCATGTGGTCCTTCGCACGGAGCCCTTCAGATTGCGCCTCTACCAGCTCATCAACAGAAATGCCAACCAGCTCAGCCCAACGCTGCTTGCCCTGCGATAGGCTAGGCTTAAGGTCCGCCAGGTCCACCTCAGCGGTCTTGGCCCAGCGCTCTAGGGAGGGGCGGTGACCCAGTCGGGCGGTCAGCCGGTCTTTAGTTTCTAGAAGCTTGACGTAAACGGCCAAGATGCCTGCTTCTGCTTCTGCCGCGGCATTACGTAGCTCTAGCAGCTGCATGTAGCGCTGTACCAGCTGCGCCTCCGCCACTTCTTCATCACGGTCCAGTAGCCGAACGCGGCCAATCTCTTGTAAGTAAAGGCGAACCAAATCAGTCGTCCGTCTTGCCCGAGCGTTGTCAGCCTTGGCAGGCGACTCGTCATCTTGATTTGCCACCACAAGAGACTCAATATCTAGATCGCTTGGCTCACTAGCCTCAGCAACAGACGGCTCCAGATTTTTGTCATCAATCTTGTCGTCAATGTCGTTGGGGTTCATATAAGACGTGGCTTCCATAATGGTGGCGTTGAGCGTCAGCAGTAGTAAAGTTTGGGTGCTCCGATAGGGATAGTGTGCCCGCTAGAGAAAAAGGCGCAACAGACAGCCCAAC
Source organism: uncultured bacterium (assembly GCA_963923025.1). Taxonomy (GTDB): domain Bacteria; phylum Cyanobacteriota; class Cyanobacteriia; order Phormidesmidales; family Phormidesmidaceae; genus CAWUKV01. The sequence continues at coordinate 15,161 of CAWUKV010000034.1, forward strand.
CAGAAGACCAATAGGTAGATTAAAGAGAACGTGAGCAGTCAACCGTAAAAACCGATGGCCGCTCGGGTAAATGCACTGCCTTCGAGGTCCGACACAGCTTGTGCCGAGGCCTTCGTTAGTGTAGTGCGATGAGATGGGGTGGTCGGTGATTCGGGTCAGTCCGCAAAAGCGATCTACATCACGACGGGTCGTGATTCCCGACCGAGTGGCTCATATTAAGTCGATGCTTAAAGAACCTTTATCACAAGAACTTATAGCTAACGCCATACAGGTGAAGACACCGAGTACGGCGCTCCTGGTTGGCATCAAACCATAGGCTGTCACAGCCTGGTCCTAACAGAACTGCGGCTGCTATATGTCACTGATACCAGGAGAGATATACCAATCCTGATTGGACTATTCCGGGTTTTTGATTGGCACAAACGCTGGATCGCGGCTTTGGTATCACAGCCGACATGACGTTTAGATGGGGACGTTTAGATGAGGACGTTTAGATGAGGACGTTTAGATTGTGTATTCAGCTGCCATGCCTATTGCCGCCTCGGTCAGACGCAACCCAGACAGCCTAACTCTCATCAATTACGGCTTTGCGGTCTAACAGCAACAGATCACGCAGCTGCTCGGTATCGAGTTCTGTCAGCCACTGTTCGCCTGCTCCCACCACCTGCTCAGCCAGCGCTTTTTTGCTGTTAATCATGTCGTCAATGCGCTCTTCTAGGGTGCCGCTGCACACAAATTTGTGAACCTGCACGTTCCGCTTCTGGCCGATTCTAAAGGCCCGGTCAGTTGCTTGGTTTTCGACCGCAGGGTTCCACCAGCGGTCAAAGTGGAACACATGGTTAGCCCGAGTAAGGTTGAGGCCGACACCACCGGCTTTGAGTGAGAGGATGAAGAGCTTAGGGCCGTTGGGGTCCTGTTGGAAGCGATCAACCATATCCTCTCGCGCATTTTTAGAGGTACTGCCGTACAGAAACATAGTCTGAGGATCTAGGCTGTTGGTTAGGTGGGCCTGGAGCAGCTTGCCCCATTCAGCAAACTGGGTAAATATCAGGGCGCGATCGCCCTCGGAAATCACCTCTTCTAGCATTTCATGCAGTCGCTGTAGCTTGGCTGAACGTCGGGGCCTACCCAGCTCCTTTTGCTTCAGAAACTGCGCCGGGTGGTTGCAAATTTGCTTGAGCTTCACCAGCAGCCCCAAAATCAACCCGCGACGCTGCACGCCCTCGGCCTCGTCAATCGTCGCTAGGGCTTCATCCACCGTCTTTTGATACAGCCGCCCCTGTTCTGCTGACAGCCCACAAAAGACGTTCATCTCCTGCTTTTCGGGCAGATCTTGAATGATGGAGCGATCGGTTTTGAGGCGACGTAAGATAAACGGCTGAACCAGACCGCGCAGGGTTTTGAGGGAGGCGGTATCGCCGTAGCGCTCAATCGGAGCGGCAAAGCGGCGCTGGAAGAAATTTTTAGGCCCTAAGTAATTAGGGTTAAGGAAGTCCATGATTGACCACAGTTCGGTCAGACGGTTCTCAACCGGGGTACCCGTTAGCGCAATCCGGAACTCACTCTCCAGTTCCCGTACAGCCTGGGACTGCTTGGCATCGGCATTTTTAATATTCTGCGCCTCGTCCAGGACTAAACCTCGCCAGGTAATTTTCGTCAGGCCTTTCAGGTCCCGGGCGACTAACGCATAGCTGGTGATCACCAGATGGGTCGTCTGCGTTGCCTTGGCTAGGTCACGACCCTTAGGGCGTTTATCGCCGTGGTACATCAGCGTTTTTAGGTCGGGGCCAAAGCGATGGACCTCGCGCTGCCAGTTGGTCAGTACCGACGTGGGACAAACCAGCAGCACTGGCCCCGCCAGCGCATCTTCTGCGCGAAGTTTCAGCAAAAAGGCAATCAGCTGGACTGTCTTACCCAAACCCATATCGTCAGCTAGGCAGGCACCCATACCCCACTGCTCTAAGAAAGATAGCCAGGAGACGCCTCGGGCCTGATAGGGACGCAGCTGCCCTTCAAAGCCCTCCGGTTCCTCAATCTCTTCTAGGGACTGGTTGCCGGTGGTGAGCGTAGTAATCAGCTCCTTGAGCTTGCCAGAGGTTTTAAAGTCCACTACCGGCAGCTTATCGATCAGCTGGGTATCGCCGGTGCTAATGCGGATCAGGTCTTCAATGGACAGGCGGTTGCTCTGCTTACGATTTTCAAAGAAGCCCTGTGCCGCCCGCACGTCTTGGGGACGCAGCTCCACCCATTGGCCGTTAACTTCGACCAGGGGCGTTTGCTGGTCAATTAACGCCTTAAACTCCTCCTCAGTTACCGACTCACCGCCTAGCGACAGCTCCCAGTTAAAGTTCAGCAAGCTTTGTAGGCCGACTCGCTGCTTTTTACTGGGTTCAACGACTTGAACCCGTATGCCTAGGCGATTAGCTTCGCCGCTATCCCTAAGATTTTCAGGCAGTTCTACACCAAAGCCGTTGTCTAGCAAACGGTTGGCCGTAACCTTGATAAATTCGTAGGCCTGGATTGGGTCGAGCTGACAGGCCGTCGGGCACTGCTCAGTCAGTGACGTCTTGATGGGGGGGTACAAACGAGCGGCCCGGCCCAGACCCCCCAATAGCGTCTCTTGCGGGGCTTCGATGGTGCGATCGCGGTAGTCGAACTGATCTACGGGATGCTGCCAAATCGTTTCAGCCTTGACCCGATAGGCTTCGTTGTCTATGCCCTGGAGTGCATAGTGCAGGGTCCAGTCCAGCTGTCCGGTGGGTGGCGGCTCCAGCACAAAACAGGTCCGCAGCTGATTTAGCGCCTCCCCTTCGACGTTCTGTAGCGGAGACGTCCAAGTATTCAGCGCATCGTTGAGGCGGACTAGCCCAGCCGGTTGAGAGTCAAAGCGACTCGACTTTGCCGTAGCCAGCGCGTTCACCCACTCGCGTAGGGGCAGCTCTTTGGTTAACACAGAACTGGCCGGAATCGGCTGCTCTTGGGCGGTGCTGCGAACCTGGGCATCAATTAGGCCAGATAGAAAGCTGCGCAGCAGCGGCTGAGCAGACTGAGGCAGGGGCAGTAAGGGCGCGGGCTCTGCCGCCTTTTTGCCTTTTTTAGTGGGTTCTGGCAAAAGCATCCGGCAAACGAGCGGCATCTGCTGACCAAACTGACGTAGCCGATGCTGGTCGGTAGCGCTATCGAGTAGCAGCTTCCAGGTTGCGATCGCGCCCTTCTTGTCGGCACTCATGCCGGGTAGATATTTCCCCCGAGCCATTAGGTCCAGGCCCCACCGGACCATGTGCGACCAAAACCGTAGGTCGGCCCCGACAACCGCCGCCGACTGCCCTAGCGGCAGACTGAGGAGTAGCTTGATGGCATTGTTCGCCGTCAGCAGCACCCCATCCACGGGCCAGGGAAATAGGACAGGCTCACTGTCACTATCAGCGTCGTCATCGTCCACCGACGTCGTCTGAGCCGATAGCACCGGCACTGCGTGAGTCGCGGTCATTTGACTAGGCAGCGCCACGGTCTGGGTGTGCCCCTGCGACTTCACTCGACCGGCCAACCAGCTCAGGTCCAGCCCGTCCGTCGGCTGCGCCAAAACATCACCCAGCTCCTTCAAAGACAAACCATAGGGGTAGGGCTGCGGCAAAGTCTCTAGCTGATAGCTATCGAGATCTAGCCTGCGCCAGGTCTCGCCCCAGAGCCAGAAGCGCTGTTTATCCGATAACCAGCAACCGTGTAAAACTGCCATAGCTGTACCCTGGTGAAGGATTGTGATGGACTGTGTGGCTATCGCCGCTCAGAAGATGGAGACCCAGACGTTCGGGGGACGGGGGGACGAGGGGACTGCTGAGCGTCCTGCTTTTCGTAGGCGGCAACAATGCGCTGCACCATCGGGTGCCGCACCACATCTGCCGCTGTCAGCTGGCAAACGGCAATGCCCTCTACATCTTTGAGAATTTTGAGCGCTTGGGCTAACCCCGACTGCTGATAGCTGGGTAAATCGGTTTGGGTGACGTCGCCGGTTACCACCATGCGCGATTTGAAGCCCAACCGCGTCAGTACCATCTTCATTTGGGCGGGGGTAGTGTTTTGGGCTTCGTCCAAAATCACGTAGGCGTTACTCAGCGTCCGCCCTCGCATGTAGGCCAAGGGGGCCACCTCAATAACGCCGCGCTCCATCAAGCTGGGAATCCGTTCTGGATCGATTAGTTCGTGCAGTGCATCGTAAAGCGGACGCAGGTAGGGGTTTACTTTTTGCTGCAAATCGCCGGGCAAAAAACCCAGCCGCTCCCCTGCCTCTACCGCCGGACGCGTCAGAATTAGCCGTTCGTATTCGTTGTCGAGCAGGGCCTGGACTGCCACCATCGCGGCCAAAAAGGTTTTACCCGTACCGGCTGGGCCCACACAAAAGGTAACGTCGTTGTTGCGGAGTGCCCGTACGTACTGCCGCTGACGAAAGGTTTTGGCCCGAATCGTCTGACCGCGCCGAGTGCGAGTAATAACGTCTTGCTGGAGGTCGCTCAGCCGTTCTTCCTGATGGGTATCCACCGCGTGGATAGCGGTCATCAGGTCAGCGGTTTCTACGGTCTGTCCCTTGCTCCATAGGGGCTTTAGGGCTTCGACCAGACGCTGCGATCGCGCCACCTGGTTTTCCGTTCCCGAAATCAGCAGCTCACTGCCGCGCAGTACTAGCGTTGCCCCGGTCTGCCGAGCCAGCCGCTTCAGGGTATCTTCCCGATACCCAGCCATCGCCATGGCCTGAGCTGAGCCGGGAAACTCATAGGTGACAGAATTGTCCATTCAGAGCCTCAGCCGCGAGACCGTTCACCGTCATCGCGCCGACGCGGGCGCGGTCGAGAACTGCCACGCCCCCCACGACCACCGCGACCACCGCCGCGAGGTCCACCACCACCGCCCTCACGATGGTTGGGCTCCCCAAAGACATCTAGACGAGCGTCACAGCCTGACAGCTTGCCCGTTGCCGCGACGATATGCCGAATGGCCTGAATGTTACGCCCACCACGCCCGTATACCCGGCCCTTATCTTCGCCCTCGAAGGCAACCCGCACCCAGACCCGCTGACCGCCCGCCAGCGTCTCACAATGAACCTTAAGAGAATCGGGCTGATCGAGTAGTGGTTGAATCAAAAAGCGGACTAGGGCTTCAAAGTCAGGCACGCTCATACCTTCGTAGACATTTAAGTAGTGAACTTGCAGCGCCGAAGCGGCGGGTTCTAGCCTAAGAGAGACGACTATCGCAATATTTTACTGCGGTGTCGCCAGCTATCACCGGCAACTGGAATAGCCTCAGGCATCCAGCCTTACCCGTTAGCCGCTTTCAGCCACATCCCACGATAGGACGCCAAGGATTCTTAGCCTGTCGAGACTAGCCTGCAGAACCTGCGGATGCCTTGAGCTGTTCGTAAACACCGCCCTTCTCAAGAATGCGCTTGACGGTCGGCGTTGGCTGGGCACCCGTCTTGAGCCGACTCAGAATGGCAGGTACGTCCAAACGGGTTTCATCAGTACGGGGGTTGTAGTAGCCCAGCTCTTCTAAAGGACGACCGTCGCGGCGATCGCTGCTGTTCATCGCTACGATGCGGTAACTCACTTCGCGCTTTTTGCCGTACCGCTTCAGTCGAATCTTAATCATAGGTGAATGAAATCTGCTGCTTAGTGGAAGTAATGAAAGTGCTTTGCCAGCGGCGTGACTGAACATCGAAACACCGCAAACCTGCAGCGGAGCCGGTTCGGGTTGTCACGCTGTGGCAGCCTAATATCCTGCGGCCTATACCAAAAACCTGCAAAGCCCGGTATTCCAGAGCTTCAACGGGCAGGCAAAGACACCACACGGAGTTCAGAGCATCTGATTATAGCAAGCAAGGTGTCGAACTGGCGAGACCATCACTCGTATCCAGCCCTAGACTCTGGGTTAGCGTCATCCTTCCTGCCAAAAGCTAGTCTTCGTGGTCCTCGAAGGGATCGCTCAACTGCTTTGCCGGTGGGCCGAACGCTAGATAAACCGCAAAGCCGGTAAAGGCCACCACGATGGAGCCGACGGAAACAATAAGAACTGTTGCAGAATCCATAAGATCAATTTAGAAGGAAAGCCTGTAAACTCTATGATATTACAGAATATAAAGTGACCTTAAGGTAATCACCCATGGGACAGCAGACAAAACTGGGCAACCTGCTCAAGCCACTCAACTCCGAGTACGGTAAGGTTGCCCCTGGCTGGGGAACCACACCCCTAATGGCCGTCTTCATTGGCCTATTTTTCGTCTTCCTGCTGATTATTCTTCAGCTTTATAACAACTCCATTCAGATTCAGGGCGTAGACGTTGACTGGCGTAGCCTCAACTTCTAAGGCCAAGCCAGCCCAAGCATAGGCTAGGCATCAATTGATTGGGGGCTAGGTCGTATTGGCCTGCCCCCGTTTTTGCTGTTTGAACCGTTCTATTGATTAATCGACTGAATCAATCAGCATTACTCATGGCCAAAAGCGGTCCATGTATGATGGAAAGTAACACCTAGCGAGGATTTAACCTTCCCTGCTGCGCGTCTAAGCTAAACGACCGAATACCATTTCTTTTAAAGCCCTATGAATATTTTTGGTATTGGCCTGCCTGAGATGGCCCTGATTATGACCGTTGCCCTGCTGGTATTCGGACCCAAGAAGCTGCCCGAGATTGGCCGCAGCTTAGGCAAAGCTATCAAGGGGTTTCAAGACGCCTCCAAAGAGTTCGAAGCTGAGTTTAAGAAAGAAACGGATCGCATCGAGAAGGCCGCCCGCACACCGATGCAGGCAACCCTAGAAAAGCCTGAGAAAAAGGCACTGGCCCCCGAGGCGGCGGAGCCTATCGCTGAGGCTGAAGCAGCCGAAGATACGGCCACAGCCTCTTAGTCGGTCTTAGCCTACATAATCCGTGGTCTTGGCGTCATCAACACAGACAGGACACCCCCCTAATTCAATCCTCTCCTATCGCTATGGCCGATACCGCACCAGTCTTACCACAACTGATTGTGGGCCTGGGCAATCCTGGAGCCAAGTACGACCAAACCCGCCACAATGTTGGCTTTGAGGTGGTTGATGCCTTAGCCAAGGGCTGGCCTGCGTCCATGGCTGATAACAAGCGCTTTCACGGTGCGGTTGGTGATGCCCGCACCCCAGCGGGAGAACGGCTCATTTTTCTCAAACCCACAACCTACATGAACCGCTCCGGACAGGCCGTGCGGTCAGTGCTGGACTGGTACAAATTTGACCCCGCGGCGGTACTGGTGGTGTACGACGACATGGATCTGCCTGTGGGCCGCCTGCGGCTGCGTCAGTCTGGGTCAGCTGGGGGGCACAACGGCATGAAGTCGATTATTTCTCACCTAGGCACCCAGGATTTTCCCCGGCTACGGGTTGGCATTGGCACGGCCAACAAAGGTCAGGAGAACGGTGTTGTCTCCCACGTGCTGGGCAAATTTGCGCCTGAAGCCCGAAAACACATCAACGCGGTGATTCCTGTGGCGGTGGATGCCATTCACCTTAGCCTGCGCAAAGGTGTTGAGCAGGCGATGAATCGCTATAACGGCTTAGATGTTCAGCCGTAGCCAGACCGCCGCCCCCTCAACGCAACGCGCCGCTGCCATAGAAACCAGGCAACAGCGCGTCAGTGGGCACGATAAGCCGTCGGTCTACTGCCCTGATGGGCTAGTTGCCAACCCGTAGGAGTACGGCATAGACACCACAGTTGGGCGTGCTGCAGTCGAGCATATCGATCTCGTAGGTGAAGTCGCCCGGACGGGTCACCGTGAAGTCAAAGAACGCAGTCGGGCCATAGCTGGTGTCGCTAGAGTTAATTTGCGAGAAGTAGGCATCCAAGTCGTTCGTATCGTTGTCACCGCCAATAACTAGGATGTAGTCACCGGCTGTGGGGATGTTAACGCGGACTTGCTGAGTCTCGCCGTCTCTTAGGTAGGTGGTGTATTCAGGCACACCATCCAGGTTTTCAACCGTGTAGCCCTCATTAGAGACACGCTCTAGGGCATTGTAGGTGGCCTGAAACATAGCTCGGCCAGAGGCTGCGTCTTGGGCAACTGCTGCGGGGGTCAACCCTGCAGCTAGCACTGAAAGCCCTGCAACAGTGCTGGTCAGACGACGGGTAACGCGTAGAGATTTGCGATTTTGCATGATTTTCTTCAGTGACGAGTAGTTTGTTGTCCGCCGCTGTTGGTTTCTCAATACTTTCAATACTGCGCCCCAAACATTTACAGCACTGCGACAGGCAGTACTAGCCTGATCGCTGTCAGTGCGTTGTTTCGCGACAGCGATCTGTGATGCAGTATATTTAGGCGTTTTCGAAAGAACAAACACAGCAACACAACAGATTATGTTAGTGCGCTAAGTTTTGCTGTGACTGCCCTAGCAGAGTTGTAGAACAGTTTTCGTTGTCCACCTCTCGAACCAACCATCAGCATAACGGCGGACGTCTTTAGCTACAGATGTGAACCGCTGATTCCTGACTGACTCTAAAATTCCTAACGGTAGGCTAGGTCTCGTTGAAGAGCTGCGCGCCGGAAGTCACTAGAGACAGCAGGCTGCTGACATCTCAGTGATACGTCGAATGGCGGAGAGAAGCCTACGCCCCAGGATCGGTTTATTCATAATTTTGCATAGACGGACCAATCGCCTAATTTTTGGTAAATCTGCCTAAAAATTCTGGGATTTAGGAAAAATTGCGGAGGTAAAATTCTCCTGTACCGTTTTAGTCAGACAGCGGCACCTGCCAGCGTCTAAAGTTACCGGCATCAGCCTGATCATGACAGGCCACACAGCTTGACAGTCTCACCGGCTGGTCAGAGGTGATATCTGGATGTAGCGCTGTGAAGTAGGCTGAATCAGCCACCCGAAAAGCGGGAATACGGCTGCCCCAGTTTTCGCGGGAGTACGTGCGCAAGTAGTTCAACACCAGCTGCTGATCGAATCGTGGCAACAGCTCAAGGGCAACCCCGTAGTGAGCTGTGTCGGTCATCAGCGTCGTCCAAGTCTCCCGTGGCAGGACCGCTGGCGGCACGGGTAAGTGGCAAGTGCTGCACTGGGCAATGTAGCGATCGCGCCCGGCCTGCTGATTAGCCGCCACCGCATCAACCGTGCCGACGACAGCTGCAGGCGCGGCCTCTGCCTGAGCCAGGTCTAAACCAAACCTTAAACCTGATGCTGGGGAATCGTGCCCCAGGGCATAAGACGCGCTAGCCCCGACTAGCACAACTACGGCTATGCCGCAAACAGCACGGACGATAGCAGACCACCGATACCAGTTTTTGATTCGATTATGTGTCATAGAATACTGTCTTTATAGGTCTAAAACGGTAGACCCGTGGGTTCCAAATTCAATGTTCTGTGAGTAAGCTGAGAAGCGGCCAAGTTTTTGCCGGGGCTGTCTCAGTCTGAGTCAGCGGCAAACTGGCCACGTGGAAGCAAGACGCTTCTGTGATCTCGGTCGTTTGTTCTTTACAAGCAGGTGTCAAAGGCAGTGTCTATAGATTGTCGTAACATTCAGTTTCGCACAGCAGCGATTGGGTCAGTTGATGAGCTGACTCAGCTTCAGCGTTTATTCAATCAGACTGCCTTCTGGGCACAGGACCGCAGCATTGATGAGTTGCGAGTTGCGATCGCAAACAGCTATCCCATCGTCACAGCTTGGGATGGTGACACCATCATTGGATTTGCGCGGGCTACCTCCGACGGCGTTTACAGGGCCACCATTTGGGATGTGGTGATTCATCCTGACTACCAAGGGGCAGGATTAGGCCGCAAGCTGGTTCAGACACTATTGGCCCACCCTCATATGAATCGGGTTGAACGCGTCTATCTTATGACCACCAACGAGCAAAAGTTCTATCAGCGGATCGGCTTCGACGATAACCAAACTACAACCATGGTGCTGTTCAACCAGCCGGTCAGCGAAGCTTTGCCAGTACTAGCAACCTCGCCTTCGGATGTGGTTACCTCGGACTCAGTCAGGGAGTAGCGATTGCCCCGGGGCCATGAGGTTATAGCCTAGACCCTTTACCTTTTCCCCTTACCCCGGCTGGGATACTGCTGCCCTGGCGCATCCCTGATCTGGGAAGGCCAGCATTGGCAACCTACCCCCATCGATAGAGCCGCACCTTGGCCGAGACGTACCAAGGCCACTGGTAATGTTCGGCAATCAGCCACAGCACCATGCCGCCGTGGAGGAAGAGGGCCAACCCAGCCCAAACCATCGAAAACTGTACGCCTGTGGTCGGCTGTAGCGGCGGAAACAAGTAGCTGGAGAGGGCAATCAGGGCGGCTGGCAAACAGGACAGCACTAGCGCCACCAGGCAGATTGTCACGGTGACCTGAGCATTGCCACGGCGATGACTGTGCCAGCGATCGCCGGTCCAGAACCACACCACTGGCTGGGCCGTATCAACCACCTGTATCGACTGGTTGAGCAGATTTGCTGTAAAAATGTGGCGGCAAAAATTACAGGAAAACGCATCCATCAGTACGAGCTCTGACAGCTGCCCTGTCGCACAGATGGGGCAGCGATAGCTGTCCTTAAGGCTTAAAGGACGAGGGCCATGCTGCCGGTCATGCTGCGGTTTATCTAGGTCGTATGCCCCCATAGGGATAGTCGAAGATAGGTGGTCTACCCTCAACCTTAAACGGCAGCTCCTAGAACTGCCGACTATCGATCCAAAACTTTTCCCAAAGCTTTTCTGTGCGTTGGCCTGGCTAGGGCTGGGCCACTAGCTGACGCTTTTGATTGACAGCTTGGAGCTGTAGCAGTAACGCATCGGCTTCTGCCTGTAGGTGCAGCAGTTCGACTTGATGGTCTGGCTGGTATGGGTACTGCTTAACTTCGATCCAGCAAATTGTGTTGTCGTTGGCCACCTTGGCGGGTGAACGTGTCGAAACCTGAGACGATACAGCTTGGGACGTAACAGCTTGAGACATAGTAGTCTTTTCCCCCTCTTCACCTAAGACTGCTTCACTAGGAATTATTACTTAGTGAAATAGCACAGGCATTGTACCTTAATTTTGTAAATTGAAGTTTAGCGGAGAGAGCAGTCTGTCGATTCCGATGTCTAGGCCGATTTGTAGAGTGGACGGGTAACCCGTTCAGGTGCTTAATCGGCGGATGGGGTTGAATCGGTATTTTCGGAAGTCGCGGACGGTGATGTCGCTGGGGTCGGTTGATCCTTAGCCAACAGGTCAATGGCATCGCCCAGCGCAGTCGTCAGACTCTGACGGGTTTGCTCGTGGCTGGTCTGCTCGTGCTTGAGACGACGGGATAGCTGGTCACAAAGCTTCAGCGCCTCAATCAGCTGCGATCGCAGCTCCGCCACCCCCTCAATCTGGTCGACCCGGTCAATCACCGCCTGCAAGTCAGCTTCGTTGGGCACATCCCCCTGGTAGCTGTTGAGGGTTTGGGTGAGCGCTTGAATGCGCATCTGCGACTGCTCGGTCGAGTCCCGCCGCTGTTGCGCCTCGGACTCGTACAGCTTGCGCCAGTTGGTCGCACTGGCATAGGCCTGGTCACGCTCTTGGCGTATTTCGGCCAGCTGCCGCTGTAGGGTTTTAATTTCGGCCAGCCACTGGCTCACTTCGTTGGTCATGGCAGATTCCGTGAGGATTCTTGACTATAAAACATCAATCTACTCCATCGACCTATTCTGATGCGGGGGCAACGCCTTCTAGTACTGCCAACGCCTCGATCACAGTCTTCACCAGCGGGGCAGCCACTGTAGAACCGTAGGCATTCTGCGTTGATGGCTCGTCAATTACAGCGAGCACCACGTAACGGGGCTTGTCGATGGGCAGAATGCTGACAAAACTGGTCACCCGACCGCTGCCATAGGTCCCTGAGCTGCTGGCCTTTTGTGAGGTGCCGGTTTTACCGCCAACGCGATAGCCCGCCACCTGAGCTGGTTCACCGGAACCGCTTTGCACCACCGCTTCCATCATTTGCAGCACGTCCTGTGTTACACCCGCCGAAAAGATTTTGGGCGCAGCGGGGCGGTCCGGCTGCCAAGCCAGATCGCCATCGCCATCCACCAGGCCGCGCACCACGTGGGGCGTCACCAGCCGCCCGCCGTTGGCCAGGGCCGCATGCATCTGAACCAGGTGTAGGGGCGTGATCGCAAAGCCCTGCCCAAAGGCTGTGGTCGCGGCCTCTACCGGGCTCGCCACAAACTGAGCGCGATCCTTAAGTTGGGGCGACGCTTCAGCGGGTAGCTCGATCCCCGAGGGCTGGTCTAGACCTAGCTTATGGAGCCAGTCGTAGTACGTCGCTCTGTCCAGCTTTTCCATAATATGGACCATACCCACATTGCTGGAGTGACGCAAAATATCTGTGATGGTGATGGAGCCCCGCCCGCCAACAGAGTCGTAATCAGCATTTTTAATGGTCCACTGGTCATAGATCAGGCGACCTTCATCATATATATAGTCGTCGGGGCCAATGATGCCTTCTTGCAACGCAATCGCCACGTTGATGGGCTTAAACGTCGACCCTGGCTCATATACATCACTCACCACCCAGTTACGAAACTCCTCTAATTCCGCCTCGTAATAGCGGTTGGGATCGTAGGTGGGCGTCATCGCCATGGCTAGCAGCTCACCATTGTGGCTGTCCATTACCAAGACCGCACCGCGTTTTGCACCGTGCTGCTGCACCGTCGCTTCCAGCTGCCGCTGAGCCACACGCTGTAGGCGGCTGTCGATGGTGAGCTGTAGCTTGAGATTGTCTTTGACAGACTCCTGGCGCAGTGGGTTGTAGGTTGTATCAGCATCCGGGTCGCTCGGATATTCCAACTGCGTTTGCAGGCTATATTCCAGCCCTGCCTGGGCTTCACCGTCCAAATTGATGTACCCCACCAGCTGAGACAGCAGCGCCTGCTGGGGGTAAAACCGTTTTTGGCTGGGAATGAGCTCGATGCCATCTAACCGTGCCTGCCGAATGCGCTGTGCCAACGCCTCGGGTACGTCATTCATCAGCTTAATGCCGGTATCTTGCGACGCAAACTGATCCACCAAGGCCGATTCAGACTGCTCGAGCAGCGGTCCTAGCGTTTCGGCTACTGCCGTTGAAGACTGCTTAAACAGCAGCGGATGCACGTACAGCGTGTACACGACCCGGTCGACTGCCAGCACATCGCCGGTGCGATCAATCATGGACCGCCGCGCCGCTCGGGGCACGGAGTAGATTTTCTGCTGCTCTTCCGCTAATGCTTTGAGTTCTCCGCCCCTGACTAGCTGGAGCTGAGCAAGCTTACCGCTGAGCCCCAGCATCCCCAGCAGCAATAGCCCCCAAACTATCAGCAGGCGCTTTTTGGGGGAGGGACGCTGCTGCGATCGCGCCGGAGGACGAGGCCCCCCCATACGACCCCGCGGACGCGAGCGAGATCGGGGATGGCGTAGGGGAGGCGTAGAAGTCATAAAAAGCAAGTGAAGTCAGCAGTGGTGGCTGTATGTAGCATCGGCTGCACACAGCCCTAAGTCCGGTTCGTAGTTTTCGTCAGGAAAACGACTGTTCTGGACGTGGCAGCGGCTTAGTAGCCCAGGGGACGCGGCAGATCTGTCGCGGTTTCTGCCGGGGTCCCAGACGGGTCTGCCCCTGGACGAACGGGCGCAGGTACCACAAACAGCGCTTGGCCGGGCTGATAATCTCGAAAGCCTGAGCCTGTCTGGGCTGCTCGTTCGGCCAAGGTGTGTTTCAGCGTCTCGTTAGTGGTGGTCATTTGCTGAGTTTCAGCTTTGAGCGCTTCCAGCTCTCGGGAGGTCCGAAACACCATCTTGTCCACGTAAACCGTCCAGCTATAGACCATCAACGCGGCGGCCATTAACCCCCCAGCTAAAGCCGTAGACCCCTGCTGGGCCACCACTAGCAGCTTGAGCCATAGTGGCAACTGCTGGGACTGCTTCGGTAGCCGGGTTACCGATGTCTTCGCGGAAAAAACTGCGGATTGCCGCTGCCGCTGCGGCAGGACTCCATCGGACTTCTGATTTGACAACTTGCTTTTGAACGCTATCACCACGTAGCTCACTCCTCGCACAGGATTGGGTTCAGTAAACCCACGGATGCACCGAAAGTAACAGTTTGATTTGATTTCTCGACAAAAAGCTCTCTAAATTAGGCGGAAAAGCCTGAAAACAATGACTTTCAGACTCAGTAACCCACGGCTGCGATCCACCTACTGGTAAAACGCCGTCGCCAAATCTTCAGTGACATAGAGCTCGGGCGTCGGCTCTGGCTCCGAGGTGATGCCCAGGCCAGAGAGCAGCGTTAGCCCCCCAGCCCCGACAGACTCTAGAACCCCAGCCTGTAGCTCGTCCCAAATGGGGGCTGCCTTAATCAGCAACTGCCGCCCTTGCTGAGTCGCCTTCAGGGACTGACTGCGTCCGTCTTTGCCAGGGCCAACCTCCAGCCAGCCGCGCTTAGCCATGCGATCAATGGTCCGGCTCACGGTGGATTTCTCCATCCCCAGCACCAGGCCCAGATGCCCGGGCTGCATTTGCCCTTGGCTGACAACCGTAGCTAAAATGTTGAGCTGATTAACCGTTAGCCCTAACCCCCGAAGGGCATCGTCGTAGAGCCGGGTCACCATGCGGTTAACCTGACGCAGCCGCCGGGCAATGCAGCCTTGAACCATCTCCTGGGCAATGTCTTTGGGGGTACTGACAGAATTGATTGGGGTCATAGGAACGTGCTGCGATCGCAGCAGTCGATTTGTGGTCGGTGATTTTAGCGTTGATTATGCAACCTGACGCCCAAAAAACTAACAGGTCATCCAAACTTTTTTGAAGCTCTGGGTAAAAAAGCTCAAATTTGGTACATCCCAACCGCAAAAAATGATGTGTCAAACTCGCAACATTGCTTAACAATCAGCCATACTGTAGCTGTAGCACTCGACTAAATCTCTGTGCCGGTTGAGTCACGGGGCCGCCGGACAGCGTTACTCGGTGTAGCTCAGACGACGTGACAGCGGCTACACCAACCCTCAAAAGGGCTGAAAGAACGGGCTGGAAGGGACCGCGCTAGAGCTGGAAAGACTGATGATGGACAACCTTTGGGTAATTGGCAGCATCGTTTTAGCGGCTGCAACCGTGCAGAGCTTGACCGGGTTTGGCTTTGCGTTAGTGGCGGTGTCGCTGCTGCCGCTCCTCATGGACCTGCAAACAGCGGTACCGCTGATTGTCCTTGTTTCTGCTGCGGGCAACGCCATACTCTGCTGGCACTACCGCGATAGCTTTGAAGGGGCCATGGTGGTTCGGCTCATCGCGGCCGCGCTGCTCACCATCCCGCTGGGGCTGTGGGGGTTGTACTACCTCCCTGAGCAGTGGACGCTGCGGCTGCTTGGGGCGCTGCTCCTGGCCTATGTTGCCTACGACGGATTGCGGTTTTCTCTGCCTGCCTTGCAGTCGCCACGCTGGGCCTATGCGTTTGGGGCCGTGTCTGGCGTGCTGACCGGTGCGTTCAACACGGGCGGGCCGCCCGTTGTCATCTACGGCAACTGTCATCGCTGGCAGCCCGAACAGTTCAAAGGCAATCTTCCCAGCGTGTTTCTCGTCACATCGCTGGGTGCGATCGCGCTGCATGCTTGGCAAGGGAACATTACCCCCAGCTTGCTCCAGACCACGGCCTGGACGCTACCCTTTTTTGCTGGGGGCATTGGCTTGGGGATCGGTCTCTCTCGCTACATTGATGCCGCTCAGTTTCGCTATGTCATGCTAGTTCTGCTCGGGCTCATGGGGCTGAGGTTGCTGATCTAGGCGATGCTGTAGATTGAGTGGACTTAGCGGATAAACCTACTTCGAAACAGGCGACGCAGTTTTAACAATGAAGACTTCGGCATCGGCGGCGTCACCCAATATCTCAGTTAGCTCTTCAACTGAGGTAACCCGAAGGGAACCGGGTATTGATACTGTGCTGTCTTTGTTCTCTTGTGTAGCTTTGTCCGTTTTGTTACCAAACACTAACAGCAAAGACACAACAAATGCGGTGATGATGATGCCAGGGGACATAGAACCAATCTCCTTATGGATGAAGGGCTTGAGCGCTTGCGCCTCAAGGCTGGGGGATCTCGATCATGGGTTCAGCTAGGGCTCAAGTAATGAGACGCTCAATAGCTGAGAACTTATGAGAAACATCAACCTGTCCTGATGTTTTCCGGACAAATTA